>JAQXTA010000073.1 GCA_029219245.1 Lachnospiraceae bacterium | reverse complement strand
AGCAGTGCTGCCGCATAGATCTGCACCTTCGGAATCCTCCGATGTTCCTCAAGATTCAGGATCTCTCCGATCCTCGCCACATCCAGGAAATGCTCCATATTATGGCGGCAGAAAATCCTTTCCCGCTCAGCCTCTTCATTTTTCTTAAGACAGAAAATAAATAATTCATGATTTAATATTTTATCTATTCGTTCCATGGCTTCCCAACATCTGGAAAAACCGGTTCTGTAATCCCGGGTCTTCCGCAAATACGCCTCTTGTAACAATTGTTGTAGTGGTACTTCCCGGCTTCTTCACACCGCGCATTGTCATGCACATGTGCTCCGCCTCCACGTACACCATCACGCCTTTCGGAGTCAGGTGCTCCATCACCGCATCCGCGATCTGCGCCGTCATGCGCTCCTGTATCTGCGGTCTGCGTGCAAACACCTCAACCGTGCGTGCAAGCTTGCTGAGCCCTGTCACTCTGCCATCAGGAATGTATGCCACATGAGCTTTCCCATAAAACGGAAGCAGATGGTGTTCACACATGGAATAGAATATAATGTCACGTTCCAGCACCATCTCATTGTTTTCTACCCTAAACTGTGTCGCCAGATGCGTCCCCGCATCCTCATCCATCCCGCCGAAGATCTCCTGATACATTCTTCCGATCCGCTCCGGCGTTCCTGCCAGTCCTTCACGGTGAATATCTTCCCCGATTCCTTCCAGCAAAAGTCTTACCGCTTCCTCAATCTTTTTCTGATCTACCATGGGTGTCTCTCCTGATTCTGTCTCTGTGTAATACGATTTGCGTCAGCTCTCCCAGATAGGATAAAGAGCCGAACGCAAGGATGACCGAGTCCTTATCTGCCAGCAGATAACTAAGCTCTACCGCTTCCTGCAGACTGTCTACCGCCGTCACATTCGGCTGGAAACGCCGTACAGTCTCCGCCAATGTGATCGCCGGAAGCGCTCTTGCGTTATTGGGCGTCGTCACCGTCAGCACCTGCGTGGCAAGAGGCGTCATGATCGCGGCAACTTCCTCGTATTCCTTATCCTTCAATATTCCCATTATAGTAATTATCTTTTTATTTGTAAAATAAAACTTGACGGATTCAGCCAGACGCATCGCCGCATCCCTGTTGTGCGCCCCGTCTATGACAAAATACGGACGCTTTGCCAGCACGGTAAACCTGCCCTTCCACTCCGTCGTCAGGAGTCCCTTGCGCAGCTGCCTCTCCGTCACGCGGAATCCGCAATTATTCAATTCCTTTGCGGTGCACACAGCCAGCGCGGCATTCTCCACCTGCCACGTACCCGCCATGGAAATCTCCAACTTATCAAATCCGCCATACGTAAAGCGCTGTTTCTCGATTCCGTAGCGCACGCCCCTGATCTCGTTCGGATCCATCACACTGAGCGTTGACTGTTTCTCTTCACAGACGCGTGCGATCACTTTCATTGCCTCCGGTGCCTGCCTGATCGTAACTGTCGGGCATTTCTCCTTAATGATCCCGGCCTTCTCATAAGCAATCTTGCCAAGGGTGTCACCCAGAAATGCC
>JAQXTA010000072.1 GCA_029219245.1 Lachnospiraceae bacterium | reverse complement strand
GCTGTGATATGAAGCAAGTCTTGGGACAAAACAAAACTGTCCTGTCCCAAAACTGAAAGTCAAATTTCACTAATCATTCAAAAATCCTTTGTAATTGCGGACAAGCATCTGGGACTCGATCTGTTTGATCGTCTCCAGAACAACGCTGACAATAATGATCAGGCTGGTTCCGCCAAAGGAAACACTGGCGTGGAACACACCGTTAAAGAAGAACGGTACGACCGCCACAATGGTAAGTCCACATGCGCCAATGAAAATAATGTAATTCAGAATCTTTGTCAGATAGTCACTGGTCGGTTTGCCCGGTCTGATTCCGGGAATAAATCCACCCTGTTTCTTCATATTATCGGCTACCAACAACGGATTGAAGGTAATGGATGTATAGAAGTACGCAAAGAAAATAACGAGAACCACATATACAACCAGACCGATCGAATACTTCAGGTCATTGGGATTACACCAGTTGGATGAGCTTAAGCCTTTCAGGATCTCTGCCCAGATGCCCGTTCCGCGATACCCGATAAACGAACAGATAATAACCGGGAACAGCATCAATGAGGAAGCGAAGATGATCGGGATCACACCTGCAGTGTTGATCTTCAACGGGATAGTGCTTGACTGTCCGCCTACCATCTTGCGTCCCTGAATCTTCTTTGCATACTGAACCGGAATCTTGCGCGTCCCGTCATTCAAAAGAATTGTCAGGACTACCATTCCGATTATAATTGCCACAATGACAAGCGCTGCCACAACAGCCAGTGCTATGGATTTGCCAAACACAAACTGCTCAAACAAACCTGCGATATCCTGCGGCAGACGCGAAACGATGTTGATCACCAGCACGATCGAGATGCCGTTTCCCACACCTCTCTCAGTAATCCGCTCGCCGATCCACATCAGGAATGCACTTCCGGCTACCAGTGCAGCCACAACAGAAATCACATTCAACGCATTGAATTCCTCCAGCAATCCCTGCCTTCCGAATCCCCACGCCATCGCCACGGACTCAATCAGTGCAAGTGCGATCGTCACATAACGCGTGATCGATGTCAGTTTCTTGCGTCCCTCTTCTCCATCCTTCTGCATCTCCTCAAGCTTTGGAATTGCAATCGTGAGAAGCTGAATGATAATGGAAGAAGTAATGTACGGCGTGATGTTCAATGCCAGTATTGACATGTTCAGGAAGGAACCGCCCGTAAATGCATCAAAGAAATTGAATGCATCGCCTGTCTGCGCTGCAAACCAGTCTGCAAAATAATGTCTGTTAACCCCCGGTATGGGAAGCTGTGATCCGAGACGGAT
>JAQXTA010000071.1 GCA_029219245.1 Lachnospiraceae bacterium | reverse complement strand
GCATTCTTCTTCAAAATATCTTATACTGTTAACCATAGAGAACACCTTTCTTTGCTTTTGTATTTTGGTTTGGTCACCTAATACTTTATCACAAAGTGGTGTTCTCTTCTCATTTAATCCGAATAAAATTTTACGCTAGCTCCATTATTTTTATGGAGAGGAGTATTCATTGAAGTATAAATTTTATATCTGTTCAGACGAGTTATGTGGAATCTGGACAATTTCCGCTTTTTTCCTTATAATGTGATATGAGATTTTCGGAAAGGCATAGGTAGGAATTTCATGAAGGTAATATTACAGAATCTGACAAAAAAATTTCCAAGCCGCGATAAAAAGAAACAGGAAGATGTAATTGCGGTGAATGATTTCACATTTGAAATTCCGGACGGTAAGCTGATTGGTCTGCTTGGTCCCTCCGGCTGTGGCAAAAGCACAACCCTGAATCTGATAAGCGGACTGCTACAGCCAACTAGTGGAAAAATCTTTTTTGGGGAGGATGATGTTACCGATCTGCCACCGGAAAACAGAGGAATCGGTCTTGTATTCCAAAACTATGCACTTTATCCGCATTTGACGGTAAAACAGAATATTCTGTTTCCGCTACAGAATTTGAAAGGAAAAGATAAGCTGTCAAAAGCGGCAATGTTAGAGAAAGCATGTGAAGTGGCCAGACTTGTCCAGATTGAAGAATTAATGGAGCGAAAGCCCGGTGAGCTTTCCGGCGGTCAGCAGCAGCGTGTGGCAATTGCACGTGCTCTTGTCAAAATGCCGAGAGTTCTTTTGTTAGATGAGCCGCTATCCAATCTGGATGCCAGACTGCGGCTCCAGACAAGAGAGGAAATCCGGAGAATCCAGAGGGAAACGAAGATTACGACTATTTTTGTAACCCATGATCAGGAAGAGGCTATGAGTATATCTGATATGATTGTAGTTATGAAAGATGGGATGGTGCAACAGATTGGAAAACCACAGGACGTTTATGACAACCCGGATAATCTGTTTGTTGCCCGTTTCCTCGGGACACCTCCAATCAATGTGTTTGAGGGACAAGTGAAGGAAAACAAATTATATATAGGGGAAGATGCGGTTTTAAGCATAAAAGGAGTAACCAATCAAGAAGTGTATGTTGGCATCCGGCCGGAAGGTTTCCTTTTGCGGGAAGATGGCCCGTTTACCTGTGCACTGCGCGGAGTGGAAGTAATGGGGCGTGATATCAGCGTGGTATCTGCCAACAAGGCTTCCTTAAATTCCACGATTCGTTCTATTATTGCTACGGAAAAGAAAGTGGATATCGAAGGCGTAACGGTCAGATTTGCTCTGGTACCTCGAAAGGTATTTCTTTTTAACAGGGAAACAGAAGAAAGAATTTATTTTGAGGCAGAGTGATATGATGAAAAAAAGAGTGAAACTTAGCAGCTTAAAGGGATGGCTGTATCTATTACCGGCGATGCTCTTTCTGGGAGCTTTTATGGTATATCCATTAATAGATGTTTTTATATATTCTTTTGAAGAGGGGTATAATTCTGCATCCCAGACTTATTTTGGTGTCGGGTTGTATAATTATTCCTATGTTTTACATGATCCTTATTTTTTACAGGCAGTAAAAAATACCTTTCTGTTAGTCATTATTACAGTGCCGTTATCGACGGGAATTGCACTGCTTATTTCTGTCGGGTTAAGTTCAATTAAGAAACTTCGGAATCTGTTTCAGACCATTTATTTTCTGCCTTATGTTACTAATACGCTGGCTGTCGGTCTGGTGTTTATGATTCTGTTTAAGAAGACAGCATATTCGGACGGTCTTATCAATCTATTAATCACATGGCTTGGTGGAAGTGCGGTTGATTTTATTGAAGGACCATACTGGGCAAAAATATTTGTACTGTGCTTTTATACGGTCTGGGTTGTCCTGCCGTTTAAAATTCTGATTCTGACCAGTGCGCTTTCTTCGGTTGATGAACAGTACTATAATGCAGCAAGGGTGGATGGTACGTCTAAATTCCGGACCTTTATGCGGATTACGCTGCCTATGATTTCCCCGATGATTTTTTATCTGGTCATCACAGGCTTTATCGGTGCCTTTAAGGCATACAGCGATGTGGTCGCTTTGTTTGGTACGAATCTGAATGCAGCGGAAATGAATACGATTGTCGGTTATGTTTACGATATGCTTTATGGCGACAGCGGCGGTTATCCGTCTTATGCATCTGCAGCGGCGATTCTTTTATTTGCCATCGTGCTTACGATTACATGTATTAATTTATTAATCAGCAAAAGGAAGGTTCATTATTAAGAGGTCAGATAAAATGGAAAACAGGATGGACTACGGTAAAATCGAAAGGAAAGCCAGAATCCGTAAAGCAGTTGTACGGACAATTACCTATGTGTTTCTGGTGCTTTGGGCTGTGATTGTATTATTTCCTTTTTACTGGATGCTTTTAACTTCGGTAAAAAGCTACAGTGAATACAATTCGGAATATATCCCTAAATTTTTTATATCGTCACCGACACTGCAAAATTATGCAGATGCATTTACGGCGGTACCGCTTGGACGCTATCTGTTAAATACAGTTCTCTTTACGGTTGCTACGACGGCGATTATGCTGGTCGTCATAACGCTTGCGGCATTTGCTTTTGCAAGGCTTGAGTTTAAGGGAAAAAATATCGCATTTGTTTTTTTACTTTCTTTAATGATGATTCCGAATGAACTGGTCATTATTACCAATTATGTGACCATTACGAACCTGGATATGAGAAATACCTTTCAGGGACTTATTCTTCCGTCTGTCACGTCGGTTTTCTATATCTATCTTCTGAAAGAGAATTTCGAGCAGATACCGGACAGCCTGTATTATGCGGCGAAAGTGGACGGAACTTCAGATATGAAATATCTGTTAAGGGTGCTGATACCGATAGCAAGGCCGACCTTGGTAACAATAACGATACTGAAAGTGATTGAATGCTGGAATTCCTATGTATGGCCGAGGCTCATTACGGATGATGAAGACTATTATCTTGTTTCCAATGGCATTCAGGAGATAAGAGAAAACGGCTTTGGACGTGAAAACATTCCGGCAATGATGGCGGCAGTCGTAGTCATTTCCATCCCCTTAATTGTTCTGTTCCTGCTGTTCCGTAAACAAATTATGGCAGGTGTGTCAAGAGGAGGGCTAAAAGGATGAGCAGAATATGGAAGAGAAGCAAATCGATGATTCTTCTTGCTGCGTTGGTAGCAGGCAGTCTGCTTACGCTTACCGGTTGTCATGGACAAAAGGGGATGGATGCTTTTGTAATCCCCGAAGAATTTGATACTTCCAGAGAGTATGAGATTACCTTTTGGGCTAAAAATGATACCAATAAAACACAGACGGCAATTTATGAGAAAGCCATTGCCGATTTTGAAGAAATATATCCGAATATTACCGTAAATCTGCGCCTTTATACAGATTATGGCAAAATCTATAATGATGTCATAACCAATATTGCAACGAATACGACACCGAATGTCTGTATCACGTATCCAGATCATATCGCAACCTATCTGACGGGAACGAATCTGGTTGTGCCCTTGGATGAACTGCTTGTTGATGAAAAATATGGTCTTAGCGGGAGTGAGGTGTGTTTTGACTCGCCTGCAAAAGAGGAAATTGTTCCGCAGTTTTTAAAAGAGTGTTCTTTTGGCGGTCATTACTATGCGTTGCCTTATATGCGCTCTACGGAAGCTTGTTATATTAACAAAACTTATGTGGAAGCTTTGGGATATACCTTACCGCAGGCACTTACCTGGGATTTTATATGGGAGGTTTCGGAGACCGCCATGGCACAGGATGAAGAAGGAAACTATCTGGTAAATGGTCAGAAGGTTATGATTCCTTTTATCTATAAATCAACGGATAATATGATGATTCAAATGCTTAAGCAGAAAGATGCCGGGTATTCTACTGACGATGGGGAGATTCTGCTCTTTAACGATACAACGAAGGAACTGCTTTATACGATAGCGGAACATGCCGACAGTGGGGCTTTTTCTACCTTTAAGGTATCGAGTTATCCGGCTAATTTTCTGAATGCAGGACAGTGTATTTTTGCAATCGACTCTACAGCAGGAGCAACCTGGATGGGAACGGATGCACCGCTTTGCGACATCAGTGAAGATAAAATCGTGGAGTTTGAAACGGCGGTTATGCCGATTCCGCAGTTTGATACGGAGAATCCGAAAATGATTTCTCAAGGACCGTCTGTTTGTATTTTTAATAAAGAGGACCCACAGGAGGTTATGGCTTCCTGGCTGTTTATGCAATATCTGTTAACCAATGACGTGCAGACTGCTTATGCAGAAACAGAAGGTTATGTGCCTGTCACATCCAAAGCACAGGAGTCAGCCGAATACCAGAATTATTTAGCACGAGGCGGAGAAGACAATACAACCCATTATGATATCAAAATCAGAGCAACAAAACTGTTACTTGACAACATGGGGCATACATTTGTGACCCCGGTATTTAACGGTTCTACCTCCCTTCGTGATGCGGCCGGACAGCTTGTTGAAAATACGGTAAAATCTTCCAGAAGAGGGGAAGAGATTGATGAAGCCTATATGGAGAAGCTATATAGCGATATCAATTCTCTATACCGTCTGGATCAGCTTGGAAACAGAAACGGCATGGTATTTTCCGAGAAGGCAGAGTTGGGGGAATTACCCGGGACAGCCGTAATTTTGTTAACATCTTTAGCTACAGTATGGATTTTGATGCTTCTGTATGTGGGCTGTCAGGGCATTAAAAAGAGAGGAAACAGGAAGAAATAGGAAATAATACTCTTGCTTTCCTTAAAATATTGTGTATAATTAACTCGATGTTTATACATATCCCAAAGATTGAAAAGAGGAGAAAAAGATGAAAAAAATTACAGCGTTACTTTTAACCTTAACATTTGTGTTTGCCTGTGTTGGCTGTGGCTCAAAGAGTGAGGAAACTGCTGAAGATACCAAATCTGAAGGCGTTATGACTTATGAGGAATATATGGCAGCGGAGCTTGAATCAGAAGTTGTAGTGGAAACCTATGTACAGGCAAAACAGTCTTGGTGGGACAATATGGCTACTGTTTATACACAGGATAAAGATGGTGCATATTTCCTTTACAACATGGCATGTTCCGAAGAAGATTATGACAAATTAACAACCGGAACCAAGATTAAAGTTACCGGTTACAAATCCGAGTGGGCAGGCGAAGTTGAAATTATTGATGCAACTTTTGAAATTGAAGAAGGAAATTATGTGGCAGAAGCAGAGGATGTTACTTCACTGCTTGCTTCCGATGATTTAATCAATCATCAGAATGAATTTGTTTCCTTCAAAGGTCTGACGGTAGAAGCAGCAGGACAGGATGATGCCGGAAATGATGTGGCATATCTGTATAGCTGGGATGGTTCCGGTCAGGATGGCGATGATTTATATTTCAAGGCTTCTGTTGACGGAGCAACCTATACTTTTACAATTGAATCTTATTTATGTGATAATACAACAGATGTGTACAATGCAGTTAAGAATCTGAACATCGGTGATACGATTGATATGGAAGGCTTCCTGTATTGGTATGAAGGTGTTAATCCTCATATTACTTCTGTAACTGTAAAATAAGTACGGTGACCTGCAACCTGCGTAACAGCAGGAGCATAAAACTTGTGACATACATAAGAAATACATAAACCCCTGCGTTCCGGGTAACGGATATGCAGGGGTTTGCTAATATGGTGCTTTATAGGATAGTGATAAAATATTATTACAATCGTTAAGAGGTTGGCTTCCGGAGCGGACAGTCTGACATGCTGATTCTGCCACTAAGGACATCCAGACCGCAATCCGCTAAATAATCCTGTAAAATCGGAAGGGACTGGGAGGAAGTCGGCCCGATGATAATCTCGCTCACCAAATCAGGCAGGTGCATATTTAACTTGCTACACATTCTGTTTAAATCAAGCGGATAATATTTTTTTATACGTTCCACAGAAACATGATATTTAGGCTCTATTGCAAATTCATTGGAAATAAAAGGAGATACCACCAAACGGAATTCCCTTTCGTTAGCAAAGGAAGGATGTTTGAATGCTGCAGACTGTACCCAGGCATCGTTCATAAGTGCCTGTAGTCCGGACAGATTCTCTGAAAAATTCTTTGATTCCTTTATCAGCTTATAGAATTCGTCTACAAGGGTATGTTCACCCATATCCTCCTGATAATATACTTCTTTAAGAGAGATAGCACCACCAACCATCTTCTGCATCAAATCTTCCCGGAAAGCAATACATACACCTCGTCCGAAATGCCCATACCTTTCCCACTGGGCCGCATCATCCCGGTATTTGGAAAAACATGCCGCATAAGCGGAATAATGAAATTCCTCTTCCATCTCGTTTTGGAAAAAGGCTTCCACCCTATGGCTTTTTTCCGGTTCTCCATCCTGCTTTAATTTCTCTATGACTGCTTTACAGATACCATTCATAAAGAGTCTCATTTCGGCAGCATCGTTCATATTTAATATATTATTCAGTCGCAGCTCTGCACAACGGATAATCCCGTCAAAAGCTGCAAAGTCAGTATAATGGTACAGCATAGATTACCTCCGTAAATTGGATGTATATATATTGTATTATGATTGAAGAAAAATTGCAAAAATTATTGATATGATGATTATGATATGATGATTATGGTATTGCTTCTCAGATACCATTTACAAAGTAAATCGTATCAATAGATAAAAATATGGACAATATAAAAGCCGAGGCACAGCGCTATGTGCTTCGGCTTTGTACGGAGACGGAGGGATTCGAACCCTCGTACCGGCGTTAAAACCGATAAACTGATTTCGAGTCAGCCCCGTTACGGCCTCTTCGGTACGTCTCCTCATAACATATCAAATTATATCGGTTCTGAGTTTTTTCGTCAACTACCAACCTGTGATTTTTCAAAAGAAAGCATTGTGATACCTTTTAAAATATTATATAATTTAGCTGATATGTTTTTCGGGTTTGAAAAACAAATTGTTTTTATTTAAAATATAGGATGTTGAAGGAGGAACCAGGATGAAAAGAATCGGTATGCTGACCAGTGGCGGAGACTGCCAGGCTTTAAATGCTGCTATGAGGGGCGTTGTCAAATGCTTGTCTTGTAGTGGAGAAGAAGTGGAAATCTACGGATTTTTAGAAGGCTACAAAGGATTGATTTATGGAGATTTCCGTATGTTAACAGGGGCGGACTTTTCCGGTATTCTGACGAAAGGCGGTACCATTCTCGGAAGTTCCAGAACACCTTTTAAACTGATGCGTGAGCCGGATGAAAATGGGTTGGATAAAGTAGAAGCCATGAAACAGAATTATTATAAGCTGAAGCTGGATTGTCTTGTGATTTTGGGTGGTAACGGAACTCATAAGACAGCAAATCTGCTTCGGGAAGAGGGACTGAATGTTGTAACACTTCCTAAGACAATCGATAATGACTTGTGGGGAACGGATATGACTTTTGGTTTCCAGAGTGCGGTAAATATTGCAACGGATTGTATTGATTGTATCCATACAACGGCCTCCTCCCATGGACGTATCTTTATTGTAGAGGTTATGGGACATAAAGTAGGATGGCTGACATTAAATGCCGGTATTGCCGGTGGTGCAGATATCATTCTGATTCCGGAAATTCCGTATGATATTGATAAAGTGATACAGGCAATCGATGCCCGTACGGCACGCGGTTCCAAGTTTACGATTATGGCAGTAGCGGAAGGCGCCATTTCCAAAGAGGATGCCAAGCTTTCTAAGAAAGAATATAAAGAGAAAATGAAGAATTATAAATTCCCGTCTGTTTCTTATGAGATTGCAGACCGGATTCAGCAAAAGACCGGTAAGGAAGTGCGTGTAACTGTTCCGGGACATACGCAGCGTGGTGGAAGTCCCTGCCCATATGACCGCGTATTTGCAACCCGTCTTGGTGCAGAAGCAGGCAAGATGATTCTGAATGGAGAATATGGCTTTATGGTAGGCTATAAGAACCGGGAAATTGTGAAAGTGCCGCTTGAAGAAGTTGCAGGAAAATTGAAAATGGTAGCGCCGGATGCAACCATCGTCCAGGAGGCAAAAATGACCGGAATCAGTTTCGGGGATTAAAGTGATTGCCGTATAGAGTGCATGCGGCAAGGAGGAAAAAATGTCATACACAGCACTTTATCGAAAGTTCCGTCCGGACTGTTTTGAAGATGTTAAGGGACAGGAACATATCGTAACAACATTAAGAAATCAAATTAAGGCAGGACGCATCGGACATGCTTATCTTTTCTGCGGAACAAGAGGAACGGGTAAAACAACGATTGCGAAAATTTTTGCCAAAGCAGTGAACTGTGAAAACCCGGTGGACGGAAGCCCCTGCGGGGAGTGTACGACCTGTAAGGCGATTGCGGCAGGTGTGAGCATGAATGTGATTGAAATTGATGCGGCTTCCAATAACGGCGTTGATAATATCAGGGAAATTGTGGACGAAGTATCTTATTCGCCGGCAGAAGGAAAATATAAGGTTTATATCATTGATGAGGTTCATATGCTTTCTATTGGAGCATTTAATGCGCTCTTAAAGACGCTGGAGGAACCGCCGTCCTATGTTATTTTCATTCTGGCAACGACAGAGGTTCATAAGATTCCGATTACGATTTTATCGCGCTGTCAGCGATATGATTTTAAGAGGATTACCATCGATACAATTACAGCACGACTGAAGGAACTGATGACACAGGAGCAGATAACAGTAGAGGATAAAGCACTCCGCTACATTGCCAAAACGGCAGATGGCTCCATGAGAGATGCATTAAGTCTGCTGGACCAGTGTATTGCTTTTCATTTTGGACAGGAACTTACCTATGACAAGGCTTTAGATGTCCTCGGAGCAGTAGATACGGAGGTATTCAGCAGGTTGCTGCGCAGTGTGATGGAGCAGGATGTACTGGGATGTATTTCCCTGCTAGAAGAAATGGTCATGCAGGGAAGAGAACTGACACAGTTTGTAACCGATTTCACATGGTATCTGCGCAATCTTTTACTGGTAAAGGCATCGGATGAAATCGAGGATATTATTGATGTGTCCTCCGATAATCTGACACGATTAAAGGAAGAAGCACAGATGATTGAATCGGATACGATTATGCGTTACATCCGTATTTTTTCAGAACTTTCCGGTCAGATAAAATATGCGGCACAGAAACGTATTCTGATTGAGATTGCCTTGATTAAGCTGTGCCGTCCAAGCATGGAAACGGACCAGACCTCTGTGCTTGACAGAGTCCGAAGTATTGAAGATAAGCTGGAAAAGGGCGTTTTTGCAGTATCGGCAACAGGTGTAGCGTCAGACCCCGGACAAGGTGCGCAGAGCATGGCAACGGGGCAGATGACAGCAGAGAAACGACCGCAGCTTCCCAAAGCAATACCGGATGATATCAAAATGATTGTCGGCAAGTGGCCGTCGGTCGTCGGAGCGACTTCCATGCCGATGAAGCAATATTTAAAGAGTGCGAAATTAAGCCTTGGCGGTGATAATAAGCTGATGATTGTGGTAGAAGATGGACTGGCATCGGACTATTTTCTGAAGCAGGAAGGCAATAAGCAGTTACTTGAGCAGGTGATATCGGATTTCGCGGGAAAAGAGATAGAAGTGACGATCCAAACCATAAGGAGTGAACAGAGTTTTGAACAAAGCTATGTTGATTTGAGTCAGGTCATTCATATGGAAATAGAAGAGGAAGAAGAGGAAGGACAATAATTATGGCAAAACGAGGAGGATTTCCGGGCGGCGGAATGCCCGGTAACATGAACAATTTAATGAAGCAGGCACAGAGAATGCAGCGCCAGATGGAGGAAAGCCAGAAAGAACTGGAAGTGAAAGAATTTACGGCCAAAGCCGGTGGTGGTGCAGTAGAAGTGACTGTTACCGGTAAAAAAGAAATTACCAAAGTAAAATTATCACAGGAAGTCGTTGATCCGGACGATGTGGAAATGCTGGAGGACTTGGTTATGGCAGCAACCAATGAAGCACTGCGTATGGCGGACGAAGCCAATGCAGAGGTAATGAATAAGATGACCGGGGGACTGGGACTCGGCGGAGGATTTCCGTTCTAATGGATTTGTATAGCAGACATATCAACAAATTAATCGAAGAACTTTCGGGATTGCCGGGGATTGGAACGAAATCTGCGCAAAGACTGGCATTTCATATTATCAATATGCCAAAAGAACGGGTGGAACGATTGGCAAATACCATGATAGAAGCTAAGGAAAATGTGCGATACTGTAAGGAGTGCTTTACCTTAACAGATAGTGAAGTCTGCCCAATCTGTGCCAGTGCCGGAAGAGACCACAAAACGATTATGGTAGTAGAAAACACAAGAGATTTGGCAGCATATGAGAAAACCGGAAAATATACAGGAGTCTATCATGTACTGCATGGTGCCATTTCACCAATGTTGGGAATTGGACCAAATGATATTAAATTAAAGGAACTGATACAGAGGCTTCAACAGGAGATAAAGGAAGTCATTATTGCGACCAACTCCAGTTTAGAAGGCGAAACAACAGCGATGTATATCAGTAAATTGATTAAACCGACCGGCATCAGAGTGACAAGAATTGCCAGTGGCGTACCGGTGGGCGGCGATTTGGAATATATTGATGAAGTTACGTTGCTGCGTGCGCTGGAAGGAAGAACAGAACTTTGACGGTTTCATAGGATGAGGGAAGAGAGGAAGATAGAAAGATGGGTATAACAAAAGAATTATTTGGAACAACCAGAGATGGAAAAGAAGTATATGCTTTTACTTTGGACAATAAAAAAGGCATGAAAGCAAGGGTAATAAATTTTGGTGCCATTCTGGTAAATTTGTATGTGCCGGATGCACAGGGAAATGTAGAAGACGTTGTGCTGGGTTTTGACAATCTGGAGAGCTATTACCGGAACGGCAGCTTTTTTGGAGCAACAATCGGACCAAGTGCAAACCGAGTGGGGAATGCAAAGTTTGAAATCCATGGTAAAACATATCAGCTTGATGTCAATGATGGACCGAACAACCTGCACAGTCATATGGAACTTGGATACCATAAACGTTTGTGGGATACAACAATCAATGAGGATAATAGTGTGACTTTCTTTCTGGAAGCACCGGATGGGGATATGGGATTTCCGGGTAATAAGAAGATTTCCATGACGTACAGCCTTTCTGATGCCAATGAATTGAAACTGTCATATCATGCCGTTTCGGATGCGGACACGCTGATTAATATGACAAACCATAGCTATTTTAATCTGAGTGGGCACAAAGCGGGCAAAATAGAAGACCATCTTTTGACATTGCATGCAAGCCATTATACACCGGTTGTTCCGGGTGCAATTCCAACCGGAGAGATTGCACCGGTAGCGGGCACGCCGATGGACTTTACAAAGTCGAAACCAGTCGGACAGGATATCAACGCGGATTTTGAACAATTGAAATTAACCTTCGGATATGACCATAATTTTGTGATTGACAATGCAGACGGCAGCCTGCGTGAAATTGCTGTGCTGGAAGATCCTAAGAGCGGCAGAAAGATGAAAACCTTTACCACGCTTCCGGGAGTACAGTTCTATGCCGGAAACTGTATAGGAGAAGAAACCGGAAAAGAAGGTGCACTTTATGCACCAAGAAAAGGTATGTGTTTGGAAACGCAGTATTATCCGGATGCGATTAACAAACCGCAGTTTCCATCTGCTGTTTTCGGACCGGATAGAGAATATGATGCAGTGACGGTTTATCAGTTCGTATAAAGGTAATAATTATATGCAAGGATATGGATTCGGAAAGTTTTTTCGGTCCATATCTTTTTTTATAAAAATTTTTTACCATGCACAATTTGATAAATTTCGCACTGACACTGTGCTATATTGAGAAAAAGTATGTCCATAATATGGCGCAGGAAAGGTGTGAGGAGCAGATGGAAACATCAGATATTGTGATTCACAAAGGAGAAAAGGATAAAAAATACCAATTATATGTAGAAGATTATGTTATTTCATATCTGAAAAAATATGGTATGGCACAAAAAGAAAAAAAGATATTTTTTTTCGGAACAAAAGAGCAGGAAACAAAAAAATATTACATATACGGAGCAGGATGGCAAAAACAGATTTCCTATTTTAGTCAATATCAGAGACTCGAGGAAGTAAGCTGTCGGTATGTAATGGACATGCCCGTTTTTTTTATACAGGAAAAAGCAGAAGAATATGAACTGGCAGGCTATTATATTTTTTATAAGAGCAATGAAGCGATGCAGAGTTATATGATTGAACAAAGAAAAGAAACGGAGCAGGAAAAGAATCCGAAACATACATCAAAGAGAAAAGAAGAGAATAAGGAAGAAGCGGACAGACAGGCAGAAAGAGCCATTCATACGGAACAAAAGATACTGGATATCAAACAACAGAAAATAAAGGAGAAGGAGAATGCGGAAAGTAGCAGTCTGAAACATAACAATGCTCTCAAAAAGTTGCAAACAAAACAGAAGGATACTGTAAAGAAAACAAGAGGCGGGTTTGTGATGGTGCAGTTAACAGCTCTTTTTGTTGTTTTGACGGCTATCATTATCAATGCAACCAATAGTTATGGAAAGCTGAAGGAGCTAAACCAGGCAGCAACGGAAGTATTTTTTGCAATGGAAAATGAAGATGCATTATCTCAGGGCAATGCACAGGAGAAAATTGTTCAAAGAGATGGTTCAACACTTTATTTAACTGAGTTGGACAAACAGATGGAAGCAGAAAATGAAGCAGCAGCGGATGAAAAAGTAGAGGCGGACAAAGAAGCAACAGCGGATGAAGAAACAGAGACGGACAAAGAAACAGAGACGGACAAAGAAACAGTAGCAGATGAAGAAACAGTAGTGGATGAGGAAACAGCACAAGAAGTTACTGCAATGAAAGAAGCGGAAGTGAGTGAACAGGCATTTTCCAGAGATTTGGCGCAATATTATCAAATTGAAAAAGGAGACACATTGTATACAATCAGTCGTAAAATTTATGGAAATACTTCTAAAGTTCAGGAAATTTGTGAATTGAATCAGATTACAGATCCGGATAATATAAAATATGGTCAAAAAATATTACTGCCATAGACAAATATATGATACAATAAATCTTATCTATGTAAATGTCTTATCAAAAAGAGGAATAACGTATGGCGAACGTTAGAGATTACTTTAAAAGGAAAGAAAAACGGGAAGAACAAGTTTACCGTCTTAATTACAAAGAAAAAATTAAAAGTCATAAGTTTACAATTTTCTATAGGACAACATTGGTTCTTGTTGTTCTGGCTGCGGTTGCGGCAGTGCTTGCGATACAATGGAAAAATAAAATTTATACGGAAAATGCAGTTATTTCATCGGTAGAAATTACTACGCAGCCGAATGCTGTCATCCTACCGTTTTCAGGCAACATTCTTTCTTATAGCAAAGATGGCGCAAGTTGTATGGATGCCAAAGGGAAGGCTGTCTGGAATGAAACCTTTGAAATGCAGAATCCAATGCTTGATGTCTGTCAGAATGTGGCAGCAATCGGAGATTATAATGGTAGAAGTATTTATGTAATGGATACAAACGGATTACTGGGACAGATTACGACCAACAAACCGCTCCGGAATTTTTGCGTTTCAGCAAACGGAGTAGTTGCTGCTGTTCTGGATGATTCGGATGTTACACTGATTTATCTTTATGACACACAGGGACAGGAACTGGTACATTTTCGTACAACTATGGAAGAAAGCGGCTATCCGTTCAGTGTATCGATATCGCCAGACGGCAAGTTGGTGTGTGTGTCTTACTTGTTTGTAGACAGCGGAGAGATGAAATCCAGTGTTGCCTTTTATAATTTTGGTGCTGTCGGACAGAATAATACCGATAATTATGTCAGTGGATATGATTATCAGGATGTTGTTGTGGGATATACAAGATTTCTGGATGCCAAAACAGCATTTGCTGTTTCGGATGACAGAATTATGTTTTTCGGCGGGGCACAGAAACCTGTCAGCATAGCAGAATGTCTGCTGAATGAAGATGTACAACAGATTTACTATGGACAAGATTATGTTGGGTTAGTGTTTATCAGTACAGACAGCAGTAACAGATATCGTCTGGATGTATATAATAAATCAGGTCAGCTAAGCCGCTCTATAGATTTTGATATAGAGTATTCGGATATTGTGTTTGCGGAAGATCAGATTATTATTTATAATGAGTCGGAATGTCGGGTTTATAATATGAACGGTGTGCAGAAATATGCCGGATTATTTGAAAAGGCAGTTTATGCTTTGATTCCGACATCGTCTTTTTATAAATATGTAGTGGTAACGGCAGACTCAATTGATACCATTGAATTGAAATAGAAAGGTGTGGAAGGTTGACTTGAAAATAGCATTTTTGTTGATTGCTCTTCTGATAGTTGTATGTGGAGTGAAAAAGGGTTTTAAAAACGGTATGATGAGTGAAATTGTAAGTATACTCTCCATTATTGTTTCTTGTGTATGTATAGCACTTGTTTTTTTGACTGTCAGCAGTGTTTTGGCAAAAACATTCAGTACATTGGTAGTATGTGTAATAGGATTGATTGGCATTGGTATTGTTTTTAAAATCTGTAATCTGATTTTTAAACCCATAATGGGTATTGCAAATATTTCTATTATTGGTGGACTGGATAAAATTTTAGGTGCAATTATTGGATTCGCGGAATCTGCATTTGCAATTTTTTTCTTATATAAAGTGCTTGATTACTTTGGAATTTACATTTTCTGAATCGTTTCCAAAAATAAACAAAAACTTTTTAAAAATAGGTATTGACATTTCATTGTATTTGCGGTAAATTAGTAAAGCACGCGAGATGCGGGATATGGAAATTCCCCGATTTTTAGCGGTCCGGTACGGCTTCATCCTTCCGGCCAACAAAAATAAATCGCAAAAAATTAAAAAAATGTCTTGACGAAGCGTGACGGCTGTGATAATATAACAACGTTGCGTCGCTGATACCAATTAGCCGCAGGACAAAGGAACTTTGACAAATAAACAGTAATGCAACCCTGAAAATTCAAAAGAATAATTCAGAGAACAAAAACCAAGTAAAGCAGTC
>JAQXTA010000070.1 GCA_029219245.1 Lachnospiraceae bacterium | reverse complement strand
TTTGCCTCTACTAAGGTTGTTCCACTACCCATAAATTGATCTAAGACCCAATCACCGGGATTAGAATAGCGAAGTATCAGATTTCTTGGTACATATGGCGACCAATTTCCTCGATACTTTCCTGAATGCGTTGCCCAACTTCCTCTATCTGGAAACGACCAGACTGTTGTTGGTTCAAGCCTAAAATTATTTGGTTGTAAACTTATAAGACATTCCTCCTTCTTTTTTATTGATTTCTACATTGTAACTCAATTTCATACAAAAATCCATAGTAGCTTTCTTTCACTATAAGTGAATTTATAAGTCACACATCTCATGCGATAATATTCACAAATAGTGAAAGAGGTATTGATATGCATTTTGAAAATGATACAGACCTATATCGTGTTATAGGCGCTAATATAAAACAATACAGAGAACAAGCTAAATTAACACAAGTGCAACTTGCAGAACAGGCTAAAATCAGCATCAGCTATCTCTCAAAAATCGAAGCATCCGGATGTGATAAGAGTCTTTCTATATCGGTGCTGAACCAGATTGCAAATGTACTTGGTGTTGAAATTGGTAAGTTTTTTAAGGAGGTAACTGATAATGCAATATAAAGATATGTTTTCTATTGTCGAAGATTTACCATTCGATAAAGAATTCGAAGTTTTCTCTTCTAACACAGAAAGAGTTTATTTGTTAAGACCTTCTGTATTACCTAGAAAGTTCTCTTCGTATGACCCTAAAACTAATATACAGATTTGGTTAGAAGAACCTGGCAAAAAGGCTTTCAAACCAAATCATCTTCGTATTTTAATCGATTTAAAATTAAGGATGCGTGAGCACCCAGAGCTACGAAAAGAATTTCTTGAAGTCTTTGATAAAATATTTTACGGCGAAGATCCTTTAGTCGTCATCAAACCATTACTATCCTACAAATACACGCAACATATAGGTTCATTAGAATCAACTGCTATATTGGCTCAGCTATTTTTAATAGAACAAGTATATGGTTTTAATGGCAGAACAAACTACAATCCACCTTCTCTATATATACAAGGTTGGATTCGATATTTTATTGATTCAGATGCAGAAATCGATATTCTATGTCGTCGTATTTGTAGCCTTACTCCACCTCCAGTAAAATACACTTGCCGCGACGATAAAAATCATAAAAACTACAGCAACGACACTAAACCGCTTTGGTATTTATAAACATAGATATACTGTACTTTAAATGAAAGGATAAAACACCATGGATATTTATTTTTTATCATCTAACAAATTTAAAATAAATGAAGTACAAACAATCTTAAATTCATCTAACATTACCATACATTCTGTTTCTAAAAAAATAAATGAAATACAGAGTAATGATATGACTGAAATTGCTTTAGACAAATCCCTTAAAGCATTTCAGCAAATCGGACGTCCAATTTTAGTCGAACAGACAGGTCTATTAATAAAAAACTTTGGAAATCTACCTGGAGGACTAACTCAGATTTTTTGGGATTCATTAGAAGCTGACAAATTCAGTGATATATTTTCAAAAATAGGTTCTGCTGAAGTTACTGCTAAAACCGTGTTAGCTTTTTGTGATGGAAAACAAATTCATACATTTGAAGGAGCGGTTGATGGTCACATTGTATGCCCGCCTCGAGGTAATAAAGATTTTCAATGGGATTGTGTTTTTGAACCTCTTGGATATAATCAAACCTTCGCAGAACTAGGAGAACAAAAGAATGAAATTTCTATGCGGAAAATAGCCTTGGAAAAACTCAGAACATATTTGGAGGAAATCAAATGATTGATGAATTAAAAAAATCTATAAAAAGTAAAAATACTATATTATTTGTTGGTGCAGGTATTTCAGCCACTTTAGGACTTCCCACTTGGTCAGAGTTAATTTCCCAAATTGCTTCAGATTTAGGTTATGACGATAAACTTTTTAAACAATATGGTGACAGCTTAACTCTGGCAGAATTCTATTCGATAAAGAAAGGACGTATTGGAGAATTAAGAAGTTGGATGGATCGTCACTGGGACGTTTCTAATGATATAATTAAATCCTCAAAGATTTATGAAGCCATTGCCAATCTGGACTTTCCTTTAATATATACAACAAATTATGATCATTGTTTAGAAACTGCACTGAACTGTTGGGGGAAAAAATACAAAAAAATCGTAGATGTTGACGATTTAGTAAATCTTGATTCTGATACAACTCAAATTGTCAAATTTCATGGTGATACAATTTCTGACGAATCTATTGTATTAACAGAAAGCAGTTACTTTAAACGCTTAGATTTTGAGTCACCTCTGGATATTAAATTGCGTTCAGATATGTTAGGAAAATCTATATTATTCATAGGATATAGCCTTTCCGACATTAATATCAGACTCTTAATTTATAAATTGGATCAGTTGTGGAAAAATAGTAATGAAAGTAAGCGTCCAGCTTCATATATATTTTTGCCCACACCTAATCCTATACAAGAAACAATTTTACAAAGTCGAGGAATTGTTACAATAATTGGTGAAGGTCTTGATAAAAAAGAAAGTACTGAAAAGTTTTTAACAAACCTACTTTAACCAATAAGCACAAAATTGTAGTCAAATCACATGGCAAGAGCCCGGAAAACCGCATGAATGTTGGATTTCCGAGCTCCATTTCCTATTCAAACTCAATCGTCGCCGGTGGCTTGCTGGTGCAGTCATACAGCACCCGGTTAACCCCCTTGACTTCATTCACAATCCGGTTCGCTACCTTGGAAAGCACGTCCCATGGAATCTGCGCACAGTCTGCAGTCATGAAATCACTTGTGCAGACAGCCCGGAGGGCTACCGCATAATCGTAGGTTCTCTCATCACCCATGACACCTACGGAGCGCATGTTGGTCAGTGCTGCGAAATACTGTCCTAAATCCTTGTCCACGCCGGCTTTGGCAATTTCTTCGCGGTAGATGTAGTCTGCATCCTGAACGATGTGTACTTTTTCTTCCGTTACTTCTCCGATGATACGGATGCCAAGTCCCGGTCCCGGGAACGGCTGACGGTATACGAGGTGTTCCGGAATGCCAAGCTCCAAGCCTGCCTTACGCACTTCGTCTTTGAAAAGCATACGAAGTGGTTCGATGATTTCCTTGAAGTCCACGCAATCCGGCAGTCCGCCTACATTGTGGTGGGACTTGATGGTTGCGCTCTTGCCGAGTCCGCTTTCGATAACATCGGGATAAATGGTACCTTGTACGAGGAAGTCAACGGCACCGATTTTTTTCGCTTCATCTTCAAAGACGCGGATAAATTCTTCGCCGATAATCTTTCGTTTCTGCTCCGGTTCAGTAACGCCTGCAAGCTTTTATAAAATCTGTCCTGTGCATTAACGCGGATAAAGTTTAAGTCATAAGAGCCGTCCGGTCCGAATACGGCTTCTACTTCATCGCCCTCATTTTTACGAAGCAGGCCATGGTCTACGAAAACGCAGGTAAGCTGTTTGCCCACTGCTTTGGCGAGCAGAACGGCTGCCACAGAGGAATCCACGCCACCGGAAAGGGCACAGAGTACTTTGCCGTTTCCTACTTTTTCACGAATCGCCTTAATGGTCGTTTCTACGAAGGAATCCATTTTCCAGTCACCGGTGCATTTGCAGATGTTCATAACAAAGTTACGCAGCATCTTCATACCTTCTACGGTATGCATGACCTCGGGATGGAACTGTACCGCATAGAGTCCTCTTTCCGGGCATTCCATTGCTGCAACGGGGCATACCGGGGTATGTGCCGTAATGCGGAAACCTTCAGGTGCTTTTTCAATGTAATCGGTATGGCTCATCCAGCAGACGGTTTTTTCGGATACGCCTTCAAATATGGCTGTTTTGTTATCAATATCGACTTCTGTCTTACCGTATTCGCTGACAGGGGCTGTTGTTACCTTTCCGCCGAGTAAATGTGCCATCAACTGGGAGCCGTAGCAGATACCCAGAATCGGAATCCCCAGTTCAAAAATTTCTTTTTCGCACAAAACAGCTTCTTCCCCGTATACGCTGTTTGGACCGCCGGTAAATATAATACCCTTGGGATTCATTTCTTTGATTTTCTCAAGGCTCAAATTGTATGGATGAACCTCACAGTATACATTACATTCTCTGACTCTTCTTGCAATTAGCTGATTGTACTGTCCACCAAAGTCCAATACGATAACCATTTCTCTTTCCATGTTTTCCTCCATTTTGAAGTATTAATACAAGTAACTCTGATAAATTTTTAACCTGTATGTATATATTCTGACCTTCTAGTCCAGTAATTGACAGAATCTATTATAAAGACACGCCCTATCCTTGTCAAAGCCAAATACAGATATTGCAGAATGTCCTATATAGCTTATGGCAACATGTGATTCTGTTCAAGAATCTCCTTCACCTGTTCCACAACCAGCCTGTAATCCGAAAGTAGCTTTTTCCATTCCGTTTTCGGAATATCCAGTTGTGCATTTTTTATGGCATATTCATGTCTTCCGGCTTCCTCGGAAAAGTTCTTCGCACCAATCGTCAGGGAAGTACTTTTCATAGTATGCGCCAGAATTTTATAGTCCTCCCAATCTTCCTGCTGTACATATTCTTGAAGGGATGCTCCATTTCCCTCGTACTGTTCGTAATACGATTTCAGGATTTCCAAATACATTTCTTCGCTGTCTGCACAATAAGTCAGGGCAAGCTGCCTGTTGAGCCGGGCAATATCTTCTGCCACATCTCCCGAATAATCCACTTCATCTGTTCCCGTAGAACTCGTCCCTGAAAGAACATCCTTTTGGGAAACAGCCTCTTCTTTGAGAGTATCTTCAGAAATCTTTGTTATCAGTCGTTCCGGCAGCCAGTGTCGCAGCATTTTTTCCAGATTTTTTCCGGCAATCGGTTTCACAAGGTAATCCTGGAATCCATAATCCAGATACATTTCTCTCGCACCGGAAACCGCATTAGCCGTCAATGCAATAATCGGTATATCTTTCGCCAGACCTTCCTTTTTTATCTGCTGCAGTGTTTCTACGCCGTCCATTTTAGGCATCATATGATCTAACATAACCACATGGTATTGGTTCTCGCGTAATTTCTGTATACCTTCCATGCCACTTTTGGCCGTATCAATCTGTACTTTGGTCTGTTTCAAAAGGCCTTTGACTACCTTCAGGTTCATATCATTATCGTCTACAACCAGAATTTTGGCATTTGGTGCATGGAAAGATTCCTTATAGTTTTCGCGTGCACGAATGCTCTTTTCAATCTGCTTCTTAAAGTCGCCTATCTCTTCGTTTCGCACTATCTTCTGTGGTAATTCAGCGCAAAATACAGAGCCCTTTCCATATTCACTCTCCAGACTCAGCTTACCGTTCATCATATTTACGAAGCTTTTGGTAATTGCAAGTCCAAGCCCGGTCCCTTCAATATTCCGGTTGTTCTTTTGGTCCACACGTTGAAAAGACTGGAAAAGTTTTTTCTGGTCTTCCCGTTTGATTCCTCTTCCGGTATCCCGTACGGTAAAGCACAACTGAATCTCTTTCTCCGTTTTTGGGCGAAAATCTACCTGTAAAGTTATCGTACCTACATCGGTATATTTAACAGCATTGGAAAGCAGGTTGATAACAATCTGACGTATACGGACTTCATCACCCAAGAGACCGTTCGGTATTTTCTCATTTACCTCCACCTGTAGCTTCAAGCCTTTTTCATTCACTTTCGGCTGTATCATATTAATCAAATCATTCAGGATGGAGCTAACCTGATATTCTACCGGTACAATCTCCATTTTACCGGATTCTATCTTGGAAAAATCCAGAATATCATTAATCAGAGAAAGCAGCATCTTACCGGAGCTTTCAATGTTTACTGCATATTCCTTTATATTTTCCTCCCGGCTTTCCCGTAGAATGATTTCATTCAAACCAAGTACAGCATTTATCGGTGTGCGGATTTCATGGGACATATTGGAAAGAAAATCTGATTTGCTTTTGGTCGCCATTCTTGCTTCATCACATTTGGCCTCCACAACCCTCAACAAATCATCCAGACTTCTCTCCTGTTCTTTATTCTGTCTGTTTTTCAATATGTTGAACTGAATCTGGCTATGCATCATCCACTGTACGATAAGCAGTGCTACGGTAGCGGCAGCAAACTCCCGTATGGATAACTCTTGCGGGCTGCCAAGCAGCCATGTAATACGCGGTTTCTCACTGTACTGTAAACTTCCTAACAGAAATAAGTAAACAAACATTGCTTCTGTCTGAAAAGTGGCTATTTTTTCATCCTGAAAAAGAAAGAAGGAAAAGCACTGGATAAACAACAGATAAAAAAGCAAATGCGGATTTTCAAATTCAAAGCATAGGATAGATGCAAGAAGCAGACATAATATCACCAATGCCTTTTTGCATATGCTCTCATCGAATTTGCTGCTTAACTGCAGATATTTCAAAAAAATACAACTTAACAGCAGATAAACACAAATAAACAAATGGACTGTAAGTGGGGTATTCTGCGCTATTAACCCTCCTATCGCTATGAGGATGCAGGCAATATAATATAGGAAATAATTAGCTATACGTCCTACCTCAAACTGTTCCTTCATACCTTCACCCCCTTCGGCACTACCAGGTGAAGTCCCTGTTTTACAATTGTCGCAGTCCATTCGCGCATTCCGATTGACAATTCACCATCGCAATTTACTGCAAAAGGTACTCCGTCTTTCCGACGAATACGGATACGACTGCACATACCACAGATACAATATTTTTCAAGCCTGTCCTTTTGTCTGGAAAGCAATGCCTGAATAACCGGCAGCATCGCTAATCCCATCCGGTTCGGTCCCAAGGTATAGATACCCTTTCCGTCACCGACATCAGACTCCTCTGCAAAATATAGATTTCCACCAAGCACATGACCGTTTCCAAAAACAACTTCCGACAGTCTTCCTTCTACTCTCTGATCATCCAGATAGACAATATATTCCTCCGGTCTGGAACGGAACAAGGCGTACAGCAGAGAAAGAATATATGGTATTTCTTTCCCAAATGCACCGGCAATTCGATAGTCATTCATTTTTTTATCAGTATTGGAGTCCAATCCAAGCGAAAAAGTATTGAGGGCGACACCATGATTCGTCTTGATATAGTCAACGGTAATGACATCGCCTTCAATCAACTCTTCTATCTGATAGAATCTTTTTTCATCTTTTCCAAATACTTTCAAAAAATCATTAGATAAACCACATGGAAAATAGGCCACTTCCACATTCTCCAGATTTTCAAATCCGTTCAGCATATTCCGCATCGTACCGGAGCCGCCGCAGCAATAAAACCGCAGTTTTTCGTCCTGGAAAATGTTCTGTACCTTTTTTACAAGTTCTTGTTCATAGCCCTTGCATCGTGTATTAAAAATAAAATAATTTAATCCCTTAAATCCGGACAGCTTTTCACGTAATTCGTCCGAAAAAGTTTTTAATCCGGCATAAGGATTTACAATAAAAATGTGTATCACAGATTTTCCTTTCACGTATCTTGTTATACCGATACCATGCCAACATCATCGAATATTATACCTATATTATAATATTTTCAACTTATTGGTCAACCTATATTTCCGATATGGATGTATGTATTGTGTCATTAAGCATGCATATGAAGATATTTTTCTTTGGTTGCCAGACCGCCGCGGATATGGCGCTCTGATTTGTTGACATCAAGAACTTTTCTTGCATCTGCTGCCAGGGATGGATTAATTTGTGATAAACGGTCTGTTACATCCTTATGTACCGTACTCTTGCTGATGCCGAAAGCTTTGGCGGTCTGCCTTACCGTCGCATTGTTTTCAATAATATAATTGGCAATATCGATTGCTCTTTCCTCGATATAATCTTTCAAAAAAATTCCCCTCAAAATACTTTTTTACATTGTATGAGTTATTCTGAGGGGGTATGCCTTTTTACTGCCATTTTACAAATTCTTTACTGCAATCTGATAGATGCTCTATGCCTTTTGTACTATATTAAAAAAGAATTTTTAGATACTTTTAAAGGCGGGATAAATGCTATGAAAGAAAATAACATTGGAACAATCTGTCACATGGATAAAACCGTTTCTCCAGGATTTCTTGGTCATACACTCTTTGAACAGATAAACGCCAACCCGTATATCAATACCGTAACCGTCGTAGATGATAAGGGCGGTGTCCTTGGCATTTTAACAAGAGCTAATCTGATAGAGCTTTTTGGTGGACAGTATGGCTACAGTCTGCATTCCAAAAAAACCTGTGGAGATTTGATGCAGAAGAAGTTTCTGGCAATTGATGCTTCCGCTTCTGTCGAAACAGTTTCCAAACTTGCTATGGAACGCTCCACACATCAACTCTACGATGATGTGATTATTACACAAGATGAAAAATATCTGGGTGTTGTTTCTGTGAAAGATCTATTGGAAACGGCTATTGCCATCAAGGTAATGCGTGCAGTAGATACCAATCCTCTTTCCGGTCTCCCGGGCAACAGTTCGATTGATGAAAAGATAAAACAGTGTCTTTCTTCTCATTCTAAATTTGCAATTGCCTATCTGGATTTGGATAATTTTAAAGCATATAATGATGCATATGGCTTTAATAACGGTGATTTAATGCTGAAAGCTGTCGTACAGTGTATGAAAGAATGTTGTAACCGAAAAGAGTTTCTTGGACATATCGGCGGGGATGACTTTGTAATCATTTCTGACTATTATGAGTTAGATCAGGTCTGTGACCTGATTACACAGCATTTTTCCGCTTCCATAAAAGAGCTTTACAAAAAAGAGGACTGGGAAAACGGCTTTATCCGCTCCAAAGACCGGAGTGGCAAGGAAATGCTCTTTCCGCTTGCCACTTTATCGATTTCCATTATTACCAATCAGAAACATGACTTCCCCGATATGAATGCGTTTTCCAAAGAACTGGTTATTCTGAAGAAAAAGAGCAAGCACCAGACAGGTCACAGCATTCAGATAGTTTGATTTTTATACAACCCTTCTTACCGTAATAATGCTCCGGTAAGTTGCGGAAGTAATCTTAATACCGGTACGTTCTGTACTGGCATGTACTATCTGTCCATTTCCTATGTATATCCCTACATGACCGCCATAATAGATAATATCTCCCGGCTGTGCCTCCGTATAAGACACTGCCGTTCCTACTCCTGACTGTGCATAAGAGCTTCTCGGAAGGGAATAACCAAATGCCTGATAAACCGACATAACAAAACCGGAACAGTCCGCGCCGTCCGTCAGGCTGGTTCCTCCCGCCACATAGGGATTCCCAATAAACTGGCAGGCATAATTGGCAATCTGTTGTCCCTTACTGCTGCCACCGGAGTTTGATGGAGCCGGAGCCGATTGGCTGCCGGAACTTCCAGAATTACTTTCCGTAGATGCCGATTGATTGTCGGAATCCCCGGAATTCTCCTGGCTCTCGCTATTCTGTGCAGCGAGCAGTGCCTCCTGCTCGGCCTTCTTTCGTTCTTCTTCCTCTTTTCGCTTTCTCTCTTCCTCTTCCTTACGCTTTCGTTCCTCTTCCTCTAGTTTACGAATCTGTGCTGTTTCCTGCTTAATCTTAGTCGTATAGGCGGCCGCTTCCTGTTTTACCTTTGCCAACACAACCGCATAATTCTCATATTCCTGTTTTTTATCAGCAAGCACCTCTTCCACATAAGTCTGTTCTTCTACCAATTCGTACTTGGAGGTCTGCAACTCCGACTTTTCTTCTTCCAGCTTATCCTGCAGTGCCGCTACCTGCTCTACCGTTGCCTGGTATTCTTCCAGCAGATTTCTGTCATACTCATAAAGTTCTTCTACATAATGCGTTTTATTGAGCATATCGCTTATATTCAAGGATTCCGTAAAAAGCTGCAGGTAGGAGACATCCCCTTTTTCATACATGAACTTAATACGCACCTTCATGGACTCATATTGTTCGTCCTTCGTCGCTACCGCCGCATCGTAATCTACCTGCGTCTGCGCGATTTCTTCTTCCTTATCCGCGATGGCTTCTTCAATCAGATTGATATCAGTGAGCAGGGATACCATTTCGGCATCCAGTTCTTCGATTTCATCATTCAGGTCTGCCTGTGCCCCTTTGTAATCGGAAATCTGTCCATTGATATTGTTCAGTTTTTTTTCATTCTCTTCTTTCTGTTTTTGCAAATCAGAAATAGTGGTAGCACGCACCGGTTCTACCACTACAACAAGCAATGTTAAGGCTGTCATTATGCTGATGAATCTTATAAATCTTTTTTTCATTTGTGCCATTATGCGCCTCAATCTTTTTCGTTTACACTTCTTTTTCCTTACAGTTCCTATAACTCACAGTTCTTTACGGTTCTTGGAAATGGAATAACATCTCTGATATTGCCCATACCTGTCAGATACATAACGCATCTTTCAAATCCAAGACCAAATCCTGCGTGTCTTGCAGAGCCATATTTTCTAAGGTCAAGATAGAACTGGTAATCTTCCTTATTCAGTCCCATCTCTTCCATCCTCTTCTCCAATACTTCCAGATTGTCTTCTCTCTGGCTTCCACCAATAATTTCACCGATTCCCGGTACCAGACAATCCATGGCTGCTACTGTCTTACCGTCTTCATTCAACTTCATATAGAAAGCTTTGATTTCCTTCGGATAATCGGTTACGAATACCGGACGTTTAAATTCCTGCTCAGTCAGATAACGTTCATGCTCTGTCTGCAAGTCACATCCCCAGTATACCTTATATTCAAATTCATCGTTGTGTTTCTCGAGAATCTTAATTGCTTCCGTATAAGTAACATGTCCAAAGTCGGAATTTAGCACATGCTGTAATCTTTCAATCAGTCCCTTGTCTACAAACTGGTTAAAGAAATTCATTTCCTCCGGTGCATTCTCCAGAACGTAACGAATGACGTGTTTTAACATAGCTTCGGCTAACATCATATCATCGGTTAAGTCCGCAAAGGCAATTTCGGGTTCAATCATCCAAAATTCTGCCGCATGTCTTGTGGTATTTGAATTCTCCGCGCGGAAGGTAGGTCCAAAGGTATAGACGTTCTTAAAAGCAAATGCATAGGTTTCAACATTCAGCTGTCCGCTTACGGTTAAGTTGGTTGGTTTTCCGAAGAAATCCTGACTGTAATCAATGCTGCCATCCTCGTTTCTCGGAATATTATTCAAATCCAATGTGGTAACCTGGAACATTTCACCGGCGCCTTCACAGTCGCTGCTGGTAATAAGCGGTGTATGCACATACACGAAGCCTCTTTCCTGAAAAAAGGTGTGAATCGCATAAGCAATCAGGGAACGTACACGAAACGTAGCCTGAAAAGTATTTGTTCTTGGTCTTAAATGAGAAATGGTTCTCAGGTATTCAAACGTATGTCTTTTTTTCTGTAACGGATAATCTGCAGTAGAAGCACCTTCAATCATAATCTCTTCTGCCTGCATTTCAAATTTCTGTTTTGCCTGTGGAGTTGCAACAATTTTACCTTTTGCCACAATCGCAGAACCTACGTTTAATTTGGAAATGGTTTCAAAATTTTCCAGACTGTCACTGTAAACAATCTGAAGTGGTTCAAAAAAAGTACCGTCGTTTACCACAATAAATCCAAATGTTTTGGAGTCCCGAATGCTTCTTACCCATCCGCCAATGGTCACTTCTTTGTCAATGTAGCTTTCGCTGTTACGATATAAATCCTTGATATCTGTCAGTTCCATATAAACCTCGCCTTCCTATAGTATCCCTTTTGTATATTTTCCCTTTTTTCTACTATTTCCTTGATTGTTATTTGCTTTTTGCAAAAATTTACTTTGTTGTTGTATTGATAACGGCATTATCGATTAAAAATTCCATAACCTTTTCTGCCATCAAGTATTCCCCGAAAGTTTCCGTATCGGTTTCTTCTTTAAATTGTTCCACCGATTCATAGCCATATGATGCTGCTTTTTCTTCCATGGACTGTGCAATTTCTTCCTCCGTCAGATTGAGATCTTCCACATCTGCAATCGCCTGGAACATAATATACTGCTGCGCCATGTTTTTCGCCTCTTCCCGGAAAGTCTCCGGATAAGATTCCGCATCCAGACCGTAATAGCTCTGCATATAGGTTGCAAGATCCATATTGTAAGAAACGGCTGCTGCCGACATGCTATCGGTAACCACATTGTAATAACGGTCTACCATTTTCTCCGGAATCTCTTTGAATACGCAATTTGCCAGAACCGCATCGGTAATCTCACTTTTCAGTGTACGGTTATAAGTGCTGACTGCATCGGCATAGAAAATTTCATATATATAATCCCGATACTCCTGCGCTGTACTGCATCCCTCAATTCCAAGTCCCTGTACATATTCATCGTTAAGCTCCGGTACCTCTACCACACTTATTCCATTAATCTTTACCTCAAAAGTAACTGCCGCGCCGGCCAGTTCTTCGTTTGTGTAATTCTCCGGGAAGGTCAGTTCCAGTGATACTTCGTCACCGATATTCGCACCAATCAGACCATCTTCAAAACCCGGAATAAACCGTCCGGAACCGATTTCCAGAGTTTGCCCCTGCGCCGTACCGCCGTCGAATGCGACACCATCCTTATATCCGGCATAATCAATATTCACAACATCTCCTTCTTCTACCGGTCGGTCAGTAATATCCGTTGATACGGCATTCTGGGACAATACATAATCGATATAGGCATCCACATATTCATCGGCAACGGCCGGTTCTTCTACGGTTACCTCAATTCCTTTATATTCTCCCAGTGTAACATAATCTTTTGCTGTGATTTCACTTAAATAGGTTGCATTTTTACTACAGCCGGTCAGCATACCTGCCAGCATGGCCGTAACTGCTAAGATTGCTATCTTCTTTTTCATCATTTCCCTTTAGCCTTTCTATTTTTTTGACGGATAACCTGCTTATATGGCAATTATCTCTTTTATATTCTCAATACACTATACTAGAATATATCACAAATTTTATACTCTTGAAAGTGTTTCTTTCCAAAAGTTCAGCCAAAAGTTCATATTATCCAATTAAAACATAATCTTATAAATCACCGCATCATGTGCCTCAGCAACAGTAGTAATCCTACTATCGATTTTTACTGTTTTTCCACTCCAAAGTTCGGTTGCCTTCTCAGCTTTTTCCAGTTCGTAATTAGCTAAGTCTATTGTCATCTCTCTGCTCTCATCACTTACATTAAACAAAGCTATGTAACAGCCATTTCCTTTCTTCATCGGCGCTATCCAAGCTATTTCTTCATCCGTATGATATAGTTCATGGCCGCAGTGGGATTTTTCCTCAATAGCAAGAACTTCTTTGTTCGTTAGCAATCGCAGTGTAAAGTCATCATTTTCCGGAAGATCCGCTCCCACTATAAGCGGAGCTCTCATCATGCACCAAAGACTCATCATAGTTCTCTGCTCAGCCTCATTAAATGCAGTCCATCCATTTGGTTCTGAGCATCTGCGAAGGGCCCCTACCGGAAGCATATCCGCATCCGGCCAATGACCAGGACCTGCATGCGTACACCACACTCTGGCTTTTTCAAACATATTAAGAAGTGCATCCCATTGGTCCCAGAAATCATCCGTAATACGCCACATATTGGCATATTGTTTTAAATGTTCTGACGTTTCAAGTATCGCTGGTCCGGGAGAAAGGCTTAGAACCATATCTCTTCCACAATTACGCAGTGATTCAGAAATAATTTCAATTTCCCGCTTGCAGCGAGGATATTCTCTGGCAATATCATCAAGTTTGATAAAGTCAACTCCCCACTCTGCATATAAAGCAAAAATACTTTCATAATAAGCACGTGCACCGGCTTCATTGGTTTCACACTTGAGCCCATACATATCCGGATTCCATGCACATATAGAACCGGGATCGGCAACCATCCCTGCATGTTGGTCGGTTCCCATGACCGGGAGTTTCTTATGTGCTGCCATTCTAGGCATACCACGCATAATATGGATACCAAATTTAAGACCAAGACTATGAATGTAATCAGCCAAAGGCTTAAATCCTTTTCCATCAGCCGCCGACGGAAATCTGTTTACAGCCGGTATCAATCTTCCATATTCATCCATGCATAAATCGGAAAAAGGTTCATATTCATGAGATCCTGCTGTAGGCTGATACCATTGAATATCTACAACAACATATTCATATCCATATTCTTTCATATTCATAGCTATATATTCCGCATTTGCCCGAACCTGTGCTTCCTTTACAGCCGCGCCATAACAATCCCAACTGTTCCATCCTCTTGGTGGTAATTGTGCTACCATAATTTTCCCTCCTACTATTACTTTTTTATCTAAACCTCAACTAATATTTCATTCTAAGCTTTTTTAATTTAATTTGCATTTTTCTGGACCCAAGCAAGTTCACTGAACACAGCCTGCTGCCCATTATTATCTACTGCGTAGAGTCCCATGAGTACACCTGTAAATCCTCCCGCGACCTCAGAAGATAGATACTTACATTTTGCACTTCCCAAATGGATTTCACCACTTGCTGTAACCACATAAAAAGAATATTCTTCATTTGTCGATACAATGTGAAGCTTAATTCCACCTTCATAATCAGTATCCTCTAAAACGATTCTTCCATTTATCGACTCTGCATCCCCTACACGAATGCGAAGCCTAACCTCACATTTTTCTTTCGGTGCATCATTGTATACGAACAAATCATAATGCTGCTGTTCATCCATATAAAATGTAACACCGGCTTCTTTAGCCTGCGAATTTACCACCACAGACAAATCGGTATAGAATTCCGATTGCCTGATTCCTACAAACGTTGGTGTGTCAGCTTTATTCAAATCGATTTCTGTGCCTTTGAGAATAAGCTTATGATTCTCAAAACGATAATTATCTGCCTTATAATCTCTTATATACATCCATCTGAAGTCACTTAAATCGGTATTTTCAAAACTAATATTATACCGGTCTGATGACGGTAACGATGTTTCGATACTTGTATCCACCCACTCGTTTACTTGTCCATTTTCTTTTGCAAATATCCATCCATTGTCATCGATGAATACAGGTGCCAAAAAAACTTCTCTTCCAAGATGATGGAATGGAGACCATATACCATTCTGCCTGAATCCGAGGCAAATGATATAATAATTTCCATCCTTATACTGAATCAAATCTCCATGTCCTATACCCTGAATGAGATTTTCATTGCCACCAACATTTCTATTGGTTAACAAAGGATTCCCTGCATAGGACTCAAACGGGCCAAATGGTTTCTCTGCTCTTGCGTAGGTAATCATATGTCCGTATTCTGTCCCACCTTCTGCCGCAAAGAGATAATAATACTTTCCGATATGATACAGATGTGGTGACTCTAAATACCTGCCACCATTTCCAATCCAAATGGGAACTGTTTCTGTTAGTTTTTCACCAGTGTTTATATCTATTTCACATTGCATAATGCATCCCTTGCCTTCATAAGTGCCATTGCTTGTAAAATACACTTTCCCATTGTCAAACAGAAGAGAGGGATCAATTCCTTCCTGATCAACAAATATAGGTTCCGACCATTCTCCTGTAATATCCTTAGTTGATATATAAAAATTTTTACCAAATGTATTATTGTTCGTAACCATATAAAAGGTTCCGTCATAATATCTGAGCGTCGGAGCAAATACCCCTCCCGAACTTGGAATTTGATGAAGTTCTACCTGACTTAATCTGGTAAGACAGTTTCCCACCTGTTTCCAGTTGATCAAATCCTCGCTCTCAAAAATGGGCACACCGGGAAAGAACTGAAATGTACTGCAAACAACATAATATTTACCATTTGCCTCACATATACTTGGATCTGGATAAAAGCCTCTGATGATTGGATTTTGTATCTTCACGTTTAATTCCTCCTGATATTTGTTTGAATTTGATATAAGACTCTTCACTATGTTCTAATATTATCAATATGTTCTTTTGAAAAATACCCAAAAAATTGTAAAAAGAATACATTCATTTTTTCAAAACAATCCAGAAACAATCCAGAAAAAAGGTTTTCCTTGCTTAATACCGGAATCAATGTTAAAATATTCTGTGCAAAAAGCAAGAAAACTCGGGAGGTACCTATATGAGCACGTTATCCATTGTATTATTGTGCATTTTGGCAGTTCTTATTATTGCCGTAATTGCTTTGTATTTTTTCGGAAAGAAAATGCAGAAGAAGCAGGAGTCACAGCAGTCACAGATCGATGCCATGAAGCAGACTGTTTCCATGCTGATTATTGATAAAAAAAGAATGAAGCTTAAAGAATCCGGTCTGCCGCAGGCGGTTATTGACCAGACACCGAAATTGTTAAGAGGCTCCAAGCTGCCGGTTGTCAAGGCCAAAGTTGGTCCGCAGATTATGACACTGATTTCGGATGAGAAAATATTTGATTCCATTCCGGTCAAGAAAGAAGTAAAAGCCGTTGTCAGCGGCATCTATATTACCGATGTAAAGGGACTGCATGGAAAGCAGGCTCCGGTAGAGCAGAAGAAAAAAGGCTTCTTCAAACGTGCTCTTGAAAAAGCACAGGAAAAAGCCGGTGCAATACCTGTTAAATAATGGAAACGTGCGCCGCCAGGCGCGCAAACTAAAAGAGAAGCTTTATTATAAAAGAAATGCTTCTCTTTTTTCTTTGGAACGTATCTCCATCATAATCTGGCAATCTGCCATCATCTCGTAATTCACTTCCAACGCATAATCCACCGTGACACCAATTCTATCCTCTTCTTTTTCTATTCGGATTTGTTTCGTATCAATTCCAATCAGAATATTTCCATAGGGTGTATGATAGCTTGTCATGTTTTTCCTGTTTTCTTCAAATACCATGTGGACATTAATCAGACCGGTTCTGGTAAGTTCCAGGAAATGTTCTCCGAATTTCATCCGGTTCTTGGTATGCTCATCAAAGCCTTCTGTCACTTCCTCATAGAGCACATAATACTTACCGTTTCTCTCGTAATAAGTGCCCACCGTAATGGTTTCTATCTGCTCTGCCTCGCCTTCACTTTGTCCAAACTGCAGGCCGCGCAGAGATATCAGTACATCTTTATCCATTTTCGCTGTTCCTTCATCCATGTTACATTCGTATTCGCCTGACAGCCATCTGTCAGTATTCATCAATATGAATTACTTTCGCAGAAAGTATTCCATACGGAATAATGGAGTTGGCAAACTTCTGAAACTTGTCTGCCGCATCACTGACAAAAAAGCGGTACAGCTCGGTTCCAAGCTCCGGTCTTTTCTGACTTTCCAGACCTTCTTTTTCCAGTAATTCCTTTAATTCCCTTGCTGTTTCATAAGCCGGATTTACCAACGTAACCTTATCTCCCATGATTTTGGCTACCGTTGAACGCAACAACGGATAATGGGTACATCCAAGAATCAGGGTATCAATGTCAATATCAATCAATTCCGTCAAATATCTTCTTGCAATTTCATCGGTTACCGGATCTTCCCATAACCCTTCCTCTGCCAGAGGTACAAAAAGGGGACAGGCTTTACCGATCACATTAACATTACTGTCACATTTTTCTATGTATCTTTTATAGATACCGCTGCCAATTGTCGCCTCTGTTGCAATAACACCGATTCTACCATTGCGAGTAGCTTCCAGCGCTGCCTTTGCCCCCGGCTTGACCACACCGATAATCGGAATATCTACTTCTTTCTCCAAATCATCCAGTGCATATGCACTTGCCGTATTGCAGGCAACTACGATTGCCTTCACATTCTGCGTCTGCAGAAAACGTACAATCTGTCTGGAAAATCTGGTAACGGTCTCACGGGACTTGCTTCCATAAGGAACCCTTGCCGTATCCCCGAAATATACAATTCTTTCGTTTGGTAACTGGCGCATAATTTCTCGTGCAACCGTCAATCCTCCCACACCGGAATCAAAGACACCGATTGGTGCGTTGCAAAGTAATTCATCCTGCATGATGTTATTCCTTCTTACTTATCTTAATTCTGAAGCTGTTTCCATACTTCCCATAGTCTGCTTTTTACTATAATCTGTTCTTCATCTGCCTGCAAGAGCTCTTCTATCTCCTGCCACCGCTCCATATCACAGGTTTCTCCCCGATACATACCTCCATAGGTTTCTCCCTGATATATCACTTCATAGGTATCCTCCGGAAAGCATAATTCCGGATAAAATAAAAACCACCAGACACAGGCGAGGGTACCTGCAAATAAAAATCTTATTCTCTGTTTCATTTTTTACTCCTTATATGTTTCTATACCTTCTTCCGGTTTCTCACCTATAAGGAGTGTTCCCGCCGTCCATGCTTTTATTCTTTTTCTATGTATTTACATTCTTCTGTTATCTGCTATGCTCTCTCTCCATGTGAATCTGCCGGATAATCGATTTTTCCTGATTATCAATATGCAGTTTCGCTGCTTGGGCTGCCTGTTCTTTATCCTGCCGGATAATGCTTTCATAAATCATTCTATGTTCTTCCACCAGATTTTTATGCTGGTTTTCATCTTTGATGTATTCAAAACGATAGCGATACATCTGCTCGGAAAGATTATTAATCAACTGAATCAACCGTTTGTTGCCGGTAGCTGCCACAATAATGTCATGCAGTGCCACATCTGCTGCCGCAATAGTTGTCGCATCTCCGGTAATCGTTGCCTGTTCAAATTCATCACATGCTTTTTTCAGTTCCTGCTTCTCTTCCTCGGTAATCCGGTCGCAGGCAAGTTCTGCACACAGAGCATCCAAAGCCCTTCTGACCTCCAGAACGTCTTTCAAGCTTTTCTCTGTAATCTGGGCAACCTCGGCTCCCCGTCTTGGAATCATGATGACTAATCCTTCCAATTCCAGCTTACGGATTGCCTCACGAATCGGTGTTCTGCTGACACCAAGCTGGTTTGCAAGATGGATTTCCATCAGACGTTCACCAGGCTTTAGTTCTCCGGTCAGTATCGCTTTGCGAAGCGTATTAAAAACAACATCTCTCAAAGGAAGAAATTCATCCATATTTACCTGAAACTGACTGCTCATACGCCTTCCTCCTTTTTATACAAAACAGGTTACAAAAACCTGTCCGGCCAACTGTTTTTCACGAATCAGGGCCGCTGCCCTTTTCGCTGCCTCTTCTTTTGTGAAAATACCAAATACCGTAGGCCCGCTGCCACTCATCAAAGCATTCTCGGCACCCGCCTGTTTCATCAGGTCCTTAATCTGCTCAATAATCGGATATTCCCGAATGGTAACCGTTTCCAATACATTGCCGAGCCTATCCGTAATCCCCTGTAAACTTCCCTCCCGGATAGCTGCCGTCATACCATCAATATCCGGATGGTACATTAAAGTATTCGCATGCAGATTTTCATAGACAAACTTTGTGGAAACGTTAATGTCCGGCTTCGCTACCACTAAAGTGCACTGCGGAGGCGACGGAAGCTTTGTCAGAATTTCTCCGATCCCCTCGGAAAGAGCCGTACCACCTGCAAGGCAATAAGGAATGTCTGCACCTAAGGTTACTCCCAGTGCCTGCAATTCTTCCAGAGAATATCCTAACGCAAATAATTCATTGATTCCATGAAGAGCGGCTGCCGCATCCGTACTGCCCCCTGCCATACCGGCTGCAATCGGAATCCTTTTCTCCAGTGTAATTTCTACTCCCTGTTCCACTCCTGCCTTCTTCATCAAAAGCTCCGCTGCCCGGTAAATCAGATTTTCTTTTCCGCCAGATAATTCTTTGTTGTCTACTCTTAAAAAAATGCCGGGGGCTTCCTTTTTCACAAAAGTCAAAGTATCAAAGATACCGACGGTCTGCATAATCATCTTTACTTCATGATAGCCGTCTTCCCTGCGCCGAAGCACATCCAGCCCCAAATTGATTTTCGCATACGCTTTTCGTACAATCTGTTCCATTCTATCCCAGTTCCTTTATGTATTATGTTTCTACCCTGTATCATCATTGCATTTTGTTTGTACATTGTATTCATAAGATTGTACTTAATTTTATACAATCCTGCATATTTTGTCAATGTATAATGAGCATGTATGAGGTACTAATTATGGAGGGTTACTATGAATCAGAAAAAACTAGAACGTTTGCAGGAATTATTACAGGAAATGGTTGCCACCGGTTTTATCTCCGGTGTAAGCTGCATGGTTTTGCAAAATGGTAGAGAACAATGTTATTACGAAGCCGGACTACGGGATATTGCAGGCAGTCTTCCTATGACAAGAGATACCATCTGCCGTATGTATTCCATGACCAAACCGATTACTTCCACTGCTGTCATGATGCTATTGGAAGAAGGAAAAATCGACTTATTGGACCCGGTTTCCAAATTTATACCGGGTTTTGAGAAGCAGCACGTTATCGTCAACGGAGTGCCGGTTGCCGTAACACACTCTGTAACAATTCAGAATTTATTGAATATGACTTCCGGTCTTGTCTATATCGGTGAAGGAAATCCTGCCGAAGTAAGGACAGAAGCTCTTTTAGAGGAAGTAAAAAGCAGGCTGCTATCCGAACACCCATTATCCACTCTGGAAATTATGAACCGCTTGGGACAGATTCCACTTGCCTTTTTCCCAGGCGAAAGATGGCAGTACGGTATGTCTGCCGATGTTCTGGGTGCTATAGTAGAAGTCGTTTCCGGTATGGGTTTTGGAGAATTTTTGTCAGAACGGATTTTCAAACCGCTTGGCATGAAAGACACCGGTTTCTATGTACCGGCAGAAAAACAGAACCGCCTTGCCAAAGTATATCAGGAAACAGAAAATGGATTGGAAGAATACCACATTTCCCATCTTGGTATCCAAAATCGTATGGAACTGCCTCCTGCCTTTGAATCCGGCGGTGCCGGGCTTGTTTCTACCATCGATGATTATGCACGTTTTACACAGATGTTACTGCATAACGGAACCTATGACGGGGTAACTTTGCTTGCTCCCCAAACAGTAGAGTTTATGACGACTGCACATTTAACTTCAGCTCAGCAGGAACATGTGGACACCTGGGAAAGCTTGCCGGGTTATACCTACGCCAATCTGCTTCGTATCATGAAAGACCCGGGAGCTGCCGTTTCTGTCAGCAGTAAGGGCGAATACGGCTGGGATGGCTGGCTTGGCACCTATATGATGAATGATCCCGCCCATAATCTGACTTTCTTAATCATGCACCAGAAAACCGATTCCGGCACTACCGCCTATACAAGACGGATGCGGAATGTCCTCTTTTCTGCGTTGGAAGAAAATTAATCCCAACCGGATGAAAAAACATCGGGAGCATATTATACCGCTGCTCCCGATGTTTTATCTTCTTATACGATTCCTGCTTCTTCAGCAAGCTTATCGAATTTCTCCATAACCGCATCATAGGTCTTCTTTGAAATCTCCGGCAACTCGCCGCCCCATGTTTTTTCGGCCTGTTCATATCCTTTTTTGAAAGCTTCCCGCATTTCTTCGATTTTATCCGGATCACCACCTGTTAAAGCATTCGCAAAATCAATGATACGATCCGATGTCTGCTCTACGCCCCAGTAACCATCTTCTGCTATGTCAGCCTGCGCCTGTGCTTTGGTAGCTGCATCCACTTCAAAATCACCGCTTGCCAGCGTTTTCCAGATGTCATTGGCATTATTAAATGTTTTGCCCTGTTTGGTCAACAGCTGCTCTACGATATTCTGTAACTGCTGCATTCTGCTTTCCTGATCTGCTTTTAATTTTGCAACCAGCTCAGTATTCTGTGTATATGTTTTTTTCACAGAATCCGTTGCCTTCTCATTAGAAGGTTCATACACAACGCCGCTTTCCTCTGCCGCAGACGTTTCTGTTGTCTTTTTCTCTTCTGTTTTGGCAGAAGCTGCCTGGCTTGTCTGATAAGCCTCATAAGTTCCGTTTGTACCTGTAACTCCGTTTACACTCATATGGGTCCCTCCTTGGAATTTCCTTCTTGTTATCCTATTTCTGGCAGAATCATCCGATTCTGTTCGTTCTGTATACTATATCGTACCATTTTCCTGAAAAGATTAGAAGAATTTATATCAAATTTTTGACCGCTTGTTACATTTCGGCATGAATGATTGCCCGCAAACATCCCCGGCTGTTTTCCGGCATTATTGCTAAAAAATGAGGTAGAAAATCATAAATTTGTTCGGTATTCATTCTGCTAATCGAATGTTATACTCTGATTAGTATGAGAAATTGTATCCTTCCTTGGGATAAATGTCAAAATAAAGGGGAGCTTTCGTGAATCAGAAAAGAAAAAAAGGACCATTTAAAACCGAGAAAATTATCGCTTTGGGACTGATTGCCACTCTGCTGCCCGGTACTTTGTCGGGCTGTGCCGGCAATCCTTTGGTCTCCCAGAAGAAACCCGTCTATGAGGAGCCCCTGACAGTGGATGTATTCGATTCCCTCGCTAACTATCAGGGAATCCAGCCCGGGTGGTTTGCCCATATTGTAAAAGAGAAATTTAATATGGAGTTAAATATTATTGCGCCCAATGTTGCAGGCGGCGGAGATACTATGTATCAGACCAGAGCTGCTGCCGGGAATCTTGGTGATCTGATTATCTGCAGTGGCAATAATAACAACCTGCAGGATCTGGTAACAGCCGGTCTTGTGATGGATATGAGTGAGTTTCTTAAGGATAAGGATATTATGCAGTACGAAACTGCCATCCGCAATTTAAATGATCCAATATCCGATACTGCAATTTATGCCATTCCAACCGAAGTTTCCTTAAAAAGCTGTACCGAACCGAGTGAAAATTCCGAACCGACCTACGGACCATATCTGCGGTATGACATCTATACGGCTATCGGTTCTCCCAAAATGGAAACCTTGGAAGATTTGCTTCCGGTTCTAAAACAAATGCAGGATGCTTATCCCGTCAGCGAATCCGGTAATCCTACCTACAGTTTCAGTTTTTTTAAAGACTGGGACGGCAATATGATGAATGCTGCCAAGCAGCCTGCCTGTTTCTATGGTTATGAGGAATATGGATTTGTCTTATATAAAGCGGATGGTTCTGACTACCAGAGTATTCTGGACAGTGATTCCATCTACCAGAGAATTTTGAAATTGTATTTCGATGCAAACCAAATGGGACTGATTGATCCGGATTCCCCGAATCAGAAGTATAAAGATGTATATAACAAATGTGCCGAAGGCGATGTGCTTTTTTCCTACTGGCCCTGGCTTGGAAAATCCGCCTATAATACAACTGCAAGACGTGAGGAAGGCAAAGGGTTTATGATTGTCCCCATTGAAGACCTGCAGATTTTATCAAGCGGCTGCCGTCCAATGGGAAGCACTACTACCATTGTTGCCATTGGTACCGGAGCCAAAGACCCGGAGCGTCTTGCTGATTTTATTGACTGGCTCTATTCCCCGGAAGGAATTTATGCCAACAGTGCCCAACCGGTATCAGGCACCGCAGGTCCGGAAGGTTTGACCTGGGAAATGACTGACGACGGTCCTGCTCTTACCGCATTCGGCATCAAGGCACTATCCAATACGAATACCGAGGTGCCGGAAGAATGGGGCGGCGGCACTTGGCATGACGGCTTCTCGGCTTTGAATTTCAATGGAGTTGCCCTGATTGATGATGCTCCGAACGGATATCCTTACTACTACACTCTCTGGGATTCTTATCGGGAATCGGAAAATACGACACTGGATGTTATCTGGGAAGAAGCCATGCATGCCGAAACAGCACTGGAATATTTGCAGGCAAATGACCAGCTTATCATTTGTCCCGGCATTACCTATCAGGCGCCTGCCGAGACTTCTGAAATTGCAACACTGCGTAACCAATGCCGCAGCGTCATTGTAGACTATTCGTGGAAAATGGTCTTTGCCAAGGATGAAGAAACCTTTTATGGGCTGCAGGCTAAAATGCAGTCATCTGCCAAAAGCCTTGGATATGAACAGGTTCTTTCACAAGATATGGAAAATGTAAAAAAACAGTCCCAGATACGGGAAGATGCCGTACTGGCGGAGCAGCAAAACAATAAAGCAGTAAAAAAATAAAGAATAAAGTGCGGCATTTGGAACAAAAATGCTTCAGAATGGAGGAAATATGATTGAAAGTAAAAAGGTAACAAAAATCTTATACGGTGGGGATTACAACCCGGAGCAATGGCCGGAAGAAACCTGGGCGGAAGATATGCGCTTATTGAAACTGGCACATATTGATGTCGTAACCCTGAATGTATTCAGTTGGGCTTCTCTACAGTCCGATGATGATGTCTATCATTTTGAAAAGCTTGATAAGATTATGGAAATGGTAACAGCAAATGGTATGCAAGTATGCCTTGCAACCGCTACCGGTGCTCATCCGGCATGGATGGCAAGAAAATATCCTGATATCTTAAGAACCGAATTCAATGGCATGAAACGGAAATTCGGAAGCCGTCACAATTCCTGTCCAAACAGTCCGACCTACCGGAAGTTTGCCAGAGAGCTGGCTGCCAGACTGGCAGAACGCTACAAAAAATATGATAACATCGTGGCATGGCACATTTCCAACGAATTCGGCGGTGAATGTTATTGTGAAAACTGTGAACGCAAATTCCGGGAATGGCTGAAAGAAAAATATAAGACCATCGATGCCGTAAACCAGGCATGGGATACCGCTTTCTGGGGACACACCTTTTACGACTTTGATGATATTGTGGCACCGAATATGTTGTCCGAGCATTTTGAATACAACCGGACTACCTTTCAGGGAATCTCACTGGATTACAAACGTTTTAATTCCGAGAGCATATTAAACTGCTTCCGTCTGGAATACGATACAATTCATGCCATTACACCGGATATTCCGATTACAACAAATCTGATGGGTACCTATCAGCCTCTGGATTATCAGATGTGGGCAAAATATATGGACTTCGTTTCCTGGGATAACTACCCTTCCAACGATGCTCCTTTGGAAGATATTGCTCTTAAACATGATTTAATGCGCGGTCTCAAACAAGGAAAACCTTTTGCCTTGATGGAACAGACACCAAGTGTCACCAACTGGCTTCCTTACAATGCCCTAAAACGTCCGGGTGTCATGCGTCTTTGGAGCTATCAGGCTGTGGCACATGGTGCAGATACCGTCATGTTCTTCCAGATGAAACGAAGCATCGGTGCCTGTGAAAAGTATCATGGTGCGGTAATTGACCATGTCGGTCACGAACATACAAGAGTTTTTGGAGAAGTAGCCACACTGGGGGCAGAGCTTGAGAAAATCGGTTCTCTTACTTTAGGCGCAAGAACTGCTTCCAAAGCCGCCATTGTTTTTGATTGGGATAACTGGTGGGCAACTGACCTTTCCGCCGGTCCAAGCATCCGCCTGCATTACTGCGACGAAATTTTCAACTATTATAAAGTATTTAATAACCTCAACATTCCGGTAGATATCATCAGTGTAGAAGATGATTTATCAGACTATGATCTGGTGATTGCCCCAATTTTGTATATGGTAAAACCGGGCTATGATGAGAAAATCCGGACATTTGTCAAAGAAGGCGGACGTTTCGTAACAACGTTCTTCAGCGGCTATGTAGACGATCATGATCTGGTTACAGTAGGTGGCTATCCCGGTAAGCTGCGGGATATTCTGGGTATCTGGGTGGAGGAAGAGGATGCCCTTCCGGAAGACACCGAAAACCGTTTTACTTATGAAGGGAAAAATTATCCGGCTACCCTAATCTGTGATTTGCTGCATACCGAAGGAGCCGAAGCGCTTTGCAGCTATGAGAAGGACTTTTATGCAGGTATGCCTGCCCTGACACGCAACCGGTTCGGAAAAGGAACCGCTTATTATGTTGCAACTCGCTCCAATGCAGATTTCTATCGTACCTTTATCGGAGAAATCTGTAAAGAGGCAGGTATCCGTCCCATCATCAACACTCCGGATCTGGTCGAAGTAACAAGACGTACCAACGAAAATGGAACTTTCCTCTTTTTCTTAAATCATGATTCCGAAAGTCATGATATTACTTTGAACTGTGATGGTATTGATATTCTTTCCGGCACCGCTTATAAAGCCGGAGACATTCTGCTGCTTTCTGCGAAAGATGTCGTTATCTTACAGGAAAAATAATACTGCGCAAAAGGATCGCATGGAGGTTTTATGAAAATAACAGATAAACACGCTTATTTAAAACAGATAGATGATGTGATTGCCAAAGGTCCTTATCACGATGACTGGGCATCCTTAACGGATTTTATCATGCCTTCCTGGTATGAAAAAGCGAAGTTCGGTATTTTTATCCACTGGGGATTATACAGTGTTCCGGCTTTTAACAACGAATGGTATTCCCGAAATATGTATATTCAGGGAACACCGGAATTTGAACATCATGTGAAAACATACGGTCTGCACAAGGATTTTGGCTATAAGGATTTTATCCCCATGTTTACGGCCGAGAAATTCGATCCGGATTTCTGGGCAGAAACCTTTGCCCATGCGGGTGCGAAATATGTGGTTCCGGTGGCGGAGCACCACGATGGTTTCCAGATGTATCAAAGTGACCTTTCCATATACAATGCCGCAAATATGGGCCCAAAACGGGATATTCTCGGAGAGTTGAAAACAGCCTTTGAGAAAATGGGGCTGGTATTCTGCACCTCCTCCCACCGTGCGGAGCACCACTGGTTCATGGGAAATGGCAAAGATTTTGAAAGTGATATTAGGGAACCTCTGCACTGTGGTGATTTTTACTGGCCATCCGAAAGACAGCAGCCCGACCAGCAGGATTTGTTTGCAAAGCCCTATCCGGACAAAGAATTTCTGGAGGACTGGCTGTGCCGCACCTGCGAAATTATTGACCGTTATCAACCGAAAATTCTTTATTTTGACTGGTGGATTCAGCACGAGGCCTACAAACCATATTTACGAAAAATCGCTGCCTATTACTATAACCGCGGTCTGGAATGGGGCTTCCATACTGCTATCTGCTATAAACACGATGCCATGGCTTTTGGCAGCGGCATTGTCGATATAGAACGTGGCAAATTTGCGGATGCCAGACCATACCATTGGCAGACCGATACAGCAATTGCCCGCAATTCCTGGTGCTATACTACCTCTTTAGACTACAAGAGCAGTTATGAAATTATCTGTTATCTGATTGATGTAGTCAGCAAAAACGGCAATCTTCTTCTGAATGTCGGTCCAAAGGCAGACGGCTCTTTTGCAGAAAAAGATGCTGCTATTTTAAAGGATATCGGCGATTGGCTTACCATCAACGGAGAATCCATTTACAACAGCAAACCATGGCGTTACCCGGCAGAAGGTCCGACCAAAGAAACCGAGGGTCAATTCAGTGATGGAACTGCCTCTTCTTATACCAGTGAAGATTTCCGCTTTACTGCAGGAAATGGCTGTATTTATGCCACCTGCCTGAACTATCCGGAAGATGGTAAGGTTACCATACACTCTTTGTCGAAAAGCAGGGATGCCAACAAGCCTAATTTCCATGGTATTATCCGCAAGGTAGAAGTGCTCGGTTTTCCGGAAGGAATTACCTATATCATAGATGAAGACGGTCTGCATTTTACAACGCAAAATGTAGAAAGCGATTTTCCTGTTGTAATCAGAATACAGACCGAGTAACTTGTAGTCAGGGTGACATATGGGCAGCGTAACTTTCTTGCGAAAATTTTCGTTTCATGCTATTCTATTATCATTAAATACCGCTAATTCACAAAGCGGTATCTGAATTTTTATTGGGATGGGATAGGATGGAAACACTTTTTATTGCTGATGATGAATTTGCTATCAGAGAAGGATTGAAATGTATCATAGACTGGGAATCTTTAGGGTTCAAACTGTGTGGAGAGGCCTCGAACGGAGAGGATGCTTTAACACAGATTCTTGCCTTAAATCCCAGTCTTGTTTTATTGGATGTGAAAATGCCCAAATTACATGGTACTGAAGTAATCCGGTTGGCAAGAGAAGCCGGTTTTCATGGAAAATGTATTATTTTAAGCGGTTATTCCGATTTTAAATATGCTCAGGAGGCAATCAAAAGCGGTGTCCGTTTCTACCTGACAAAACCGCTTGACGAGGATGAACTCTATCAGGCTGTCAGCGAAATCCGTGTTCTGATACAATCGGAGAAAGAACACTCCGAGCATCTGACTGCCTTGAAAAACAGGGCAAAAAGTGTTATTTTATATGAACTGGTTACCAATACACTTTCTGCTCCCCTTACCGCAGAAGATGCTGAAAATCTGCGTCTTACTGCAGATTCTTATCAGATTGTCATCTGTGAGGATTTCAATAAACGATCCGCTACTGCTCCTTATACTTTCGCAGAACTCCTGAAAGTTACGAATAAGGAGAATAATATCTTTGAACATATTGAAGCAGACAATAAGGATATCGTTCTTCTGAAAGGTACACATGGATTGAACAAACTCGCCGACTTTCTGGAACATTTTGAACATCAGCCGCTGCAAAAAGGAAGTCCTATGGGTTCCATGTTTATTACTTATGGAAGACCGGTTTCTTCTTTACAGGATATCCACCTTTCTTACGAAGATGCTTCCACTCTCTTGGGGCGTCGTTTTTTCTGTGCACAAGAGCAGCATGCCTTAGGATACGAGGCACTGCCTGCAGAGCTTTCCAAAAATGCCGGAGACTCATCCCAGGAAAAAATTTTGGTACTGAATGAGGAGCTTGCTTCCTCTTTTACAAATCGTTTTATCGATTTCATTCAATCCTATAACCGCAAAATGGTAGTTGCTACCCTATCAGAATTGGAAGATACCATGTCACAGGTTTCTGATGATATCAATACGATTAAGTTATTCTTAACGGATATTTATTTACAGATTCGGGAAAGAATGAACCGGAATTATGCTTCTGCAGAAATTCCGTTTGCGGCTAATTCTACGGTTATTGATTTCATTAACAGCCAGAACTATCTCTATGAAATCATCCGTTTTCTCTCCGAACAGTTTGAAATGATAATGAATGCCACCGGAAACCCTTCCAGAGATACGATTTTAGATGATGTTCTTTTCTATATCGATCATAATTTCAAGAGCAACATCAAACTGGAAACCATTGCGCCTCTATTTGGCTATAACAGTGCCTACCTTGGCAAAATTTTCAACAAGACCGTCGGGGAGAGTTTCAACTCCTATGTTGACCATAGAAGAATTGAACATTCCAAACAGCTTCTTTTGGAAAACAAACTGAAGGTCTACGAGATTGCCGAGCAGGTAGGCTATAAAAATGTAGATTATTTCCATAAAAAATTTAAAAAATATGTAGGCGAAAGTCCTGCGGAGTTCCGTAAACAAATGGAACCCGGACAGTCAGACGATTAACTTTCATCCAGACTGCCAATCAGCTGTCTGCCAAAATGACATGTTTCATCCATGCATTGGCAAGCTTCATCCAGCTCTGACATTCCGGCACAACACCGTAGCCATCGTTGCACATGGTACGTTCATCGGCAAGTCCGATTCCATGCGGACCTTTGGCATAGAGATGAAGTTCTACGGGAATCTTATGCTTTCTCATAGCCAGTGCCAGAAGAAGGGAATTTTCTGCCGGAACAAGCTCATCTTCATTGGTATGCCAGATAAATGCCGGTGGTGTATCCGCACCGACCTGTTTTTCCAATGACATTTCTTCTTTCATGGCATCGTAATTTTCTGCTAACAGCTTTCGGAAAGAATCCTCATGCGCGAAAGGTCCTGAACTGATTACCGGATAGTTTAAAATCATACCCGCCGGACGTAACATTTCGGAATTTATGCCCAATTTTTCTGCTAAAAACGGTTTCTTCCAGAACATACCATAGCTGGCTGCCAGATGACCGCCTGCGGAAGAACCTTCTACCAGAATTTTATCCGGTGCGATATGCCACTCCTTCGCATTTTCTTTCATCATTTTAACAACCGTCGCAAGTTCCAAAAGTGCCGTTGGATATACCGCCGGCTCTACAGAATAGCGGAGCACTGCGGCATGATAACCGTAAGCATTCCATTGCAGTGCAAACATCTCTGCTTCTCTGTCGGAAACAAAGCAATAGCCGCCTCCCGGACAAATAATAATCATCGGTCTTTCCTTAATACCGATTTCCTCAGAATGGGAAATCAGATAAGTAGTCAGTTTTGCTTTTTCGGTAGAACCTTCTACCCGAATCGGATATTCTTTACAAATCATCGTTTTCACTTTCCTCTCTGATAACGGTTGTATTGGGCTCCTTTTCAAGTGTCTGAAAGATACGGAGTGCTACTCCCGCAATCGTAAACATGATACAGGCGGGTCCGATAAAGAACCCAATAAAGAGTGTTGTAGAACTATAAAACCATACAAGTAATTCCACCATAATCACAAATGCCAGTAACAAAGTTCTTAAAAAGAATCTTCTGGAAATGGTAAAGGAGTTTTTCAGTGTTCCTAACAGACTGTTCCGATATCTTGCAAGCAGCGGGAATGCATAAATCAGGCACAGAAAGAACAGGAAACCGGAAACCATTGCAATAATCAGAAAAATAACCGGGTTACCTTCCACCGCTTCAAAAATCTGGACATCCAGATAAACAACATAAGTACAAAGCAGTGTGAGAAATCCGACAACCGTTCCCTGTTTCCAGTTTTCTTTGAAACCCTTCAAAAATTCCCTGCCGATATAACCTTCTTCATCATCCACCATTTTCAGGCAGACACGAAAAGCAGCCGCAGTAGATGCTCCTATGGTAATAATCGGAATGCTGCATACCAGCCAGAAAAAGTTAAGCTGTATAACATCCCATAAACGGTTTAAAAAACGATACAGCGGACTATCCACACTAAAAAACTTCATAGTGTCCTCCTTACAAACAAATGATTATCTTATGATTAGAATGAGGCTGTTCCTTTGAACAGCCTCATCATTATACCATATCACTTGCAAAACTTCATTATTTTCCTAAAGCTTCGTTCTCTTTTTCTGCTCTGATCTTAGCTTCATTCTCTTGGAATGCAACGCAATCTGCATAACCATAAGATTCTGCTTCGGAAATCATCTTGTCTACGATTTCATCGAATTCTGCATCAGATTCTGCGTAGATAGCTGCCCAGGAATTCATCTTAATGCATTCAGCAACCTGATTCCATACAACCTGTAATTCGTCGGAACGAACACCTGCAGAATATGTGGTACCAGGAGCCAGTCTGTAATTGGTCTGTCCCATACGCTCATCCGGTGTGTTGCAGCCTGTTACTTCTCTCCAGTCTGCTTCGATTTCTGAACCAGGTTCTGCATTGAAGCTTTCCCATTTCTTATAGTTGTAAGTATCACCATTGGAATCCGGGTTCTCAGCATCGATTCCCCATGTGGTGTTATTCATCTTGAAGTTACCGTCTTCAAAAGTTCCTGAATAACCGTCAGCCATTTCTGCTGTGTTATCCAGTTTTACTGTTTTACCAAGATCAGTAAAGCATGTTTTACCATTTTCATCATAGTACCAGCATACATCCTTCGGACCATATTCTAATGTCATACGTCCTTCCGGAGTTGAAAGCCAGTTGATAATTGCCATACAAAGTTCCGGATATTCTGTCTTAGCACCGATTGTCCAAGGTCTGTTACCACCATAGATATTCTGACCATAAGCAATTGGCTGTGCATCTGCCGGCGGGCAAGGATACATTGCTTTGCCTTCTGCTGCATGTGCTTCAGAGTTATACATTGCAGAACCTAAGAAGTTAAAGATATTTAAGAAGGCTGTACCATTCTGGTAATCTTCTATCATACCGTCGTATTTCTGTGTCTGAGAGTCAGGATCCAACAAACCTTTCTGATATAAGGTATTGTAGAATTTCAGACAGGTCAAATATGGACCATCTTTTTCCAGACAAGGATAATATTTCTGTTCTACAGAATCATATAAACCGAAACCAAATTCATCGTATCCGTAATAAGCCGATGCTGTTGATTTTACAAACATAACCATATCGCCGTCCCAGTCATTGAAAAGAGAAACACCGTATGTTGTCTTACCATTGTCATCGGTCGGACAGATTTCTTTCATCTGAGCCAGCACATCTACCATATCATCCAGTGTTTTAATTTCCGGATAACCTAATTCTTTGTAAAGATCCCAACGAAGATCCCATGTGTACATGATATCCTGACGTGCATTTGGATCAACTGCTACGTCAAATCCAAATCCATAAGTTGTACCTCCGGAAATATCTGTGTTTTTCTGCAGTGCTGCTTCCATGTTTTCCTGAATATACGGACCATAATCTGCAAGCAAATCATCTTCATTCCAGTCATAAAGCATTCCTTTTTCAACTGCCTGAAGGTATTCATCACCATCGTTACCCCAGATAACGATATCACCCAGGTTGCCGGATTCCATACGTGTTTCATATACACCATCCGGATCCGGAATGATGTTTAACTTAACGTTGAACTTCTCCAACATAATCTGACCGAACCAGCCGATCTGTTCACCAGAATAGTTTGCTAACTGATCGAATACATCCAGAGTTACTGTTTCTTCCGGAATGATATCAGCTAATAATTCCTCATAATCCTCATCGGATTCTTCTGCATCTGCTGCATCCTCTGCATCATCTGCTTCCTCTTCTGCATCATCAGCATCTGCTGCTGTATCTGCAGTGTTGTTTGTTGCAGCAGTATCTCCACCGCCGCAGGCTGTTAATGATGCAACCATAGCAGTTGCCATTAACAATGCAACAATTTTCTTTGCTTTCATACTTTTTTCTTCCTCCTTTTATAATCGTGTTATATCAAACCGCTTATGCGGATAAACACCGTATTTTTGTTTTTCTGCTTTTATCCTTTAACAGCTCCTAACATGATACCTTCCTCGAAGTACCGCTGCATGAACGGATATACAACAAGGATTGGAATAACTGTTACCATAGAAATTGTATATTTGATAACTTTACCACTCAGTGCCGATTTCAAAGCAGCTTCGCTGACCTGTCCTCCGGACTCCATCAATGCACTTAAATTAGATGCCTGATTCAGATAAATATACAACCGGTGCTGTAACGTATATAACTGTGGTGCTGACTGCATTAACATCAGGGAATCTGTAAAGGAATTCCAATGTCCTACCGCACCGAAAATAGCAATGGTAGCTAAAATCGGCTTGCTAAGCGGCCAGATAATCTTACGAAATACTGTCATATAAGTAGCACCATCCATCTGTGCACTTTCTTCCAGTTCTGCCGGAATAGATTCAATATAAGTTTTTACCAGAATAATATTGTAAGGTGCCACAATACCCGGAATGATATATGCCCAGAAGGTATTGGTCAAGCCTAACATCTGCATATTCATAAACCAGGGAATCAAGCCTGCATTAAAATACATCGTTACAATTAAGAACCGGTACCAGAACTTTCTTCCCCACATCTCCTGCTTCGTTACCAGATAACCAACAAAGCCGGAAGCCAAAACCATAAGTGCCGTACCAAGAATGGTTCTGCTGACTGATACAATAAAGGCATTGGATAAATCACTTACATTTAACAGAGCCTTATAATTATCCAAATTCAGTCCCCGGGGGATGAAGTTAATCACTCCCTTAACTACCAGATCATTATCACTGATGGTATTGATAAACAGATAGTAAAACGGGAATATACATGCCAGGGTAAACAATCCAAAAATGAGATAATTGATAATGTTAAATACAATATCACCCGGTTTTAATTTCATTTTACTTTTATGGGTTTTCTTATAAAGCTTTTCCGCTTTTAAATCCGCTTTTTCCTGCGCTGTCTTAGCCATGCTTCCACCTCCTAAACAATGCTCTCGCCACGAATCAACTTGGAAACTCCGTTAGCGGCGAAAAGCAATACTACACTGACAACAGATTTCAGCATACTGATAACAGTGGTAAGGGAAATCGAACCTTTTCCGATACCCAGTTTATATACATACAAATCCAATACCATAATGGAATTTGTGTTTGTTGCATTTTCAAATACCAGGTACTGATCCATACCATTACTCAAAATATTGGCTACCGACATAAGAAGCAGTACGCAGAAGGTTGGAATAAGTCCCGGTACGGTAATATGCCACATTCTCTGGAATCTGCCTGCACCGTCTACCGTTGCTGCTTCATAAAGCTGTCTGTCAATACCGGAAATAGCTGCTATGTAAATAATGGCACTCCAGCCGATTCCTTTCCACAAGCCCCAGCCAAGCATCTTCAGCCATGTATGGGAACCGCTCATCAGCATATTGCCCCCTTCATTCCAGATACCGAGGTTAACCATGATACTACTGATAAAGCCATCGGTAGAAAAGATACAGAATGCAATTGCATATACAAGAACCCAGCTTATGAAGTTCGGAACCGTTGTAAAGGTCTGTACAAATCTTCTGAATTTGATATTTTTTATTTCGGATAAGAAAATGGCAAATGCCATAGGCAGCCAGCTTGTTAATATACCAAGACCGCTCATTGCCAGTGTATTTTTCAAAACCCGGACGATATCTCTGACCGTCGCCGGATTCTTTACCAGTTCTAAAAACCACTTAAAGCCAACAAACTTATCCATACTCAAGGTATCACCTACTTTGTAATCAAAGAAGGCATATCTCCATCCCCACAACGGAAGGTAAGAGAACACTCCTACCAGTGCGAGGAATGGCATAAACATCAAAAATAACTTATATTTGGATTCTATTTCGTATTTTTCTTCTTTTGCCGCCTTCGGCAGTAGGAAGCACTGAACAATAGAACATACTAAAATCACAATACCTACTATTAAGATAGGCCAGAAACCACTTGGGAAAATCGGTTCTACTTTTTTGGGCTTCGGTGTCTGTGCAATCTGTGTATAGGCAATATAAATTCCGGTCATACAGATAACTTCTACTGCACTTCCGATTAAAGTAATCAGATTACCAAGCCGTTTAAATTTCCGATTACCAACCGACATACATCCGCCCGCTGCCTGCGCCGCAATTCCAAGACACATACAGAGTGCAGAAGCATAAACAATTTTCATGGTTGCCGGATCAACCCATTCTTTCTTAAAGGCACGCCCAAAACCATCTACTAATGTGGAATAAGAGAGTCCTGATGTAAACAGTGACAGGTTTCTGTTAATCAGTCCACTGATTCTTGCCGGATTCAGTCCCGGAATGAAAAGGAACACAACCGAAACAAGAACAGCAATTCGAATAACATAATACAGTTTATCCGCTGCTTTCTCTCTTGAGGTTTTACTTTCACTCATATCTTCTCATCCTTTCTTAATCAATATGAAAGAAAAAAATACACCATAGGAATTTCTTATTTCCTATGATGCATTTATTATAATTTAATTAAGATAATTAAAATACCTTAAAGAATGGATGAAAAATACAGTCATTTTTTTATCCCTGTTTCATCTTATCCAATGGGAACATCAATCTGACCGTTGTCCCATTCTGTAATTCAGAATAAACATGAATGCGGTATTGCTCACCGTAATTAAGCTTAATTCTCTGATTGATATTGTACAAACCGATACTTTTGCTCCTGCTGATATCCTTTATTTCAATATCTTTACGCAGCTTATCCAGTACCTCCTGTGTCATACCGCAGCCATTGTCAATCACATCAATCAACAGAAGGCTCTCTTCTTCCATCGACTTCGTATGAACGAAAAGTTTGATTTTTCCACCCGGTTCCATATCTTCCAGACCATGTACAATGGCATTTTCCACAACCGGCTGCAGCAGCAAAGGTAAAATACGATACTCCTGTAAATTCAATCCTGCTTCGATTTCCTTTTCATATTGAATTCTTTCTCCAAAGCGGAGCTTCTGTATCATCATATAAATTTCCACATGATTCAGTTCTTCTTCCAGAGTCGTAAAGGAGGTACCTGTATTTTCCAACACGTAACGCATGGATTTTCCGAGAAGCTTGATGGCTGTTGCCACCTCTTTGTCACCTGCTGTAAAAGCCTTCATACGGATAGTTTCCAGCGTATTGTACAAAAAGTGAGGATTAATCTGGCTTGCCAGCATCTTAAATTCCATATCCTGCTGCTGAATCATCAATTCTTTTTCACTAATCTGTGCTTCGTATGCCCTCGCTTCCTGTTCCTTGATATTCTGCACCATAACCTGCAGATCAGCAAACGCTTCCGACAATTCATCATTTCCCTGAAAGGTAGAGATCAGTTCATAATCCTGATTACTTGCTTTATGCATCTCCTGTCTAAGAACATTTACACGTTCCGTAAAATAGGTCGTAAATATGTAAATCATAATACCCGGAATCAAAATTGCCACCAGAATGATTGCCAGACAAATATACAAAATATTCTGTATACTTTTATAACCCTGTTCATTTACCGTACAAATATAAATTTTTGAATCTGACTGATAAGTATGTAAGGTCGAAATATTCACAAAGCAGCGGTTTCCCTCCCGTCTGGCCTGTCCCATGTACTGATAATAAGGTTCTTCATAATCAATAGGAAGCAGTTGTTCTTTTCCATACTGCATTCTGTCCGAACTATAAAAAACAAATCCCTTATCTACCGATACCATAGTAATATATTCGGTACTGTCCACGCGGGTACGCAGGTAATTGTCACTGATTTGAATAACAAGCACTGCATAATAAGGTGAATTCATCAGTGGTATCTTTCTGACCAGGCACAGATTAAAATATTCATTTCCATAATCATCCTGCCATGACATTCCTTCCCAGAAAACACCGGACTGGGAAATGGCTTTCTGATACCATCCCTGTACAGCAATTTCATCGTTTACCCGTACAAACTGCTTGTAGTCTGTTATGGATGGATTATCCGTATAGACAGTAATCCCGCTGATTTCCGTATAGTTTTCTTCATAATTGTCTAATAGCGGAACAACATTGACTGCTTCCAGATAAGCTTCCCGGTCTTCAAAATTTCCTGTCAGGATTCTTTGTAAGTCCACATCAAAAGAAATGTTCTCTGAAATATTATAAATCTGTGTTGTAATTTCAAACAGAATATTTCTTACCCGCAGATTATCCGATTCCAGCAAATCTCTGTGATAATTTACCATCATCCGATAGTTGTTTATCAACAAAAACATACCAATCAGCGTAATCGGCACAATAACGACAACCGTATACATGAAATATAGCTGCTGCTTGATCGTTGACCTGTTAAATATCTTCGTCAGTTTCTCTCTGTTATTCATAAATCTCGTACTGTTTTCCTTCTCTTATCATAACCGGAATGATGTCTAACGGAGCCGGAACGGTTATCTTTTGTCCGCCTTCATATACCTTCTTTGTATAAGCATCTGTCCACTTACAGCCTTCCGGAAGATAAATATCTCTTTCCCGCAAGCCCTCTGCCATAACCGGAGCAACTAATAAATCCGGTCCAAACATATAGGCATCTTCCACATCCCATGCTTTTTTATCTTCCGGAAAGTCGAAAAACAACGGGCGCATAACCGGTGCACCTTTTTCACTGGCTGCTTTCATACAGTCGCGGATGTACGGGCGAAGTCTTTCCCGGATAAAAAGATATTTCTTTAGTATCTGGTAGTTCTCCTCACCAAAACTCCATACCTCGTTATCCTGTCCGCTGGTAAGCTGTCTGACACCATTAATATATTCCTGTTCTCTCTCATACCATGGAGAACGCTCCCCATGCATACGAAAGACCGGACAGAAAGCACCCCATGCAAACCAGCGCACCAGAAGTTCTCTAAAATGTTCGTCTTCAATGTTACCGCCTAAGAATCCGCCAATATCGGAGGTCCACCATGGAATTCCGGCCATTCCCATATTCAGTCCGGCCTGAAGCTGCTCCCGCATGGAACGGAAAGAGGAATAAATATCACCCGACCAGGTCAACACACCGTATTTCTGGCTGCCTGCCCAGGCACAGCGCACCAGACTCATAATCTCCGTTTCCCCTTCCGCCTTTAATCCTTCATAAAAGCCTTTGGCATACCCTACCGGATAACGATTGCTACACTGTAACGCCGTTCCTTCATAATAACGATAATTGTCAAAATCATACGGGCCGTATTCCGGCTCCGCCTCATCTAACCAGAAGCAGCGAATGCCTTTAGCATAGTAATTCTCTTTGCACCGTTCCCAGACGAATTTCTGCGCACCCGGATGGGTTGCATCATAAAATATCGTATTTCCCATCCATGTCATATGATTGGAATTTCCTCTGTCACTGCGTACCAGATATCCATTTTCTGCCATTTTGCCGAAATTCTCACTTTGTTCGTCAATAGTCGGCCAGACAGAAACAACCGTTTCAATACCCATTTCTTTTAATTCTTTTACCATCGCATCCGGGTCCGGCCAGTCTCTTGGTTCAAATTTAAAATCTCCCTGTCTGGTCCAGTGGAAGAAATCCACTACGATAGCATCCATGGGCAGTCCCCTTCTCTTATGCTCTCTTGCTACCGCCAGCAGTTCCTCCTGATTACGATAACGCAGTTTGCACTGCCAATAGCCCATGCCATACTCCGGCATCATTGGCGTTCTGCCCGTTGCATAAGAATACTGTTCTTCGATTTCTGCCGGTGTATCTCCTGCCGTAATGAAATAATCCAGTTTTTTCGTACTTTTTGCATGCCATTCTGTTTTGTTCGCGCCAAACGTTGCCGTACCGATTGCCGGATTATTCCACAAAAAGCCATAGCCTCTGCTGGACACCATGAAAGGAACACTCGCCTGACTGTTCCGGTGTGCCAGTTCCAGAATCGCACCTTTCTTGTTCATATTCTTTTCCTGATACTGTCCCATGCCGAAGATTTTTTCATCATCATACGCTTCGAAGCGTGCTGTCAGCGTATAATCGGTACTTCCCTGTATCGGCTGTAATTCTCTTGCATCAATACGAAGCGGTACACAATAACGATTGATGCGGTTTCGGTTACGCCAGTATTCTTCTGTCAGGAGCTCTCCCTTCTGATTATAAAAGCTAATCCATCCTTCATGGGAAACCTTTGCCGTAATTTTACCATTTACAAGGGTTGCCTGTATACCCATCTGATGGTATTTGGCATATTCTTCCCCCTTGTACCAGGGATCTGTTACATCCAGCTCCTCCATCCGAATCTGCACATCCGTTTCCGGCATTTTCTCCGAAAGTGCCCAGTCATTTCCATCCATCTGCGCTTCTTTTGTCATACGCACGCGAAGGGAATTCGGTCCCCAGGGTTCAATCCAAACCTGTGCCATTCCTTCCTTAATCAACAACCTCTTTCCATCCTGTTCTAAATGCATCTGTTTTCCTCCTTCTTATGCACTATCGTATTACTTTCATACTAATCAATAGCAGATGGGTAAAACGTTTCCACTGCAAAATCCTTTGTGAACGGCGGTACTTGATTTTCAGAAGCTATGCTAACGGTGTTCCATACAACACCCCTCTGCTTCCGGTAGCCAGATAGAATCTTCCATATACCTGACTATCCCCTTCCATGCTGTTGATTTCCCCATACATCTGGTTTTCTGCATTCAACCGCACAAAAGTTTTTCCATCATCCACCGAACGATAAAAACCATAGACACCGTCAATTACCGCCGCTGTATAAATTGCCTTATCTTCTTTGTAATAATCTCCATTCGGGCGCAGTACACCAAGTCCCATCCGATAAAAAATATCCCCTTCCTTGCTCAACTTACTGACGGATATGTCATCTTTTTCCGCATCATAGTGTAACTTCCAAAGTCCATGTTCTTTGAGTGCCATATAAAAGATACCCTGCTTTCCTGTTTCGCCGCGCACCTCCGTTTTGTTGGCACAGTCGATTAACGTAAATTCCACTTCCGGAAAAGCTGCTTTTGCCGGCAGTTCTCTTTGCCTAAATGTCCTGCCGCCATCGTGACTGATGTAGAAATCCGAATGTTCTCCGAAGCCATAGAACAGACTGCTATCCATCCGATCCGCAAAAACTTTGAAACCACCCTGTTCTTTTCTTGTCCCGGCCCGGTCATAAACCTGTACCTTCTCAAAGCTTTTACCACTATCCCGGCTTACCACAACCATATCTACAGGCAGATTAATATTCTCAGCTACCGACCACACGATTTTCCGGCAATCCGGTGAAACCGCTACCCAGCCGCTGTTTACATTCGGCTGTTCAATCCGATGGAGTGCTTCATCTAATTTTTCTGTTATGCCAAAGGGCATTGGAAGCCTTTCAAACGTCCGGCACTGATTCCTCGAAACAATCAGACCTCCTTTCGTTTTCCCTTTCCAGTTTCCTCTCGGTGTTACTGCCACAAAATCCGGATTTTCATCGGAATAGTCCGCGTTGATACAGGTAATGTAGCGATTTCCCTCTGCATCATCAAAAGAATTGTCACAGGGCGTATCCAAATCCCGGAAAGCAAAGCCTCCCAGATCGCCCAGAATATCAATTAGCTTCACTTCTCCTTTCGGTGGACTGTATAGGTTCAGATGTACCGTTTCTTCCAATCCGTCACACCAGTCGCTGAAAACCACTTCTTTTTCATCGGTCAGATTCCTGGTACGAAACACACCGGTTCCGGTATTGAACCATGCCTCATTCTCGTCAAATGGATTAATTTTCAAATCCGTCATCCAGTGAATCAAGGAATGACCGCCATTATAGCATGGTTTCATATAGGAAGCACGAAACTCCAGCTTTCCGATTTCCAAATCATACAAAACAGGCTCCCAGGTCTTTCCGTAGTCCATCGAACGGAAAATGCAGTCACCGTCTTCCTTGCTGATGGTAGAACAGATAACAAGTCCCGGTCTGGTTGCCGCGGTGTCAATACCGCTGAAGCCATACTCGAGCAGTTCCGGGCTATTCTTTGCGCCGCCCGGTGTGATTTCTTCTCCCAGACCGAAATGCGTGCTCTGACCATTTCCCTGTCTCTCATTCGATGCGTAGCCAATAAGCGGATAACGTACCACTTTTCCTCCGATGACACTGCCGCCGTCGCAGCTATAACCATTTTCCAGAACATAGGCATTTTTACCCATAATGGAAAAGGTCACATAGAGATATTTTTCATCCAGTGCATACCGCTGTGCTACCAGTCCGGCGAACCGGACACCTTCAATCTCGCCATCCTGCGGCTGCCATAATTCTTCAAAAGTCTGTCCGTCATCATAGGATACATACAGGCTGTGCCCGCGCAGTTTTTCGCTTCGTCTGCTGGTAACGCCTGCACACCCCACAAACAATGCCGTACCGTCTTCACTTTGTCCGACAAAAGTAAGGTAGTCTTCCGGAAAAGCTTCTATTTTTTCCCAATGTTCTCCCCTGTCTTTACTTCTCCACAAGCCCTCCTGCTGACTGGCAAAGAAAAGGCAGTCGCTGTCTCTTTTATCGACAAGTAGACGGTATCCGGTTCCTCTTCCGTTTAAATTTCCATGAATCAGAACCGGAATTTTATAATAAGAAAAATGCATTCCATAATCATCGGATACCGCGATGACACCTGCCTTCTCCCGATGTACTCCACAGGCTATGTATAAGCGTTCCGGATGCCTGTCATCCAACGCTAACGCAATCGGAAAGGTTTCGCTAAGATCCTCCATTGTCACATGGTCAATCAGGCTTATCCAGCATCTGCTCTCCGGCTCAAAGCGATAAGTTCCTCCGATATCGGTTCGTATGTAAAAAACACCTTCCTTTTTCCGATGAAAAATAAATCCGGTCACATAACCGCCGCCCGGAATCGGCAAATTACGGTAAACATATTTTTCCTGCTGCATGTTTTCCTCCATTCCGCTTTCCTCTACTGTTTATCTCTATAAATTACCGTATTGCAGCTACAAAAAAAGCGGTATACTTTTTTTCTCTTTTTTTTATAATAGTATAGGATTAAGGAATTTAATATAGTAATTTTTTGACTTTCTATGCAGTTATTTCATGAGAATGTAAAAAAGAATGGAGGATAAGTATGAAATTCAGTAATGGATGTTGGCTGCTCAAAGAAGGCACAGCATGTTTCTCACCACAGGAAGTTTATTACACAAAAATTGAAGACAAAATGGTTACTCTGTGTGCACCGACACACAAGATTACGCAACGTGGCGACACACTGGGCGGGGCAAACCTGACTATCCGCATCAGTTCTCCGATGCCGGATGTAATCCGCGTACAGGCCGACCACTATATGGGCGTTCTTCCAAAAAGCCCCTCTTTTGAACTAAATCTGGATCATCCGCAGAGCTTGCAGGTCGAGGATTCCGAAGAAGCATTGACGATTACAAGCGGTTCCTTGTCCCTTGCAATTGGCAAAAAAGACTGGTCTATGCGCTATATGCGAGATGGTAAGGTAATTACCCAGAGCGGCAGCCGCGACCTGGCAATGATGAAAACAGACTGGAAAGGCGACTGCTATGATTTGAATGGCGACCTCCAGAATACCTATATGCGCCAGCAGTTAAGTATCGGTGTTGGCGAGCTTTTATACGGCACCGGCGAGCGTTTTACTCCTTTTGTAAAAAATGGTCAATCGGTAGAAATATATAACGAAGACGGCGGTACCAGTACCGAGCAGTCTTATAAAAACATTCCGTTCTTTATCTCTAACAAAGGCTATGGCGTTTTAGTAAATCATCCGGAACGTGTTTCCTTTGAATTCGCAACGGAAAATGTTACCAAAACGGCTTTCAGTGTGGAAGGCGGTAGTCTGGACTATTTCTTCTTCAATGGTCCTACTATGAAAGAAGTTCTGACAAGATACACCGATTTATCCGGTAAGCCGTCACTTCCGGCTCCCTGGACATTCGGATTATGGTTGTCCACTTCCTTTACCACAAACTATGATGAAGCAACGGTTATGAGCTTTATTGACGGTATGTTAGACCGCGGTATTCCGCTTCGTACCTTCCATTTCGACTGTTTCTGGATGAAAGGTTTCCATTGGTCTGATTT
>JAQXTA010000069.1 GCA_029219245.1 Lachnospiraceae bacterium | reverse complement strand
CAACACGGCCTGAACCTACTGTTCTACCACCTTCACGGATAGCGAATGTAAGACCCTGCTCCATAGCGATAGGATGAATCAATTCGATTGTCATCTCTACGTTATCACCAGGCATACACATTTCTGTTCCTTCCGGTAAGTTACATACACCAGTTACGTCAGTTGTTCTGAAGTAGAACTGAGGTCTGTAGTTGTTGAAGAAAGGAGTATGACGTCCACCTTCATCTTTTGTCAAAACGTAAACCTGTGCTGTAAATTTCTTATGGCATGTTACAGTACCCGGTTTAGCAAGAACCTGTCCTCTTTCGATATCTGTTCTCTGAATACCACGAAGAAGAACACCGATGTTATCACCAGCCTGTGCTTCATCCAGTAATTTACGGAACATTTCGATACCTGTTACAACAGATTTCTGTGTTTCTTCTTTAATACCAACGATTTCAACTTCATCAGACATATGAAGAACACCACGCTCTACTCTACCGGTAGCAACGGTACCACGACCTGTGATAGAGAATACGTCTTCAACTGGCATTAAGAAAGGCTTATCTGTATCACGCTGAGGATCCGGAATATAAGAATCAACTGTTTCCATTAATTCCATAATCTTGTCACCCCATTCGCCGTTAGGATCTTCAAGAGCTTTTAATGCGGAGCCTTTAACGATAGGACAATCTGTAAAACCATATTCCTCTAACTGCTCTGTAATTTCCATCTCGACTAACTCTAATAACTCAGGATCGTCTACCATATCACATTTGTTCATGAATACTACGATATAAGGTACACCTACCTGACGGGATAATAAGATGTGCTCTTTTGTCTGAGCCATAACACCGTCAGTAGCAGCAACAACGAGGATAGCACCATCCATCTGAGCTGCACCAGTGATCATGTTCTTTACATAGTCAGCATGTCCAGGACAGTCAACGTGTGCGTAATGTCTCTTCTCTGTTTCATACTCAACGTGAGCTGTAGAGATTGTAATACCTCTTTCTCTTTCTTCCGGAGCTTTATCGATATTCTCGAAATCTGTAGCTGTGTTACCAGCAACTCTTTCTGACAATACTTTTGTGATTGCAGCTGTTAAAGTTGTTTTACCATGATCTACGTGACCAATGGTACCGATATTACAATGGGGTTTGGTTCTGTCAAATTTAGCTTTAGCCATTTCTAAAGTCCTCCTTAAATTAATTACTATTTTACATTAAAGTTTTACTCGGCTATCTCTAATTATATTAAAGATTCCCAATATTTTCAAGCATTATTTCGCTTTTGCAACTAATACTTTTTATTTTGCTTTTGCAGCAAGAACTTTCTCTTGTACGTTCTTCGGTACCTGCTCATATTTTTCAAAGAACATAGAGTAGTTACCACGTCCCTGTGTCTTAGAACGTAAGTCTGTAGAATAACCGAACATCTCAGCAAGCGGTACATAACCTTTAACCATCTTGCCTCCGCCGATATCTTCCATACCTTCGATACGTCCACGACGGGAGTTGATATCACCGATAACATCACCCATATATTCCTCAGGCATTGTAACTTCAACCTTCATGATAGGCTCAAGTAATACAGGACCGGCTTTTTTCATAGCTTCCTTGAAACACATGGAACCTGCAATGTGGAATGCCATTTCAGAAGAGTCGACTTCATGGTAGGAACCATCATATACATTGGCATGAACACCAAGTACCGGAAATCCACCAAGAATACCTGCTTTGGAAGCTTCTTCAATACCTTCGCCGACTGCCGGAATATATTCCTTCGGAATTGCACCGCCGACTACTGTAGATTCAAATTTGAATGTTTCTTCACCGTTAGGATCCATTGGCTCAAATTTAACTTTACAGTGTCCGTACTGTCCACGACCACCGGACTGTTTTGCATATTTGTATTCCTGATCAACCGGTTTGGTAAAGGTTTCTTTGTAAGCAACCTGCGGAGCACCAACGTTAGCTTCTACTTTGAATTCACGAAGCAGACGGTCAACAATGATTTCCAAGTGAAGCTCACCCATACCTGCGATAATGGTCTGGCCTGTTTCCTGATCCGTATGAGCACGGAAGGTAGGATCTTCTTCAGCAAGCTTTGCTAAAGCTTCGCCCATCTTGCCCTGTCCTGCTTTGGTCTTCGGCTCAATAGCAAGCTCGATAACCGGTTCAGGGAATTCCATGGATTCCAGAATAACAGGATGCTGTTCATCACAGATGGTATCACCGGTTGTTGTAAACTTAAATCCAACTGCTGCTGCAATATCACCAGAGTAAACTTTATCAAGTTCTGCTCTCTTATTTGCATGCATCTGAAGGATACGTCCGATACGTTCTTTTTTATCTTTTGTTGCATTGTATACATAGGAACCGGAATTGCAGGTACCGGAGTATACTCTGAAGAATGCCAGCTTACCAACGAATGGATCTGCCATAATCTTGAATGCCAGTGCAGAGAAAGGCTCTTCATCAGAAGAATGTCTTTCAATTTCATTACCATCCATATCAACACCCTTAATAGCAGGAATATCGGTAGGAGCCGGCATATACTCTAAGATAGCATCCAGAAGTTTCTGAACACCTTTGTTTCTGTAAGCGGAACCGCAGCATACAGGAATGGCTGTACATTCACAGGTACCCTTACGAAGTGCTGCTTTTAACTGCTCAACGCTAGGCTCCTCACCTTCCAGATACATCATGGTTAAATCATCGTCTAACTCACATATTTTTTCAATCAGTTCATCATGATATTCGTTTGCCTGATCTACCATATCAGCAGGAATATCTGTAATGGAAATATCATCGCCCTTATCATCATTGTAGATATAAGCTTTCATTTCAAATAAGTCAATGATACCTTTGAAATCGTCTTCTTTGCCGATTGGCAACTGAAGAACAATAGCATTTTTACCAAGTCTTGTTCTGATCTGGTCAACTGCACCATAGAAGTTTGCACCTAAGATATCCATCTTATTGATGAATGCCATACGAGGTACATTATAGGTGTCAGCCTGACGCCAAACATTCTCAGACTGAGGTTCAACACCACCTTTAGCACAGAATACACCGACAGCACCATCAAGTACACGAAGGGAACGTTCAACCTCTACAGTAAAGTCAACGTGACCTGGGGTATCAATGATATTGATACGATGCTCAAGTGCACCTGGCTTTGGTTTGCAGTTTTCTTCCAAAGTCCAGTGGCATGTTGTAGCTGCTGATGTGATTGTGATACCTCTTTCCTGTTCCTGCTCCATCCAGTCCATGGTTGCAGTACCTTCATGAGTATCACCAATCTTATAGTTAACACCAGTATAATAAAGGATACGCTCTGTCAATGTTGTTTTACCAGCATCGATGTGCGCCATAATACCAATATTTCTGGTTCTCTCAAGTGGATATTCTCTTCCAGCCAAGGTTTTTTCCTCCTGTTATTATTTATAAGGACAAAAGCTTTTGTCCTAGAAACGATAGTGAGCAAACGCCTTGTTTGCTTCTGCCATTTTGTGCATATCTTCTTTTCTCTTAACAGCTGCGCCTGTATTATTAGCTGCATCAAGAATTTCGTTAGCAAGTCTTTCTTCCATGGTCTTTTCGCCTCTCTTACGAGAAAACATTGTCAACCAGCGAAGACCTAATGCCTGACGTCTGTCAGGGCGAACTTCGATTGGTACCTGATAAGTAGCACCACCGATACGTCTTGCTTTTACTTCCAGAACAGGCATGATATTGTTCATAGCCTCTTCAAATACTTCAAGAGCCGGCTTGCCGGATTTCTCTTCTACTCTTGCAAATGCTCCGTATACAATTTTCTGAGCTACACCTTTCTTACCATCTAACATAACGTTGTTGATAAGCTTTGTAACAACCTTATTATTGTATAAAGGATCTGCTAATACATCTCTTTTTGCAATATGTCCTTTACGTGGCACGATTCTTCCCTCCTTATTAAAGTTGGCAGCGATTTTTCCATCGCCGCGTCAATAAATCAACGGTACTCACATGTGTCCTCTAATTCAATGTGTTCGTGCGGTTTTCTATCCTAACACACTCCTCGTGTATCGCAACTCATAATGAATATCAGCTGCATAAGAATCCCAACACTAAATTAGTTCTGTTTGTGGTCCTATCCTCCCAGTTATCTTACAAAACAGATTACTGGTACTATTTAGAAGCCTTAGGTCTCTTAGCGCCGTATTTGGAACGAGCCTGTTTTCTGTTAGCGACTCCCGCAGTATCAAGTGTACCTCTGATAATATGGTATCTTGTACCTGGTAAGTCTTTAACTCTACCGCCTCTGATCAGAACAACGCTGTGTTCCTGTAAGTTGTGACCTTCGCCCGGAATGTAGCTTGTTACTTCGATTCCGTTGGAAAGACGAACTCTGGCGATCTTTCTAAGAGCTGAGTTAGGCTTTTTAGGAGTTGCTGTTTTAACAGCTGTACAAACACCTCTTTTCTGTGGAGAAGCTGTATCAATTGCTGTTTTGTGAAGGGAGTTGTATCCTTTCAACAAAGCCGGTGCAGTTGACTTCTTTACAGATGTCTGACGTCCTTTTCTAACTAACTGGTTAAATGTTGGCATTCTTTTCACCTCCTGTGTTGTTTGTCCTGTTATGCCTTTTAACCGGCATTTATGCGCACGAAAAAAATGCATCCGCGTGCACACTAAAATAGTATACTTGCCCGCGAATGCATTGTCAATACATTTTTTTAGAATTTATCTTATTATTCCGTTACTTCTTCCATGTTTTCCTCTGCTGCCGGAATCTCTTCGTCGGTTTCTTCGGAACCATCAGATACTTCAATCTCTTCATCCTCTTCCATTTCAGAGCCATCGTCAAAATTCAATTCATCTTCCATGGAAAGACGAGCCAGTAAGTTTTCATCCGTACTAAGCTTCGTGTTGCGATAGCGTTTCAAGCCGGTACCTGCCGGAATCAGTTTACCAATGATAACGTTCTCTTTCAAACCAATCAATGGATCAACCTTACCTTTAATAGCTGCTTCTGTGAGGACTTTGGTTGTTTCCTGGAAGGATGCCGCTGATAAGAAGGAGCTTGTTGCCAGAGCCGCCTTGGTGATACCAAGCATAATCTGTTTGCCCTCTGCCGGCTGTTTACCCTCTTTTATCAGTTCTTCATTTAAATCTTCATAATCCAGAACATCCACTAAAGTACCCGGTAAGAATTCGGTATCACCGCTGCTTTCAATTCGGATTTTCTTAAGCATCTGACGCACAATGACCTCAATATGCTTATCGGAAATATCAACACCCTGCAGACGGTATACTCTCTGAACCTCACGAATCATGTAATCCTGAACCGCACGAATGCCTTTAATTTTCAGTAAATCATGCGGATTTACACTACCTTCTGTCAGTTCATCACCAGCCTCCAGAACAGCACCATCCAGAATCTTGATTCTGGAGCCATATGGAATCAGATAATTCTTGGACTCACCGGTTTCATTATTGGTAATAACAATTTCACGTTTCTTCTTCGTATCCTTGATAGTAGCTACGCCACCGAACTCTGCAATAATGGCAAGTCCCTTCGGCTTACGAGCTTCAAATAATTCTTCAACACGAGGAAGACCTTGTGTGATATCGTCACCGGCAACACCACCGGTATGGAACGTACGCATGGTAAGCTGTGTACCAGGTTCACCGATAGACTGTGCTGCGATAATACCAACTGCTTCACCAACCTGTACAGCCTCACCGGTTGCCATGTTTGCACCATAGCATTTTGCACAGATACCGGTATGGGAACGGCAGGTTAAGATGGTACGAATCTTAACTTCTTCAATCGGTTCTCCCTTTTCATTCACACCAACGCTCAGAATCTTTGCTGCGCGGCTTGGTGTAATCATATGATTTCTCTTAACAATCCTGTTACCGTCTTTATCATAAATATCTTCACAGCTAAAACGTCCTGTAATTCTATCCTTCAGACCTTCGATTGTTTCCTTACCATCCATGAAAGCCTTGACCTTCATACCCGGAATCATGTCTTTTCCTTCGCAACAGTCTGTCTCACGAATGATAAGTTCCTGTGAAACGTCAACCATACGTCTTGTAAGGTAACCGGAGTCTGCTGTACGCAGCGCAGTATCGGACAAACCTTTACGTGCACCATGTGCAGACATGAAGTATTCCAAAACATCAAGTCCTTCTCGGAAGTTAGACTTAATCGGCAATTCGATTGTTCTACCGGTTGTATCAGCCATCAGACCACGCATACCAGCTAACTGTTTAATCTGCTGGTTGGAACCACGCGCACCGGAGTCAGCCATCATAAAGATATTGTTATACTTATCAAGTCCTGCCAAAAGTACGTCAGTCAGCTCTTTATCGGTTTCATTCCAGGTTTCAACTACCGCACGATATCTCTCCTCTTCCGTAATAAGACCACGTCTGAAGTTCTGTGAAATCTTATCAACAGTAGCCTGTGCTTCCTCTAACATTTCCTGTTTCTTAGCCGGCACAGTCATATCGGAAATGGATACAGTCATCGCTGCTCTTGTAGAATAGTGGTAACCGGTAGACTTGATTAAATCAAGTACTTCTGCTGTTTTTACAGCCCCATGAATATTGATAACTTTTTCAAGAATCTGTTTCAGCTGTTTCTTACCAACGTGGAAATCTACTTCCAGCTTTAAGAAGTTTTCCGGATTGCTTCTGTCTACATAGCCTAAATCCTGTGGAAGGATTTCATTGAACAGGAAACGTCCCAAGGTAGATTCCACATTACCTGTTACAATCTGTCCATCCGGTGTTTCTTTCTGTACCCGGACTGTAATTCTACTGTGCAGTGTACAAACTTTATTTTCATAAGCAAGGATTGCTTCGTCTACGCTCTTGAAGAATTTACCTTCTCCGACAGCACCCGGTCTTTCCTGAGTCAGATAATAGATACCAAGTACCATATCCTGAGAAGGAACGGCTACCGGACCACCATCAGACGGTTTCAACAGGTTGTTCGGGGACAAAAGTAAAAATCTACATTCAGCCTGTGCTTCTACTGATAACGGAAGATGGACAGCCATCTGGTCACCATCGAAGTCGGCATTGAAAGCGGTACATACAAGTGGATGTAATTTAATTGCTTTACCTTCTACCAGAATCGGTTCAAATGCCTGAATACCAAGTCTGTGCAGTGTAGGAGCACGATTCAGCATAACCGGATGCTCTCTGATAACTTCTTCCAATACATCCCATACCTGCGTATCAAGTCTTTCTACTAATTTCTTAGCATTCTTAATATTCTGGGAAATGCCTCTTGCCACCAGTTCTTTCATAACGAAAGGTTTGAACAGCTCGATTGCCATTTCTTTCGGAAGACCACACTGATAAATTTTCAGTTCCGGACCTACAACGATAACGGAACGTCCTGAATAGTCAACACGTTTACCAAGCAGGTTCTGACGGAAACGGCCGGATTTACCTTTCAGCATATCGGAAAGGGATTTTAAGGCTCTGTTACCGGGACCTGTAACCGGACGGCCACGTCTGCCGTTATCAATCAGTGCGTCCACTGCTTCCTGCAGCATTCTCTTTTCATTGCGAACAATAATGTCTGGTGCTCCCAACTCCAAAAGTCTTTTTAAACGGTTATTTCTGTTAATGATTCTTCTATATAAATCATTCAAATCAGAAGTTGCGAAACGGCCACCATCAAGCTGCACCATAGGACGTAAATCCGGTGGAATAACCGGTATTGCATCCAGAATCATCCATTCCGGTTTATTTCCGGACTCTCTGAAAGCTTCAACAACCTCCAGTCTTTTAATGATACGGGCACTCTTCTGTCCGCTGGAATCCTTTAATTCTTCTTTTAATTCCGTTGCTTCCTTATCCAGATCGATTGCCTGGAGCAGTTCTTTGATTGCCTCTGCACCCATACCTACCCGGAATTTAGAACCCCAGGTTTCTCTTGCATCCTGGTATTCTTTTTCGGAAAGAACCTGTTTGTATTCCAAATCGGTTTCTCCCGCATCCAATACGATATAAGCTGCAAAATACAATACTTTTTCAAGCACTCTCGGGGACAAATCCAGGATAAGTCCCATACGGCTTGGAATTCCTTTAAAATACCAGATATGAGATACCGGTGCAGCCAGTGCAATGTGTCCCATACGCTCTCTACGAACACTCGCTTTGGTAACCTCTACACCACAACGGTCGCAGACAACACCTTTATATCTGATTTTCTTATATTTACCACAATGACATTCCCAGTCTTTGCTTGGTCCGAAAATTCTTTCACAATAAAGTCCGTCTTTTTCCGGCTTTAAAGTTCTGTAGTTAATGGTTTCCGGTTTTAAAACCTCACCTCTCGACCACTCGATAATTTTCTCCGGTGATGCCAAGCCGATTTTAATCGCATCAAATGTCATAGGTTGATATGCTTCCTGTTTCATCTCTGCCATTTTTAAGCTATGCTCCTTTCAGCCTATTCGTCATAGGATTCTTCAAAATCAACATCCAGATCCATGTCATTGTCTGTGAATTCTTCATCGTCTTCACTGTTGACAAGTTCTCCGCTCTCTTCGTCGAATTCCTGTTTCTGGTATCCCATGGAGCCAAGAGAATCTTTCTCGTAATCATAGCTTCTGGAATCACCTTCGATTTCATAGCGATAATCGTTCTCGCCATAATCGATTGTTTCCATAATTTCTACTTCTGTCTGGTCTTCACGAAGCACTCTGACATCCAGACCAAGTGACTGCAATTCTTTAAGCAGAACCTTGAAGGATTCCGGAATACCGGGTTCAGGGATATTATCACCTTTAATAATCGCTTCATAGGTCTTAACACGACCGACAACATCATCGGATTTCACCGTTAAGATTTCCTGCAGTGTATAAGCAGCACCATATGCTTCCAGTGCCCAAACTTCCATTTCACCGAAACGCTGTCCACCGAACTGTGCTTTACCACCCAGAGGCTGCTGTGTTACCAGTGCATAAGGACCGGTAGAACGTGCGTGAATCTTATCATCTACCAGATGATGCAGTTTCAGGTAATGCATGTGACCGATGGTTACCGGAGCATCAAAATACTCACCCGTTCTACCGTCACGAAGTCTTACCTTACCATCTCTGGAAATCGGAACACCTTTCCACAATTTGCGGTGTTCTCTGTTCTCTGACAGATATTCCATAACTTCCGGCAAAAGTTCTTCTTTGTGTTTCTTCTCGAACTCTTCCCATTCCAAGTTAACGTAATCGTTTGCCAAATCCAGAGTATCCATGATATCTCCTTCTTTTGCACCGTCAAATACCGGTGTTGCCACATTAAAGCCAAGTGCTTTGGCAGCAAGGGATAAGTGGATTTCAAGTACCTGACCGATGTTCATACGGGAAGGTACACCCAAAGGATTCAACACAATATCAAGCGGACGACCGTTTGGCAAATATGGCATATCTTCTACCGGAAGTACGCGGGAAACAACACCCTTGTTACCATGTCGGCCGGCCATCTTATCACCAACGGAAATCTTTCTCTTCTGTGCAATATAAATGCGGACTGCCTGATTAACACCCGGAGACAGTTCATCGCCATTTTCTCTGGTAAATACTTTTGCATTTACTACGATACCATATTCACCATGTGGTACTTTCAAAGAAGTATCACGAACTTCTCTTGCCTTTTCACCGAAAATAGCACGAAGCAATCTTTCTTCTGCTGTCAGCTCTGTTTCTCCTTTCGGAGTAACCTTACCAACCAGAATGTCACCTGCACGTACCTCTGCACCAATACGGATAATACCTCTTTCATCCAGATCTTTGAGTGCATCATCACCAACACCTGGAACATCTCTTGTGATTTCTTCCGGTCCTAATTTGGTGTCACGAGCCTCGGCTTCGTATTCTTCTATATGGACAGATGTATAAACATCTTCCTGTACCAGTCTCTCACTTAAAAGAACAGCATCCTCGTAGTTATAGCCTTCCCATGTCATAAAACCGATAAGCGGGTTCTTACCAAGTGCAAGCTCGCCGCCGTCCGTAGAAGGACCATCTGCGATAACTTCACCCTGTGCTACATGATTGCCCTTAAACACGATAGGCTTCTGATTATAGCAGTTGGATTGGTTGCTTCTGGAGAATTTCGTCAGATGATATTCACCTTTTTCTCCATCATCATAGGTCATCTTAATCAAATTGGATGATACATAATCAATCGTACCGGATTTCTTAGCAACTACACAGACACCGGAGTCTACAGCTGCCTTCGGTTCCATACCGGTTCCTACAACCGGAGCTTCCGTAAACAAAAGCGGCACTGCCTGACGCTGCATGTTGGAACCCATCAGCGCACGATTGGCATCATCATTCTGTAAAAACGGAATAAGTGCTGTTGCAACGGAAAATACCATTTTAGGAGACACATCCATGTAGTCGAACATGGTCTTCGGATATTCCTGTGTTTCCTCTCTGTAACGACCGGATATATTATTACGTGTAAAGTATCCGTTTTCATCTAATGGCGCAGAAGCCTGTGCTACATGATAGTTATCCTCTTCATCTGCTGTCATGTAAACAACTTCTTCCGTAACGCGGGGATTCTGCGGATCTGACTTATCAATCTTACGATAAGGAGCTTCCACAAAACCATACTCGTTAATTCTCGCATAAGATGCAAGCGAGTTAATCAAACCGATGTTAGGACCTTCCGGTGTTTCAATAGGACACATTCTACCATAATGAGTATAATGAACATCTCGAACCTCGAATCCGGCTCTGTCTCTTGACAAACCGCCAGGACCAAGTGCGGATAAACGTCTCTTATGTGTCAACTCACCAAGCGGATTGTTCTGATCCATAAACTGTGACAGCTGGGAAGAACCAAAGAATTCTTTTACCGCTGCCTGTACCGGTTTGATATTAATCAATACCTGCGGAGAAATTTCTTCTGCATCATGTGTTGTCATTCTCTCACGAACAACTCTTTCCAGTCTGGACAGACCGATACGGTACTGGTTCTGAAGCAGTTCACCTACCGCACGAATACGTCTGTTGCCCAGATGGTCGATATCATCATCATTTCCGATGCCATATTCCAAATGAATATTATAGTTAATGGAAGCAAGAATATCCTCTTTCGTAATATGTTTCGGAATCAGTTCATGTACATTTTTCTGGATTGCTTCTGCAAGCATCTCCGGATCTTCACTGTATTCTTCCAGAATCTGCTGTAATACAGGGAAATAAACAAGTTCCGTAATACCAAGTTCCTTCGGGTTACATTCTACATAGTTCGTAATGTCTACCATCATGTTGGAAAGAACTTTTACATTCTTTTCTTCTGTCTGAATCCATACATAAGGGATTGCCGCATTCTGGATAGCATCTGCCATTTCAGCCGTTACTTTATCACCTGCTTTGGCAATTACCTCACCTGTCAGACCATCCACAGCATCCTCAGCAAGAATATGATTGCGGATTCTGTTTCTAAGCATCAATTTCTTGTTAAATTTATATCTACCGACTTTTGCCAAATCATATCGTCTGGGGTCAAAGAACATAGCAGTAATTAAGCTTTCTGCACTTTCAACGCTAAGAGGTTCGCCGGGACGAATTTTTTTGTATAACTCTAACAGACCTTCCTGATAATTTTCGGAAGTGTCTTTTGCAAAGCTTGCTTCAATCTTGGGTTCGTCACCAAACAGCTCTCTGATTTCATCATTAGAGCCTACTCCCAACGCTCTGATCAATACGGTAATCGGTACCTTTCTGGTTCTGTCTACGCGCACATAAAACACATCATTGGAATCCGTTTCATATTCCAACCATGCGCCACGATTCGGAATGACTGTAGAAGAAAATAATTTCTTACCGATCTTGTCATGACCGATTGCATAATAGATACCAGGAGAACGTACTAACTGGCTGACAATAACACGTTCTGCACCATTAATAACGAAAGTACCCGTTTCTGTCATGAGAGGCAAGTCACCCATGAAGATTTCATGCTCGGTAATCTCATCTTTTTCTTTATTGATAAGACGTACCTTTACCTTCAGCGGTGCTGCATATGTTGCATCTCTTTCTTTACATTTTTCAATAGAATATTTAACATCTTCTTCGCACAATTCAAAATCTACAAATTCCAGACTCAAGTGTCCGCTGTAATCTGAAATTGGAGAAATATCATCAAAGACTTCCTTCAATCCCTCATCCAAAAACCACTGATAGGAGTTCTTCTGAACTTCAATCAGGTTCGGCATTTCCAGAACCTCTTTCTGTCGTGCATAAGTCATACGTATATTCTTGCCCGCAGCAGTTGCACGTATTCTGTTCTTTTCCATTGACAATTTCACCCCGTTCTTTATGATTTAGTGCCTATTTATCGGAAATTATACTTCAAATAAGCATACCACACCACAATAGTGCATCATCCATTCTACTACAAAGGACAAGATGAGTCAATGACTAATTTTCTAAATATGGAAAAATTTTATTGAAATAATTGTGAAAATGTGTTGAACACAGAAAAAAATAAAACATTTTACTAACAGAATAACCGCTTGCAAGTCTCCCCGCAAGCGGTCTTTTCTTTTGTTTTTCTTCGGTTTTTCACCCTATTTAAGGGTAACTTTAGCACCTTCAGCTTCCAATTTTGCTTTGATATCTTCTGCTTCTTCTTTGGATGCTGCTTCTTTTAATGTCTTAGGAGCGGAATCAACTAAATCTTTTGCTTCTTTCAGACCAAGACCTGTTGCTTCACGAACAACTTTGATAACTTTAACTTTGTTAGGACCAACTTCTGTTAATTCAACATCAAATTCAGTCTTCTCTTCTGCTGCTGCGCCTGCATCACCAGCACCTGCTGCTGCAACTACAACACCTGCTGCTGCGGATACACCGAATTCTTCTTCACAAGCTTTTACTAAATCGTTTAATTCTAATACTGTTAACTCTTTGATTGCATCAATTAATTCCTGAGTAGATAATTTTGCCATTATAATTTACCTCCATTTAAAATTTGATTTTCTGATTTATTTGTTATTCTGTTGCGGTAGCTTCTGCTTCAACCGGAGCTGCTGCTTCTGTAGTTTCCTCAGCCGGAGCTGCTTCTGCTTCAGCTGCAGGTGCTTCTGCTTCTGCTGCAGATGCGCCACCTTTTTCTGCTAACTGGTTCATAACACGAGCGAAGTTTGTAATAGGAGACTGAATGCTTCCCAGTAACTTGGAAAGTAATTCTTCTCTGGACGGAATCTTGGAAATATTTTCAATTCCTGCTGCATCATATGCAACACCTTCTACAACGCCGCCTTTGATTTCAAGCTTATCTGCTGTCTTAGCAAATTTGCAAAGAACTCTTGCAGGAGCTGTAGCATCCTCTGTGGAAATAGCAACTGCGCTAGGTCCTTCCAGATATGGAGCAAGTGCTTCAAAATCAGTTCCCTTAAATGCAAAATTCATCATTGTGTTTTTGTAAACCTTGTAGTTAATGCCTGCTTCACGAAGCTGTTTACGCAGTTCTGTATCCTGTTCTACGGTAAGTCCACGATAGTCAACCAGAACAACAGACTGAGCATCTTTGATAGAAGCAGAAATCTCTTCTACGATAGGTTTCTTCAATTCAACTTTTGCCATTTCATTTACCTCCTTATAGATTTTACGCCGATAGGAGTTTTATATAAGAAAAACCTCCCTGAAGACAGGAAGGTTTGAATCTGCTCATAAACTCTTCTCCTCGGTAGGCGGTCTCCTCTTACGCCATATCTGGCACCTACTGTCTTCGGCATGGTCATAACAACCTTATCAAATATAGCACAGGGGTTTCGGGCTGTCAACTGCTTTTTTTCAGAAAAACTATTTTTGAAAGCTATTTTTTCAAAACACTTTATCAAAAATTACGGAAATGTCACATATCCCTCTGCATCAATCCGGACATTTCCCGATATTGCACGCATTCCTTCCAGTACCCGTTCCTTTTCCGTTCCGGTTAACAGGGTTGTTTTGCAACCACTTTGCAGGCATGGTATGAATTGAAAGCTCTGCAATCCCTCTTCTGTCAAAATTACTTTCACGATGCCCGTATCAATAGTTTTGGAATTAAACCAAAAATTTCCCATGCTGTATATAATCGGAACCCCATCTATCACATCTATTTTCTGCAAAATATGTGGGTGGTCTCCGATAATCAAATCCGCACCTGCCGCAACAATCTGTGGTGCCTGTTCCTCCTGTGCCCAGTCTATACTTTCCTGATTTTCCGTTCCCCAGTGTACATAAACAATTACATAATCACTGTTCGCTTTCGCTTCTTTTACCACTTGCAACAGTTTTTCTACATTCCAGCAGCGGAATACTCCCGGCGAATCTGTCGTAGCACCTTTGGTATCGGGATAATCTCCTTTTTCTATCTGGGTTGCTGAGATAAAAGCAATCTTCATATTGTTCATTATGTAGTAAACCGGCTTGATGGCCTCTTCTTCATTCACTCCTGCGCCCACATAGGGAATGCCGGCATCCTGTAAAGTCTGCAGGGTATCCAAAAAGCCCTGCTCCCCATAGTCATAGGCATGATTATTTGCAAGGGAAACGATATCAACTCCCAATTCATCCAGATAAGCCACTGCTGACGGATCTGCCCGGAAGGTGAACTGTTTGCCAGCTGTCGGTGTCCCCCGGTTCGTATACGGAAATTCATTATTTAACATCATAATATCTGCACTTTCCATTTCCGCAATGACCTCGGGGCTGATTCCGTTACTGATATTTCCGCCATTTTGCAAGAGAACAGACATTACGCTGTAATGCGGATCAAACAAAATATCACCCACAAAACTAATGGTAATACATTCTGTATCTGCTGCTTCTTTCGCATAAATGTTATGTTCCACCATATATTCTTCATCCTGCAGAATATCGGCATACCGGTTGTTTTGTCCAATAATTTCCTGCACTTGTTCTTCCGCCGGTATCTGTTCCTTGGTCAGTTGAAAGTTTCGGTGTTTTGGTTTCGTGTCCGTCACTATCCACAGATAGGAAAACAGAAAAAACATTCCAAATAATACAACAAATGTCAGTGTAATACAAAATGGCAATATGAAATTAGATTTTCTTTTTCTTCGTCTTTGCTTACTCATAGATATCAGTATACCACATTATACCAAAAAGAGCACCCCATAGTCGGGAGTGCTCTCATTTTTATTCTGATTAATATTTGGCTGTGCTAACCTTTACACCAGGGCCCATCGTTGTAGAAAGTGTAATGCTCTTTAAATACTGGCCTTTTAATGCTGAAGGTTTTGCCTTAACGATTGCTTCCATCAATGCATCGAAGTTTTCCTGTAATTTTGCTTCATCAAAAGAAACTTTTCCTACCGGAACATGAATGATGTTCGCTTTGTCAAGTCTGTATTCAATCTTACCGGCTTTGATATCGTTTACTGCTTTGGTTACGTCCATTGTTACCGTACCAGCTTTCGGGTTTGGCATCAAACCTTTCGGACCAAGAACTTTACCAAGACGACCAACAACACCCATCATATCAGGTGTAGCAACAACAACGTCAAAATCCAGCCAGCCATCATTCTGAATCTTAGGAATCAGCTCATCGCCGCCTACATAATCTGCTCCTGCTGCTTCTGCTTCAGCAACCTTATCGCCTTTTGCGAATACCAGAACTTTAACCTGCTTACCGGTACCGTTTGGTAATACAACGGCGCCACGAATCTGCTGTTCAGCATGACGTCCATCACAGCCTGTTCTGATATGAACTTCTACAGTTTCATCAAATTTAGCTGTAGCTGTCTTTTTTACTAATGCAACTGCTTCTGCCGGCTCGTACTGTGTTGCACGATCTACAAGCTTAGCAGCTTCTGTATACTTCTTACCATGTTTCATATCCGTTCCTCCATTACTCTTCTACTGTGATGCCCATACTTCTTGCAGTACCAGCGATCATGCTCATAGCTGCCTCAAGGCTTGCTGCATTTAAATCAGGCATTTTAAGTTCTGCAATTTCCTGAACCTTCGCTTTGGAAATTGTTGCAACCTTTGTTTTGTTCGGTGTTGCAGAACCTGATTTGATGTTACATGCTTTCTTTAAAAGAACTGCAGCAGGCGGAGTTTTTGTAACGAAACTGAAACTTCTGTCTGCATATACTGTGATAACAACCGGGATGATAACATCACCTTTATCGGCTGTCTTAGCGTTGAACTGTTTTGTAAATTCAACGATGTTTACACCATGCTGTCCAAGTGCAGGACCAACCGGTGGTGCTGGTGTAGCTTTACCAGCAGGGATCTGTAACTTAATATATCCTTCTACTTTCTTTGCCATAATGGCACCTCCTAATATAATGTGGTACGGGCGCAAGCTCTTCCGCCATGCACATTCATAAATTCCCCTACGGGTAATTTATTCATGATACGGCGTTCGCCTTATATCGGGCATAATTATGATTGTCTTTCGTGCGCAAGCACACACAGCCAACCCTAATTATGTCCATGCATGGCTCACTGCTCCCACACATATCTAAACCGCCGAAGCGGAATAAATATCATTTACATGCTTCTTACTTCTGCGAAACTGATTTCTACCGGTGTTTCTCTTCCGAACAGTTCTACGTTGATGGTTGCAGTCTGTTTGCTGTAATCCATTTTCTGAACAACACCAACGGTATCTTTCCAGACACCTGCAACAACAGCAATCGTATCACCCTCGGCAAAATCAACGGAAACATTTTCCAGTTTAATTCCAAGCGGTTTCATCTCAGCTTCTGTAAGCGGTACCGGTTTGCTTCCCGGTCCGACAAATCCGGTAACACCTCTGGTATTTCTGACAACATACCATGTGTCATCGTTCATTACCATATTAATCAAAACATAACCCGGGAACATCTTTTTCTGAACATTTTTTCTGGCTCCGTTTTTCATTTCCATCACATCCTGTATCGGGACGCGCACTTCCAGAATCTCTTCCTCCAGATGTCTGTTCTCAATTGTTTTTTCAATATTGGCTTTTACTTTATTTTCATACCCTGAATAAGTATGAACAACATACCAATTTGCTTCTGCCATACGATTATCCCCCGCTCTATAATGTTGTCAGGAAATCAACGCCATACTGCAACGCGAAATCCAGAATGGTAATAATTGCTCCAACTACAACCGAAATAGCGACAACCGCAATGGATTGTTTCAGAAGGTCGTTCTGATCCGGCCAGGTAATCTTCTTAAATTCAGATTTCACACCATTCCAGAATTTAACCGGCTTCGGTGTCTTTTCTGTTTTTGCAGAATCTCCCATGCTCTACTCCTTTCAAAAACAACGAAACAATTATTTGGTTTCTTTGTGCAATGTATGTGTTTTGCAGAATCTACAATATTTCTTGGTTTCCATTCTGTCCGGATGAGTTTTCTTATCTTTTGTAGTATTGTAGTTACGCTGTTTACATTCTGTACATGCTAAAGTAATTTTTGTACGCATATCTTTGCCACCTCCAAGTGTATGTTTGCTTTTATTTTTATCATTTATACCCTAATTTTGAGCATAAAAAAAAGACCTAAATCTTTATCTCGCTTGTATACTATATCATACCCATTTATGCTCGTCAACAGATTTTTCCGGAAAAAGCATATTTTTTTATTATATTTTTCAAAAGCGAACGTACAAGCTCTTTTTTAAGCAATCTATACGTCCGCTTTTATTCTTTTTTAACAATAGCTGTTAAACATCATCCCGCTGTAGGCACTTGTTATGTAAGGTGTTGCAAAATTCTTACCAGGATTCTTATAAGCCACAACCGTATTATTGACATAATTCATCGGGTTCAACGAAATCTGGTTCGACTTCCGCACCAGAGAATTGGTAAAATCCATAATCGAAGCAAAAGCTTCTTTGGCCTCTTCCCCCATTGCGGTTTTCTGTATTTTTTCATCATCCACTTCCAAAGTACCGTCCAGATTCAGGTTAAGACCTGCCGAAGTAAGTCCCGAAGCATACAATCGGGAAATGCTGCTCATCTCATGTACCAGTCTGTTGCTTTTCGGTTGTCTTTCACTATATTCTGCTGCCGCACGCAGAAAAGAATTATAGCCGCGCACCAACGTATTGATATTCTCCGTCAGAGATTCCACGTCTGTCTTGAGTCCGATGGATGCCGTTTCTCCTTCTTCGCTGCTGACTCCGTTCAAAGTCAGCTCATACAAATGACCTACCGTAAAATGATTGGAGGTTGCACTTCGTTCTTCTCCATTGACCGAAAAACGTGCATTCGATGCTGCTCTCGATACATAATCCAGACCAAAATAATCTACCGAACCGGAAGTCTTGCTGGTGCGATGGTCAGACACCTTGAAGATCATGGATTTATTATTTTTCAAACCGGTTGCATTGGACTCCAGTACCATACAGGACTTATTTTCTTCATCTTCCAATACCTGTGCTGAAATGCCAATATTCGCATTGTTAATTAATCTGGTTAAACGTTCCTGTACATCTCTGTTTGTATCTTCCGAATTAATTCGAAACTGAAATTCATAATTCAAATCATCTATACTGATATCAAAGGAATACATATCCTCGGAAAGACCCACCACTTCATCACTCGTGAGATACTTTCCCATATTTGTCTGTGGTGAAGCAAGTGAAAAAACTTCCACTTCCACACCAGGAATCTCCACGCCTTCGGTTGTTGTCCCGACAAAAGATGCCGAAACAATATTTTCATTGCTGGAGTAAGCTGCTTTCTTATTTAAAAGCTTATCTTCGTCCAGACCACCAAGTGATGCAATCGTATTACGGAGCTCTCTGGCATTTTCTTTCATGCCGACTGCAAATTCCTGTGCCTCCTTGCTGGTATCCAGAATATACAAAGGAGCTTCTTTGTTCATCTTCACAATGGAATTGTAAACACTGCGCAGTTCGCTTTTCTTATGAGAATCATAAGACGTACTTGACTTCGGCGCATAGGTGGTCATATAAAAATTGTAAACATTGGAAAGATTATGAACACTATTAAATGCCATGACGCTCCTCCTTTCTTCCTTGAATCCGGCAATCATGCAACTATTCTGCAGGCTATCCTTTGCCTTATGCAGTGGATATGTTACTAATAGAAATACTTATACTTAGTTATATTTTAGCATTGAACAAATCCACAGGCAAGTAGCAATTCTACAAAAATATGGTAATTTAGCAAAAAATATGCACAAGCTTTATATCGTAAAAAAGGAGCAGGTTCTTTAGTCCTGCTCCATCTTATTTTGCGCAATTTGCGAAATCACAACTTATTATAATGGAATGTTTCCATGTTTTTTCTTCGGAAGCTCCACCTGTTTATTCTTCAGTCCGCGGAGTGCTTTCAGAAGTGCTTCCCTTGTTTCTTCCGGTTTGATAACCTCATTGACATAGCCTCTTGCTGCTGCCACATAGGGATTTAAGAAACGGTCTTCATATTCGGCCTTACACTGTGCACGCATGGCTTCCGGATCCTCTGCCGCCTTAATTTTTCTTTTGAATGCAATGTTTACCGCACCATCAGCACCCATAACCGCAATTTCCGCAATCGGCCATGCATAAACAATATCCGCTCCCATTTCCTTGGAATTCATGGCAATGTATGCGCCACCGTATGCTTTTCGCATAATTAAGGAAATCTTCGGAACAGTCGCCTCGGAATACGCATACAGAATTTTGGCTCCATGACGGATAATACCATTATGTTCCTGTGCGGTTCCCGGCAAAAAGGCAGGCACATCAATTAAGGTAACAAGCGGAATATTGAAGCAGTCACAGAACCGGATAAATCTCGCAATCTTATCCGATGCATGATAATCCAAAGAACCGCCATTCACGTTCGGCTGGTTTGCCACAAATCCAACTACCTTGCCTTCCATTCTTCCCCAGCCAACAACGCAGTTCATGGCAAACTCTTTTTGTACTTCAAAAAAGCTTCCCTCATCTACGATACAATCAATGACTTCTTTCACATCATACGCATGTCTGGAATTATCCGGCACAATATCCTTGATTTTAGCCGCCTTGGCTTTGGCTGTAATTTCTACCTTGCTCAGTTTGTTAAGTACCTTACCGACTGCCGGCAGATGATTTTGCCTTTCCTTTGTGTTGATAACCGGTGCCTTTTCTGTATTATTACTTGGCAGATACGATAACAGCTTGCGAACCCCCATCAGACATTCGCCTTCTGTATCATAGGTAAAATGGGAAACACCGCTCTTCTTAGCGTGAACTTCCGCTCCACCCAGTTCCTCTACCGACACTTCTTCGTTAATTACCGTTTTGACAACATTGGGACCGGTAATAAACATCTTGGAAATATCTTTTACCATAAAAATGAAGTCACAAATAGCAGGGGCATAGCAGGCACCGCCGGAACATGGTCCCAAAATAACCGCAATCTGCGGAATGACACCGGAAGCCTTCGTATGACGTAAAAACATACCGCTGTACCCACTCAAAGAAGAAATACCTTCTTCAATTCTGGCTCCGCCGCTGTCGTTAATACAGATAAGCGGTGCTTTCATCTCCATTGCCATATCCTGGATACGGCAGATTTTAAAAGAATGATACTCTCCCAAGGTACCACCGATAACCGTAAAATCCTCACTGGAAACAAACACAAGCCTGCCATCAATCTCACCATAACCGGTTACAACGCCATCACCCGGCACACGTTTTTTATCCAGATCAAAATCATCGATTCTGGACTCTACAAATCCATCCACTTCAACGAATGTATCTTTATCAAGCAACATTTCAATTCTTTCTCGGGCTGTCATCTTGCCGCTCTGATGCTGTTTATCAATACGGGCCTGACCACCGCCTGCAAGTGCTCTTTTTCTCCTGTTATCCAGTTCCTGAATTGCTTCATCCCAGTTCATTATAAAACCTCCCGATTTTTCCAAATCTTATCCGAAAACTCTTAGCAATATTTTTATAGTTCTTATTGTTTGAAAATCCAATACTTTGACTCTCAAACTATTTATTCAGAATTATAGCAGAGTATTATAAATTGTCAAGATACTTGTCAGGAAAAACTAAAAAACAGCCAAAGATTTCTCTCTAGCTGTTTTCTTCTACCATCTGCAAAGCTGCAGCAATTACTTTATCCATATCATAATATTGATACTGTCCGAGTCTGCCGCCGAATAAAACTTTATTCTCAGCCTGTGCCAGTTTACGATATTCTTCAAACAAGGCGTTGTTTTCCTCATTATTAACCGGATAATAAGGTTCATCGCCAGGTTTCCATTCCGCCGGATATTCTCTTGTGATTACCGTACCGGGTTGCTTTCCAAACTCAAAATGCTTATGTTCAATAATCCTCGTATAAGGGATTTCCCTATCAGTATAATTAACCACTGCATTTCCCTGATAATTCTCACATTCCGGCAATTCTTCCTGTTCAAAACGTAAGGAACGGTACTCCAGATGTCCGAGCCGATAGTCGAAATATTCATCTATCATTCCGGTATAAAGTACTTTTTCAAAGGTATTTCCCTGCTTATCCGCAAAACTCCTGTCTTCTCCCGTTTGGGAAGTTTCTATGTATTCCTGATAGCTGACACCAAGTTTTCTTTCAATACCTTCTAACAATTTTTCAACAATAGCCGTATAGCCGCCAATCGGTATGCCCTGATAAGGATCGTTGAAATAATTATTATCATAAGTAAAACGAAGCGGCAGTCTTTTAATAATGAAAGCGGGTAAATCTTTACAGTCATGCCCCCACTGTTTCTCCGTATAACCTTTGACCAACTTCTCATAAACATCACGGCCGGCTAAGGACAATGCCTGTTCTTCCAGATTCTTCGGTTCTCCAATCTGCAATTCTTCAATCTGTCTGGCAATCTCTGCTTTCGCCTCTGCCGGTGTTACAACGCCCCACATTTTACTAAAAGTGTTCATATTAAAAGGAAGGTTGTATAATTCCTCGTGGTACCGCGCAATCGGCGAATTGATATAATGATTAAAGTCTGCAAACTGATTGATGTACTCCCAGATTTTCCGGTTGGATGTATGAAAAATATGGGCTCCATATTTATGCACCTGTATACCGGATACAGACTCTGTATAAATATTTCCTGCAATATGGTTGCGCTTGTCAATCACAAGCACCTTTTTGCCCTTTTGACTCATCTCATGGGCAAATACTGCGCCAAACAATCCGGCACCTACAATTAAATAATCATACTGCACAGTTAACCTCCATTTGTCAGCCCGTCTTACTGCTCTGTTGACTGATATTTTTCAAGCTGTGCATAATCTTCCATTAATTCCAGAGCTTTTTTACGTCCTGTCTTGTTCAGCTTGATATAATACTGCATTACTCTGTTTTCCAGAATTTTGTTTCCAAGAGGACTCTTCTTATCCAATGGAGAAAAGTCTACCGGATTTAAATTCAATCTGTCACACATTCTGATGACTGTTCCATAGGCCATTCCTTCAATGCCTCTGTCCAGTGCAGTAACAAGTGTGGAATAAGGAATCTCCATCTCGATTGCAAACTGTCTTACACTCTTGTACTGTGATAAAATCTCTGCTTTTAAAATTTCTGCCTTTGTCATGCCAGTTCCTCCTAAAAATATTAATATATTTATACTCTCCGCAAAGACGTGCCCCTTATTACTTCGTATTTTATTATACTTTACCACAAACTTTTGAAAAAAGAAACACTTAATCGTTAACTTTAACGAAATTTCGGAAAATATACCAAAAACATACCAGTACAGGAAACATCCTTATTGTAGGAATTCTATGAAAATGCTAAAATGGATACATATTATGAAACAGAAAGGTCTGACCGTCTTATGCTACCGATTACCGTATGTATGATTGCAAAAAATGAAGATACCTATATTGAAGAATGTCTGAAAAGACTCCGCCCCTGTAAATTCGAAATTGTGGTTGTCGATACCGGCTCCGTAGACCGCACTACAGAAGTTGCCAGAAAATATACCGACAAAGTATTTCATTTTGACTGGTGCAATGATTTCAGTGCCGCAAGAAACTTTTCAATTGCTCAGGCATCCAATGACTGGGTACTGATTATTGACTGCGATGAATACCTTGAAAACGTGAACCTCGCCGATATGGAAAATGCCATCTCATTGGAAGAAAATGCAAGCTCCGTCGGCATTATTCTACGGAACAATCCTTACAGCATCCAAGGTGTTCGTTCTATTATGACCGAATACATCGGTCGATTATTCAATCGTAAGTACTGCCACTATGAGGGAAGCATCCACGAACAGGTAAAAACCCTATCCGGCAAAGATCCTGATACCTTTAAGATTCCTCTGACCTTCTATCATGAGGGCTATGTTTCCGAATCCGATAAACGCATGAGAGCTACCAGAAATCTGGAAATGCTTTTACGGGACTTAGAGCTCAAAGGACCGAATCCTTATATTTACTTCCAGCTTGGCCAGAATTATATTTCCTTAAATGATTTAGAAAAGGCGGCCTACTATTCCAAACTCGGTCTGGACATGGATATTGACCCGCATTCCGCTTTCGTACAAAGCATGGCAGAAACCTACGGTTACTGCTTAATTGAACTAGGAAAATATGATAATGCACTGGAACTTCTTGATAAATATGCGCTTTTCTCCCACAGTGCCGATTTCATCTATCTGGCAGGCATGATTTACCTAAAAAAGGAAATGTTGGAGAAAGCACTTTCCGAATTTGAAAAAGCCACCACAATGGCAACCTATTCCCGAACCGGTGTGAACAGCTACCGGGCTTTCTACCATATCGGTATGATATATGAACGAATGAATAAATTGGAGAAAGCGAAAGAATATTACAAAAAATGCGGCGATTTTGAAGCTGCTGTTAAAAGATTGGAAGAACTGTCCTAATGCTACCTATTTCTGTCTGTATCATTGCCAAAAATGAAGAAAAACATATTGAAGAATGTCTGAAGAGGTTGAAACCCTACCATTACGAGATAGTTTTGGTAGATACCGGTTCTACCGACAGAACTTTGGACATTGCTACCAGATATACCGACTCTGTCTACCATTTTGACTGGACAGACGATTTCAGTGCGGCCAAAAACTATGCGATAGATAAAGCTTCTAATGATTGGATTCTCTCCATTGATTGTGATGAATACGTTGAGGGAATAGATGAACCAGCTTTGCAAAAACTTATGACACAGCTTCCGCAAAATGCCGGACGTATTCTGATTCGAAACCGTTTGACCGAAAACGGACAGGTTTCTTTTGAACAGGTGCGTGTTACCCGCTTTTTCAACCGAAAATTCTTTCACTTTGAAGGAGCCATTCATGAGCAGGTGGAATACCGGGATAATACTATTTTATCAAAATCCGTCTTCCCTGCACCTATTACGGTGCTTCATGTCGGCTACGACGGCACCGAAGAAGAGATGCATGCAAAATCCCTGCGTAATATAGCTTTACTCAAAAGGGAATTGGAGCAGACCGGTCCCGATGCTTACCTTTATTATCAGCTTGCACAAAGCTGTATGAAACTCAAGGACTACCAAAAAGCTTATGAATGGTTTAATCTGGGACTTTCGATGGATGTCAATCCGAAACTGGATTATGTGCAGGCAATGGTCACATCCTATGGCTATTGCCTGCTTGCTATGAAACGTTATGAAGAAGCCTTGCAGCTTCTCAATATTTATGATGTTTTCGCGGTTACTGCAGACTTCGTTTTTCTGATGGGATTGATTTATATGAACAATGCCCTGTTTAGCGAAGCCATTGAAGAGTTTCAAAAGTGTACCACAATGGAACAGTTTTCAACAGAAGGGATTAACAGTTACCGCGCCTTCTATAATATCGGTGTCATCTGTGAATGTACCGGGCACAAGGAAGAGGCCCGGAAATATTATCAGAAATGCGGTGACTATGAGATGGCGAAGGTAAGGCTTAGGGAGATGTAATTAATTCACTCCATCGTATCTTATGTTATCCACAATTTCCCGGCATACATTATCTTTAATCTATCTCTGTTTTTTAAGAAATATATCGTTGTCAGATTTTCTCCCATATAGCCAGCGAAACGATCTGTTCGATTCCAGCCTCGAGGGATTGTCAATTCTTCCGTTCTTGCAAGTACGCGGAATAGAAACTTACAATAATCATCAAACACTTCAGCTTTAGCAATAAGCATATTATAATTGTAAAAAAACTGTTCTCCTGCTAAAACGGCCTGTTCGTAAGCAACTCGGTACTCTGGTGCAATCTCTTGCAATGCCTGCAGCATAGCCTGCCAATCTCCGTCATTTATATAACGCATATGTTGTGAAGAAATATTGGGATAGTGAATCGATGGATATGGTAAGATGACATTCCACTCTGTTTCTTTTTGCAACAGTACCTTCATCTGTTCATCCGTTATAGCAAAGATACGACGGTAATGGCATAGTCCTTTGTAAGCCGCATTGCTATGTTTCCATGCATAATAGGTAGCTGTCAGTTCACAATAATTCCGATTCTTGGCAGAAATATTATCTCCCATATTGTCTTGGATTTCTGCAATCTTTTTATCCGCAAAAATTGTGCCGACCTGGATTGGCACAACATACTCCGGTGTCGGAATATTACTTTCTAGCCGCTTGTCTAAATGACATTTAGCTTGAAAAACCTGTATTTTCTCTTCTACAAGCCTATCCAATTGCTTTCCATCGTCTGGAATCGATGACAACAACTCCTGTACCGTCTTTTGAAACCGAACATGTTGTATCGTGCGATAATATTCTTCCATAATCCGGTTTTCTATCTCATTGGTAACCAGAACAATGTCTTCCTTATGAATTCCGGCAGAATATAACGTATTACGTATCTTTGAATGATGTTCTTCCGGTACTGCAACTAGATATTTTCCCTGATTGATTGCTGCAATATTACCCTGCTGCAAAGCAGTCTTCCTATCTTCTTGCCACATCGAAACCCGCAGTACCGGAATTCCATCAATTTTTACTGGATTTTCATCTTTTTTTCCCTCATCTGCATCTGACACCAAAAAGAAAAGCGGTTGCTTGCGATATAACGTTTTGATTGCCGTATATATACTTGTTGCAACAACACCTGCTCCGTATATGCAAAAGAATGCTCTCTCATACAATTTCTTTTCTAACCCTCCGCAACTAAATACTCACTATGACTTAAAATACGGTCAAATTCATCTGAAAATATTTTGTAGAGCTGTTCATTCTTTTTCCGGTATATCAGCATTGATAAACGTTCCGATTCATGAGGAATATAGGGTGAGTATAAATCCACCTTGATATGGTCCTGCTTATGATTTTTATAAGTCACTTGGAAAATTCCATATGGTAAGCTAATCTCTGTACAGGCAAACCGAACTTGATTTTCCCGATATTCTTTACAATACTTTCCATTTGATGCAATACATTTTTGCATTTCTTCCAAGGCTGATGAAAAGACCTTTTTTCTCTCATTCTTTTCTATGTCATGATTAATTATCTTTTCATTGCGTACAGCTTCTTTGGCTGCTTCACACTCTGGTTTCGTTATGACGACTGAAAACTGCACATGCTCTCTTTTTACCAAGCCATCCACAATGTTTGCCAAATTTTCATTTCTTGCCAATCCCCTTGATTCGCCATTTTGAGGTGCAAAAAGCGAGTTGCAGGCATAATTGGCAATCCTGATTTCTTGAATATCCATTCCTAACCCAAGCCTTTTCTCAATTGGATATGCTTTTTCCAATTCTGCTCTGGTAGAAACGGAAAGTCCCGGCGGTTTTTTCATTATTCCTGAAATGAAAGACTGTATGATTCCTGTAAATGCCTCAGGTGATACTCCTATTGTTATTCCCACATTCATAGCATCGTTTCTCCTTCGTTTATTTATTGCAGACTTATTATCTGTGTTCTATTTTATATCTGCTTCTAAATAAAATTTTATGGCACTGACAGCTTTTCTTCAATCACTAAATTTTCCTAAAAATCTACAATTTTTGCAAAATGTTCTCCAATACTTGCAATAAATCGAAGCACATCTTCTTTCATCGCCTCTGGAAATGCTGATAATACCGGCGCCGTTTCAAAACTTAGTACACCATTATATTTTATCGTTTTCAATCCCCTGAGAAAACCATCCCAATCGGTTGATGCTTTGTTTTCCCGCGTTTTGGTAAAGGTATACGGTATCTGATGTAAATCCCCAATCCCATCATTGTCATGAATATGGAGTATCTTCAGTCTGTGACCTAATGTTGTAATGAACTTCTCCATATCCAGTCCCACCAGATTCGCATGACCTGTATCAAAGCAGAAGCCTAAGACCTCTGCCCCATATCTGGTATTAAACCGGTCAATCCGTTCTACCACTTTATGGACATTGCAGCAGGGTCCTTCCACAAGATGACCAACTATACTTTCATATAAATTTTCAATACACAAAGTAATCCCCATTTCTTTTGCCATTGGTGCAAGAAAATCCAGAAATTTTTCTGTCTGCTGCCATTCTACTTCCTCAGAGCCAAGCAATCTTGCCAGTTTAAATCCATGGATTACCATATGGGGGCACTCTAGAAAAGAACAAATTTGCATACTTTTGGGTGCCACTTCATTCCAAAGATAAGCATTCAGTTCTTTGTTTCCGTTAGGCACATAAATCGGATACGGCATATGCATCTGATTGATAACAATTCCCGCCATCTTAGCACCTTGTTTATGAGGTCGAAAAAAATCTTCCAATTCAGAAACCGTCCGGTTAAAAAAATCATTTCGCTCTGCCTTGTAGATACTGGAATTCAATAGATAACCATTCAAACTGAAATCCGCACATGCAAATCCTGCTTTTTTTAATATGGCAAATCCCTTATCCGGTTCCCTATCATTTACAACGTTCTTGGTTTGTACACCAATCTGCAACATTTCTATTTTCCTCCTGCATCTATCTCTTCAAAGCTGGGATACGGCAGATACTCATCATTAAAATACTCAATCGGATTTAAAATTCCCATATTGCGAAGCTGCTCCTCAATTTCCCTGTAATATACATTACACAGAAAAATAGCACAATCCTTAGGAATATTTCTCAATTCCTCCGGATTTTTTACTTCGACTTCTCCAATTTTAGTTCCCCATAAACTTTTATTATTATCACAAGTAAATAATGGTGGATATTCTTCTCCATAATATTTCATATAATTACGGCACATATTTCCCGCGCCAAAAAGGACAATATGCCGATATTTGCGCAACACACTCTCAATCTCAATCTGAAATCTAAAATACTCCATAACCACCTTTGCAAGTGCCATCAGTTGTGGACGCAACAACGGCGAAAAAGCTGCTACAGTATCTGCCATCTCCAGGACAAGATAACCGTCAAATCCCAACTTTCTCAATCCCCGAATCAGACTCAGCCAATCCGTCCGCGACTGTCTCCCATATGAACAGGTAAATGGCAACAAGCCAGCTGCTTCATGCCCATCGCAATCTCGCAAGACTACTGCCTTCATACGCTGTCCAATTGTAGCCGCAAATTCATCCATATTCTGTCCGCAGAGGCTACATGTCCCTACATTCATACAAAAGCCAAAGCGTTGTTCCCCTGCTCTATCATTCAATTCATCAATCCATTTAGCAGCAATCGTCCCATCAGAACAGATTCCTCTTATCAAATGTCCATTAATATTGCGACACTGATTTTCCAGCAAAATCATGATATTATTTTCACGAGCCGTCTCCGCTAACCGCAGGTAATAATCACAATTTACCTTCCACTCATCCTCCGGTGCTATCCCTGCAAACATGGGCTGAACAATAATCGCTTTACAACTAGCGTCTCCGCAAAATCTAATACTTTCCTCACTAAGTTGAAAAAGCAGCTCGTTTAAATCAGTTCTTTTTGTATTTTCCAATAAAAAAGGTGCCCTTGCAATCAAAGTATGCAGCCCCTTCTTCTCGCACTGTGCAAGCATTGCCTCAAAGCAGCTACTCATTTCCGAAGGATTTTCTATAATTGGATTTTTATCCCTTTTGTCAAATCCATTCATTTCCCCTCCATGATGCTCTAACTCATAACCAGAACAATACATGCCAATGTCCAGAGATGTGGCCTTGAATCCGGCATTTGAGATATCCGCTATTCCCTGCCCCGGACGCTCCGGAGTACAAACTCCCATTGCTGAACAGATCAGTTCCATTTTGTCACCCGCCTTTAAAAATTTTGATGCAAAACATCTCTTCTGCAATCTCTTTCTAAAATGCTTCTGCATTAATTACTCAGTCACCCTTTTTCAGACACCCAGGACTTTCAATCGGAATGCACACGATTGCCTGCGTACATATCCCGATACATTTCATAATCATTTCCTTACGAAAGCAGCTTTTGGTTAATCATAGATTTAATCTTCGTAGAACTTGTACTCTCCGTGTACGGAAAGAAAACTAATTCTGCCCCCTGCTTTTCAAGAAATTCTTTTTCTGCCAGCCAGTCAGGATTATCAATATAGTCACTTCCTGAAAACTGGCAGTCAAAATGATACAAGCGGTATGCATCCCGTGTTCCACAATAATTTAAAGGTATCTCAACTGCCTCGTCCACGTAACGACAGGAACGAACCATCTCAATACGCTCATTGAACGGAATAAAAGGCTCCGTCTTCTTATTCCTGCGAACACCTTCATCCGTTACCACACCGACAATCAGGTAATCACACTGCTCTTTTGCACGTTTAAACATATTTAAATGCCCCACATGGAAAAGGTCGAACACACCGGCAATATATCCGATATGATATTTCTTAGGTGCTGCTACTGACTCCTCCTTCTGAACAGCTCTATGCACAGTATTCCTAGGGTACTCCATGTTGGTATCGTAAATACCGATATTCTTAATTCCCATTTTCTGTAACTGTTTCATGACAGCAATATAGTTTTTAATACAAATTATTACCTTGTACTGACCGGCATCAGCTTCGCACAGAATCTGGGGAGACTCTATCCGAATCCCTTCTAATGTCTGGCCCCACTTCTGTGCATTATTATCAATAATCGCATATACAGGATGTTCCTCCTTATATAAAGCTAAAAACTTCTTTGCAAAAGTTCCGGAGCCAAAAACAATCAGCTTTTTATTCTCCGTATTTTGGAAAATATCCACAAACAAATGCTGATACCCCGTAGCAGAATAATTCATGCGCTGACGGTTCGTGTTCACCGTCTCATAGTTTCTCTGGTAGCGTTCATTAAACACTCGTAGTTCCCGCTGGTTGCGCAGCTCTGATGTAAACTCCCATCCCATCTGACGCCACTCATCCAAACGCTCCTCAAGCTGATATCTTTTGATGAAAAACTCTCTGGGAAGAATCGCCTCCATCTCAAGTCCTACAACATAGATAATATCTATCATACGCTGAATAATGGCATTTGCCGGATAATTCTCCTGATAGAACTCCTGATCATAAAATACAAAATTTCCATCTATGTAAAAACAATTCAACGGAACCAAGTCAAGATACCCACGCTCTAAAATAACAACACCGTTCTCCTCAGAGACATGCTTGGAAGACTGCAAGATCATTTCCCTGAATCTGTCTACCTCACGAATGAATTTCTCCTTATCCACCTTTAACAATTCACGAAAATATGTAACCGCAGAAACTCCCTTCACATAAGGCATTACATATGCCCCCTTTTCCAGATGCCCCTGAACGACTGACAGACCATGCTTATAAAGATACCTCGTGTTCTCCTCAAGCACCTGCATTTTTCGCATACCCTCCTCATAGGCAGCACGTTTCTCAACCTTATCATCCTCGCGAATCACTGTGTATAATGCATTCTCCCTGCCCCTGTCAAGCGAAATCGTCACATGTCTTACCTGCTCACAAGCGCCACACATAGGGCACTCGATCAGATACGCATTCGCCATCGCATGAAACATTCCATTTTGAATGATATCTGTATACAAAAACTCTTCCTCAAGAAAAACCGACTCTGGATAATGGTACATCGGAAAATAGCGAATCGAAAGCTCCTCTTCCGGTAAATAATTTTCAGCAAAAATCATCTGTGGAAAATCAAGGTTCGGCAGCACCGCGTAAGACTTATGCTGACGAATTCCCGCTTCTGCAAGCATGCTCTCAATTTCATACTTTGCATACGCCTGCCCATCTAATGCATCACGATCCTGTGGAAGTATCCTTCTATAGTGCTCAATACTATCAAAATTGCGCTCTGTAAACTGATCCCTGTCTCCGCAAAAGTACCGTAGTCCCAGACGGTTATCCACACCGAGTAGTAACACGCCATCTTCCTTTAGTAGCGACCGCCACTGCTCCAACATTGCTACCGGACATTTACATCGTTCCAACACACCAATTGCCACCACATAATCAAATTTCCGGGCTTCCGATATTTCTTCAGCCGAATGGGCACAGACAACCTCCAATCCTTTTTCCACAAATAAATCCTTAAGCTTGTCCGTTGCATCGGTCAGATACAACACCCTGCTATTATCCTTAAAAGAATACCACCCCAGTAATCCCTTTGGAAGTTCTCTAGTAATTTTCTCTGCTGTCATCATGAATCCCCTTCACTGATTATTTTCAAAAATCTTCATCATATACTCATAGACCTTCTCTCCACAGGTTCCATCAAGGTTTGCCGCTACCGATGCCAGCTCCGTCTTTTGGCGCTTTTTCACATCCTCAAGCCTGTCATTGACTAAATCCTCCATAAAGCCCTCAAACGAGAACAGGCGGCTCTCACGACGGCAGAACGCATAATATGTTTGAAACTTCTCAAATCCATCCTGACCGTCCGTTAGTTTGTGCATCGTTTTCTCTGTAAATACTGGATTATGAAGCGTATATTCCCCTGTCATCACGTCCACCACAGCCAGCGCACCATCCCAAGTACGCTGTACCTGGATATGACTGTCATCCAGCTTATTGAAAGAGCAGCATGCACTATGAATTCTCGGATTGTATCCATTGTACTTTTCTGATGCGCCCTCCCAGAACTCTGGAATCAGTCTATCAATGCTCTTTTCCTTTTTGTTGAACCGAATCATGGTATCAGTAAACACAGGCGCTGCCACCAGATATTTCCCCATGTCGATCAACTCACCTAGTACCATCCTTCTGCCATTCTCCGGACACCACGATATGGCATCATCAGGAAGTGCATACTTATTAAGCTTCCCTTCACATCGATTCAAGTGCACAATGTCTCCGGTATGCACTTCTGCCAACCAGACATTTTTCTTGTCAGCAACTATTCCCGAAAATCCATAATGCTCATCACCCAAAGCAAAAATCTGGTATGTATCATTCTTCATGTCGTAACAAATCACACGATTTGTATACTCTGCAGTGATCCATAACTCACGCCCATTTTCACAGCAGTTACAGGTCGTTCCTCCCACCACAGATGCATTCTGCTTTAGATGCAGTATACAATCCTGCTGTTCCTTCCAACTCTTATCACGGCGGTTATATACAAGAATCCCACTATCACCTGCAGGCAGATAATAGATTTTCTCTCCATATGATACGACACGTGAAAGGGCATAAAAACCATCGATGGCTGATGGCTTCAAAGCCTTGCATTCACCCGTATCTGTCCGATAGCTTATCGGCATATTGGCAATGCTCGGTGACAGATATATCGTATTCTGCACTGCCTTGAAGTTTCCATAGGGTGAAACAAATCTTGGCTGACCGTCAAACTGCATCACAAGCTCCACTTTCTCAAACTCTTCATCCACAATATATAATCCATTGTAAAAGCTTGTACAATAATACTTCCCGGAAATCTTCTCGACTCTGCCAAGGTATGCCCGTCTTCTCTCCATCTCATCACAGGATTTAAAAAAGGTGTTGTCCAAAATGAAAATCGGTTTTCCTGCAACACCAAACAGAATCACGACAGAACTAACCTCCTCACCAATGTATGCATCTACGATTGCAATCGTTCTAGTAATGTCAGGTGTATTGTCCCATATGCCAATCTGCTCATCATTAAAATATGTAAGCAACTCCTGATACTTCTCCATCAGCTGAGGCCGCATTGACTTTACCGTACTCTCCAACAGTGGATGGGGACGCCAGATCAGTACCACATCATCCCGCTTTTTGAACCACTGGAAGATATGCTTTAATTTATCAAAATAAATATCACCATAATTTAGGAAACAATAAATGCTAGTGTTAAGCATGACTGACTTTTTCCCAGCAAGCACAGTTCTCCAGTCCTCCGGAATCTCTACACCATCATGGCACATATTAATAACACGGTCAGCCTTAGGTGAACCAAGAGGCAATACTTTATCATAATAATTCATTCCCTCACAGCCACTCTTGAACTTCTCAGACTGTGCTATCATGTAGTCCATATTCTGACATACAGGCACATATAAATGCTCCGGCGAAATATTGCCCGTTGTAATATAATAAGGCACATATACTAACTTACCTACATGCTTCTTAATTTCACGTGAAAAGAACTGGGGATACACACAAGTGACACGGTTGTAATCATCATAAGGATTATGAATAAAGGCAACATCCGGCTGCTCTGTTTCTATCGAGTAGCTCTGATAATCGCGTACCGGTACATATTCCGGGAAATCAGATAATTCATAACAGGAATTCCATTTATTATTCTTTGCATCAAAGTCACGATAAGGAATTGGAACCACTATACATTCACAACGCTGATCCTTACTAAATGCTTTCCATATACTCTCCAAACTGTCCCACATAGATGCCTTGTATGGGAAAAACGCTACCTGATAACCTGATTGAAGATTTATAACCTTATCCTTAGCGGCAAAAAGCAACGTGTCGAGCTGCTGTATATCACTTTCCTGTATTTCTTCTCTCTGACTTAACTGAAATAACACTTCACAATATTCTTCTAAAAGAGGTACGATATCCTTGTTCTCAGGAACCTTGCACTCAATCGTCTCCCCAATCGTAATCGCCGCCTGCTGGCTATCCTCAAAAAAATACGGATTTTTTATGACCCCTCCATGATGATTCTCACACATCGAATCCAATAATGAAATCATTTGTTTTTTTACTGCTGTTCGTAACATATTTATTTCCCCTCGAAGAAATCTTGACACTATTCAACACTATCCAGCTTACACTTGAGGCTGAACTCAATGATGCAATCTCTTTTCTATCAATTTTACATACACTTGCGCATTCTATCTGTAATCGCTAAAATATTAGTAAATCCTTTGTCAATTAATAATTTAATAATACTTAACCTATTATTATATTTAATTGCCACTAATACTAATGCATCTTTGTCTTCTATTTCTGACAAACACTTAATTGGCAACCCTTCTTTTCTATCCTCTGATTTTTCACCATCACTGACAATAAAACCTTTTATCTTCGATTTATGACGAGTTTTTTTCAAAAAGTTCCAAGTCTGCAAACCTATAACTCCAGCACCATAAATATAAATATTATCAAATTGCACAATCGAAGTGTTTAATCCATTAAATTCAAATGTAGCATTTATTAGACAATCATTTTCCCATTCGGCATTGTGATATTCCTTTGCATATTTAGCAAAAAATGCTTCTTTATTTTGGATAACCATAACTAATATTTCTTTATCTTCATGTTTCCACATAGATAAATCAAGTTTTTCTTTCTCATATAGCATTCTAAATTCATCAGAAAATCTTGTAAGGAAATGATACTGGTAGGGTATAGCTAACCGATTAAAATTCCAAAAATATGATCTAAACTTAACCAATTGCAATGCTTGATAAAATAGATTCTTTTTATCTTGTAATGTAATTGTATCTATTACATTTTCTATTTCTCTATACTCATCACAAATACAGAATATTTTCCCTGGATTATGAACTGATGAATCAGGATTGTCAAAACGATAATTTAATACCGATTTGCGTATACAATAAATTGATGCTGCATACATAAATACCTTGAACGAAAATGAAACATCTTGATAAGATGCCCCAGGCGTTTCAAGAAAGGCAATATTTTTTTCTTTTAAAAAAGATTTCTTATATAATGCACTCCATACACTCGCTGGCACTTCAAATATTTTGGCATTATTACATGCATTAAAAGCCAAATTATATGGACACTCTTTTAGTATTTCATTAAAACACAAATGTTCTTCCTTCTTTTCAAAATAGAAATCATAGTTTCCTTTTATAACATCTGCATCTGATAACAGTGCTGCACTATACAAGTTTTCTATCATATCTGTCTTGGCAAAATCATCGCTCTCAACAATACCAATATAATCGCCTTTTGCTTTACTTATACCCATATTTACAGAATGACCATATCCAGTATTTTTTTTATGTACAACTATGAACCTCTCATCCAACTCTGCGAACTCATCCAAGATGCTTCCCGATTTGTCTGTTGAACCATCATCAATACAGATTATTTCAATATCATGAAAAGTTTGTTGTCTTAGACTTTCTAGACATTGCACTATATATTTTTCAACGTTATACACAGGTACTACTATAGATACTTTTGGCACAATACTATCCCCCATATACTAATATACACTTTGTGGTTCCGTCCAAATAATTTTTCCTTCATCCACTCTGTTCTCTATTAACTCATTTTTAATTTGTATTGCAGTATTCTTATCATTTACTGCAATCAAAATCATGTCATAGTTATCCTGCTTTATATTAGATACTTCTTTTACTTCATAAAAAGGAAAATGATAATCACCATAATTTTTATCTACCCATAGCATAATATGACATTCAGGATATCTACATATTTGCGTATAATAATCCCTTCCGACCTTACCAGCTCCATACAACACTATTCTCTTACCCTTGAGCATATTAATATCTGGAAACAAATAATTTTGTATAAATATGCTATCTTTATTCATTTCTCTTGCTAAATTCCATATAACATGTCCAAAATACTCTTTGATCTTCTCTTCTAAATATTCCTCTACATTATACTTTCTTAAAATCTCATAAAATTTCCTATATAAATAACTCTCCTTAGAAATTCTATCTATTACATGTATATGCGTTATCGAGTCATTCCTAATTACATAATGATAAAATGCCCTTTGTCTCAATACAATTTTTTTGCATTCTAAAAAACAATAGCCTAAACAGATGAAATCTTCTCCATAGCAACAATCATCCGGAACCTGTTCATAACACTTTTTTATCAAATCTGCTGCAAAAAGTTTACTCCATATACTCGGAGATAAAATTGTTTTTTCCTTTATTCCTAAAACATATTTTTCGAAAAGGAATATTCTATTCTCCGCATTCAATATAATTTCAGATTCACTACAAGGTAGAAATAGAGCGCCTAAGCTCTCATATCCTGTATGTACCATATCTGCTTTATTCTTAGATGCAAATTCCAATAATTTTTCATACATATCAGGTTCAATATAATCATCACCATCAACAAATCCTATATATTCCCCTTTTGCAATACTTAACCCGCTCTTTCTAGCTCTTACTAGGCCCTCATTATTCTTATGAAGCACTTTTATTCGTAAATCATTTTTCGCGAACTCATCACAAATTATGCCTGACATATCCGTAGATCCATCGTCTACTAAAATAATCTCTATATTATTATATGTTTGGCATATGATACTATTTATGCACTTACTAATATATTGTTCAATATTGTATATTGGTACAATAATACTTATCAAGCTATTAACCATTTCCATTTTCCTTATAATTTAGCACAAATTTATTTGATAATATTTATAATAGACTTTTCATATTCTTTGTCACATATATCTAACACATCCAAATCACAAGGAACCTCATTATTATACTTATTTGGGACATAACTATAACCTTCACCTTTCAAGAACCACTCATACTCTAAATCCAAATGTCCTATGTCTATAGCCCAATATCCTTTCTTGGCTAAATCATACGCTAATACAGTTGCGGCAGGACCTAATGCGATTAACACTAAATACTCTTTACTTATTTTTAATACAGATTCTAATATCTTTTCATATACTGAAAAGGCATTTTCATTTGGTGCAATAATTCTTTTTATAGAATTAGAGTTAGAAAGCAAATCATTTCCAACCCCCATCCTTGTCTTATCCCCTTCCACAATAAGAATATCTTTTTTATTCCATATTTTCCTCAAATTGTCAAAACGTTGCGAAGCTGCTTCTCGTAAATTGTGGGGATATATAACATATGGTCTACTTACATATGCATTATAATATTTCTTATTCATATCAATATATTTATAATGTTGCCTTCTTACATATGGCGTCATATATTGTCGTATATTATCCTTATTTTCTTCTCTCAGACCATCCATACAACCATAATCATCTGCCAAAGCCACTAAATGCCCCTCTACATTTGAAATTAGAATTTCTTTTAAGCGTTTTGCCAGTCTTTCATCATTATCCTGATATACATCTTTTGCTGCTCCAAAAATAATCTGAAACTCTCCATCACCAAATCTGCTGATTGATGCTTTTTCATTCAATATTGTATTCAATGTTTCTTCTACTGTACATATATTAGGAAGTTGAACACTCTCCTTTTTAGCCCTATCCATCATTTCATATAAAATATTTTCGCTCATCAGTTTGTTATGTTTTTCTATTTTTTGAAAAATACTATTCATTTTACTTTCAAATATAAACTGCATCGCAGGAATAGCATAAAATAATTCATAAAAAATATCTTCTTCACTATGTTCTCCATAAAAAGAGCAAATTTTCTCACTTGGAATTCCATTAACAGTCAGCTGTTTCAATATAATATCATATGAAAAAGCCGTGACTACCACATAATCAATACTCTCAATAGGACATTCACTTAAAGAGTATGTAATTTTACCTTTTCTTAATTCTTTTTGTTTTTTCAAATCATTATCGATATAAAAAAGAATCTCTACATTACTTTGCAAAAGATTTTCAATTTTATTTATATATTTACCTAGTCCAAATACTGCAATTTTCATAGTTAGCTTCCCCTTTTATCATTTTCTAATACTGAAAGCAAACATTTTTATACACTCATTACAACTACTCATACATTATAAAGTTTTACAACTCTTTATACTGCCTTAGCAATAAAATAACTTGTCCAAGAATTGTAATTTGTCTCTTTTAACGTATTGCAATCTAAATTATCAATTAATTCAAATCCAGTTTCGGCAAGTAGCATTTCCAATTCTGGTCTAAAGAAATATCTCATACTATGTGTTTCTTTAATATTTTTTGTTATGTTAGTGTTCTTATCAGAAATTAATATTTCATAACATACATCTACTACATTTGTCTTATCATGTAACAGGGGTTGCGCAATTCTTATAAGCCTTCTTTCTTTATCCTCAACCTCTTTTACTCTCACAATAGGCAAATCTGTAAGTACTCCAGGACCATACCATACATCAAAAAGAAATATTCCTCCATTTTTCAATGCTTTTCTAGCAGATCTAAAACTTTTTAGCACATCTTCATTTGAATTTTGATAACTTATCACATGAAATAATGATATTACTGCATCATAATACTTATGTGCCTCAAAAAATCTAATGTCTGCAATTTCGACTTTTTCCTCAATATTATTTTCCTTAAAGTTTTTCTTCGCTATGTCAAGCATTGTCTTGGATGCATCTATTCCTTCCATGCAATATCCCATTTTTAACAATTCGATGTCATGCTTACCTGTTCCACATCCAAAACTAATAATAGTTTTTACATTATTTCCATATTCTTTTAATAAAAAATCTATCTGTTCTGCTTCTTTTTTGTAGTCTTTGTCTCTATAAAAGAGATTGTAATAATAACTATAATCTTGGAATACTTCCATTTTCTCAACCTCACATATATTATGCTATTTCTTTCATTACTTTTTTTACACTTTCAACTACTCTTTTTCTCTGTTCATCTGTTAAAGCAAGTCCCGAAGGTATATAAAATCCTTTTCTTGCCAAATACTCAGCATTTGGATATTTTTCATTTCTAAAAAAGCCCATTTTGATGTAAACTGGTTGTTCATGCATACACCAGAAGAATGTTCTAGTTCCTATTCCTTCCTCTGCAAATTTTTTTTGAATTTCTCTATTATCCAAAGTTATAGATTCATCCAATACTATTCCATACACCCAATAAATATTCTCTGCGTAATTAGTTTTTGTAATTGGTAATTTTATTCCCTTAACATCCTTTAGCCGTTCAGTATAGTATGTCCCCATATTTCTTTTAATCTTAACAAATTCGTCGATTCTTTCCAATTGTGCTAGTCCAACCGCCGCTTGAAGATTAGTAAATCTGTAATTGTCACTTATCTCATCATGAACATATCTTACATCCTTTTTAAAGCAAAGATTTCTTATACTTTTACACTTTTCTGTAAGTTCTTCATCATCAGTAACAATCATTCCACCTTCACCTGTTGTTATATGCTTATTTGGATAAAAGCTAAAAATGCTTATATCTCCAAAGCTACCACATGGTTTCCCTAAATAGGTCTGTCCATGCATTTCTGCAGCATCTTCAATAACTTTTAAATTGTACTTTTTTGCGATTTCAAGAACTTTATCTATTTCCACTGGTAGTCCATATAAGTGAACCACCATAATAGCTTTTGTTTTAGATGTTATTTTCGATTCAATTTCATCTATATTCATATTCCAAGTATTTTTATCAGAATCAACCAATACAGGTTTCGCCCCAACTTTCGTCACTGCCATTGCGCATGATATTATAGTAAATGTTGGCATAATTACTTCATCATCTTTTCCAATTTCCAAGGCTTGTACAGCCACTTCTAATGCTGCTGTTCCATTTGCTACTGCCACACCAAATTTTCTATTTACCGAATGACTCATTTTTTGTTCAAATTCTTTAACAAAAGGACCTTCTGATGATATCCATCCTGTATCTATACATTCACAAAGATATTTTTTTTCATTTCCATTTAATAATGGTTCATTTACTGGTATAAATCCCATACTAATCACCTCTAACGAAATGCAACTTCTGTGTCTGATATTCCTTTAAATCTTGTCTTGTCTTGGTCACCTGCATATGGTCCTTGTTTCACCTCAATCATCTCGATTTCTTCAAGTACAGTAAAACCATGACCGCCTGACACAAGCAAAATTAAGTCTCCCGCATTTAGCACTCTGCTCTCCAGATAATCCTCATAATCATCATAAAAATCAACCCGTAATTTCCCTTTTTTTATAAATAATACTTCTTGTGTCATTAATACATCCCTATGTACAACGTTATGAACATGTGCATCTATGATTTTTCCAGTTGGATGATGCATATAAGCTACCTGTTGCGAATACTCTCCGGGAGTAATAAAATCTACACCTTCACATTCATAATCATTCCTAATAATCATAGCCAACAAACGATTTTTCTTTCTTACTTCTTCTAATTTACTCATAAACTATATCCTTTTTCTAAAAATCATTTTATACTTAAAATTTTCTAATTTTATGAATTTACTCTTAAAACTGAATATATCCCATCTCTATATCTATGTTGATTAGAAAATATACTTCGCTCATCTCCAAGTATGTATTCCCACACCTCTAAATGCTTATCAACATATCGGTTCCATGTCCATTTCTCTACTGCTTTTACTTTTTTTTCCCTTTTTTTCTGAATTTCTTGTAATACTTCTATAAAATCATCTATTGTACTACATGGAAAATCTATTCCCCCTTTTACATCAAGATGATATCCTTGTGGTGTTACTATTGTTCCTATACCCGCTGCAACTGCATCTAAAAATCCCATTGAGCCTTCATCAAATCCCCAATATAGATAATAGTCAAGCGATGGCATCAACCTTATATACTCCTCATAATCAAATTGATTAAAATAAGCTACTGAAAAACCCATTGTTTTCACCTTATCCACTATGATATCCCAACCATCTCCCATGATTTTAAATTCAAAGTAGTGCGAATCAATGTTTCTACATATATCCAATAGTGCATCAGCCCTGCTCCGATGATCTATATCAACATGATTTCTTCCTGTAATTCCAAGAACTATTTTTCTTGGTTTTATAATGCCATCCTGTGCCGGATTTATATAACACACTTTTTCTCTTGGTACACCATTAATAGTCAGCCAGTCCATTGTTTCTTTTGACATGCAAATTGCCATCTTAGCTACTTTCATTTGATGCTTAATTAATTTTAATTTGTTAAGTGAATCTACATGCGTAATCATCAATGTATCATTAAAACTTCTTATTGGCATATACGAATGATGCGCTATAAAGTGATTAATATCAGCATCTGGGTCTGGTAATTGGCTTATTTGTGCTGTAATTCCTCTCTGTTCCAATTCTTCCCTCATTTTAATTGCAAATTTTTTTAATATCCACGCCTCATCCTGACATACTAAATTGACCTTTTCTATTTTGTACGCTTTCTGTTTGTATTCGATTTCATGATATAAATTAAATGATTTATTTTCAAAAAAATCAAACACAACGGCATCAATTTTCATATTTGATAATTCTTCTATAATTTCTTTTCTATGATCCTTTGATTTTACACAAAGAATAATAACATATTTTTCCCTTTTTTGAATTAATATGTCCGGAGAATACACCTTAATGTTATCAATAACCTTAATCTCTTCTGATTTTTTATCACAAATAAAGTCAATATCTCCAAGATATGTATGATACTTTCTCGTTATATTTCCTGCGCCATATACAACTTTTGTTCTATTTGATTTATCAAACTCAAAATAGTCAACATTGTCATTAATAATTTGAATCATTTTTTACTCCTTACCATAAGCATACTTCTTCACTTATTGAAACAACCAAATCTATGCTCATTAAATTACTCTCTATGTAATCAATAATCCCCTCTGATATATCTTAAACTCCAAATACAACTACCCTATAATTCATGGATTTCCCCTACTTATGTTTTGCCCACTCTATATGAGGATCTTCAAGTCTTGATCCTCCTTCATATAAAACACCTATTTTTTCTAAATTAATTCCATTTTTCCATAGAACATACATCAGACTAATCTGGTCCCTAGTATTCCACTTGTGATGTTCATTCCACCAAGCCTCTGTAATCCTATCGGCATCTACATTATGGTTATCTCTAACAATTACTCCTCCGGCAAATAAACCATATGCTTCAGGCATACCATCATTAGCATAATTCATAAGTTGTTCCCTTAAAATATCTATATCAGTCAATCCCATCATCTCAACAGTAATTCCTTCTTCATATATACAGTTTCTAGTTTCATGTCTATATAAAGCTAAACCTACTGAACCGATATTTCTTACAAATGAAGATATTTCTTGCTTTATAGTTACATTTCCATCAATATAAATTGAATACTCATAATCATTAAAAATTTTGTGTCCCGTCATTTTGCAATATCTGTTTTTTTCTTTATTGCTCATATCAGAATTAGGTACTATAGTGTCAATATTTATCCACTTTAGTTGCCCTATATTATCTGGTCTTTTATCAGAAATTACATAATATTCACAACTTTCTTCTATTATTTCTGGATACTTTAAATCATCATAATTACCAGATATACATGTATATATTGCAATATTTTTTTTAACGCTCAAATCTTTACTGTTAATTCTACATCCAATCCATTTTTCTTTAAATTTTGTTTCATTTATTAGTTGATACCAAAATATATATTTTTTAACGCCGTTTTTTTCAAACAACTCGTCCATTTGAATTCTGTTTTTTGCACTAAGTGATACGATAATGGGATAACACAAATTATTCTCTAAACAAGTACTATTCTTACAAAAAATCCCTTTCATTATCTCTTTGTTATTTAGTGCTGATTTTTGGTCAATAAATCCTATCGTATTTATTTTAAAATTATTACGTAAAAATACACATATATTTTTTCCCTGCTCACTAGCACCATATATGTATACTTTTTTATTATTCAGAATTTCATCTATTATATCCATTTGTTATCTTTTTATTCCTCTTACAACTCCACGTCTTAATTCAGGATTCTTCAATACACTATCATCGTAAATGAATAGCATGTATCCCTTAGAAGTACTTGTTTCTACTCCATAATCATTTAACATTTGTTTAATCATTTCTTCATCACCATGTTTATGATACGAACATATAGCACATTTAATATTAGTACTATTTGCAAATACCTTATCTGCCCCCTTGAGCGCCTGCACTTCCCCACCTTCTATATCCATTTTAATAAAATTTACTGAACCATCAATTAAAGAATTCAAGGTAATTGCATTTTCTGAATCATAATCACTCAAAATTTTGTTACAGAATATAACCTTATCTTTATATGGCGCAAAAGTAGCTTTTAGAGCTTCAATCCAATTAGAATCGCATTCTATTAAATACATTTTTTTTGCTTTCTCAATGTTATGCAGGGCAAAATTTCCTTCACATACACCCGCATCAATAACAACATCTCCATAATCAACCTTTACTTCGTTTTCTTCATACAAATGTGGCGAATTAGCATCCTGCTCTTGCCAAATATCTGCTATATATTTTTTCCCTTCCTTAATATAAAAATTATTGAATGTTCTTGCCAAATATAGCTTCTTTCCTTCAAAAATAATATAGTTCATATCATTAATTTCATCATAATAAACTTCAGCCAATTCATGCTTATCTTTCGGTTGAAACCCATACACAGTCAGCTCTTCACTCTTTTCAAAGTATTTTATAAACTCTCTTATTTCAGAATCCTTTTCATTTTTATATTTTTCTAAAACCAGCTGCCTATATTCTTCAAACATATTTTTTATTTTTGCAATTGGTATTTTTATTTCATCAACAATTTGCCTTCTTATATCATCCTTATAGTTTACAGTCCATATATCTATATAATCAAATTTTAGACGACTTAATTCACACGGAGATATTATTTTTATGCCATCAATTTCATCCCCCCATTTTTTAGCATTATTATCCACAAAAGCGATAATTTTAAATTCATTCCTATAATTAACATTCTTTAGCAAATTGTAATAATTCATAGCTCTCAATCCAGTTCCCCAAACTATATATTTTGTCAATGCAATATACTCCTTTGTTCAAAAATAAACCATATAATTAATACTCATATAAAGACTTTATATTATCATTTCCCTCTGTCACACCATATCCCAATCTTTCCAGCCTTGTAGTCCCGTAAAGTTCTCTGCCATGCACATTTTAGAACTGATTTTTCATAATAGCCCGAAAAACAATTTTGATAATCCTTAAGATCTATATTAAATCGTTTTTTTAATTCCTTCTCTATAATTGAACCGTCTCTTTCGTGACTCTCAACAATTCGTTCTGCTGTCTTGCAATAGCGAAAGAAACAGCTTATTATATTTCTCGAAAATTGCGCGCCATAATTTCCCGAAAGATTATGTTTGTGTATTCTATATAGCAACAATGGTTCAAAAATAAAATCCACCGTACCATAGTGAGATGCCATAACCGCAATAAAAGTATCATGACAAACCATGGCTTCCGGAACATTGAAAATATCATAATCTCCATTTCTGATACACATGGTGTTTGCTGCAAAGGCTCCTCTATGCTTAATTACTTCTTTAAAATCCATAATTTCAGTCTTATATCCCGCATATCTATAGTTAGATATCTCCATTATGTTAAGCTTCTCATCCGTTATACTTCTATCAGATAAACTAATCATGCACTCTGAATGCTGCCTCATATATTCTACTTGATATTCAATTTTATTTGATTTCCAAACATCATCCTGATCCGATATAAAAATAAATTCTCCTTCTGCATATGATACTAAAATGGAAATATTTTGACTCAATCCTACATTTTTTTCTCCTCTAATAATCTTACTTTCTATAAAATATTGTTTATTTCTGTCTATCCAGTCCTTGCATAATTTGTATGAACTATCTGTTGAACAGTCATCACGAATAATAAGTTGAATTGATTTATATGTTTGCTCTTTTATTGAATGCAAGAATTCTATAAGGTATTTTTCTCCATTATATACAGGAACTAATACACTAACTAAGCCTTCTTTCATCTTACTTTACATTAACCTTTCTTAGTATTTCTACATATATTTTTCATACCACATTTGAAATATAAAATATGACCATACAATTCTTGAAAAATTTTGTCCGCTCCATTTTCCCTGGTCACCTGTTTCCATATAATTTTTTATAAACTGATATGTAACATCTGGCTCAAATATCCCTTGATTTGTTAAAAAATCCTTATTTGTCCAATCCATAACTCTTTCTCTCAATGGTCCTCTAAGCCATTTATCTTGAGGAATACAGAAACCAGCTTTAGGTCTATCCATAATGTCTCTAGGAATGTATTCATATGTTATATCCTTTAAAATTCTTTTTTTATTGCCATGGTCGTCTTTAAAATCTGGAATGATTTTAAACGAATATTCTACAACATCTTTGTCTAATAATGGGCATCTACACTCTAAAGCATATCTCATAGATGCTCTGTCAACTTTTGCTAACATATCTTCCGATAAAGATGTTTCTAAATCTAATAACATCCTTGTCACATCATACCTATCTTCATTGTATTTGGACTCAAATTCATAAAAAAAATTGTTTGCCTTTTTTAAAAGTATCGAATTTATTACATCGAAATAGCTGTTTACTCCCCCCTGTGTTCTAGCTTCTTTATTATTATCGTCTGATAAAATTCTGTATACTATTGAACGTGTTCTCCACGCATTTGTATTTTGCACAAATGGGATTTTTTCCAATTTCCGAAGTACTCCCCCCCATTTTTTCTTTTTCTGAACTTCCTGTAAAACTGTATAGATATTATATCCTCCAAAAAGTTCATCTCCACCATCACCAGATAACACAACTGAGACCTGCTCTTTTGCCAACTTTGAAATTATCATAGATGGTATTTGCGATGAATCTGCAAACGGCTCATCATAATAGTCTGGAATACTATCTATCATCTCAAGCATATCATCTTCTGATATATATAATTCTGTGTGATTAGTTCCTAACACATTAGCTACTTTTTTAGCATAAGGTGCCTCATCAAAATTTTTATCATAAAATCCAATCGAAAACGTTTTCAAAGGTGCTTCTGAAATCTCCTGAGCAATTGCACAAATCAACGAAGAATCATACCCTCCACTCAAAAATGCTCCAAGTGGAACATCTGCAATCATTCTTCTTTTTATAGAAGCCACTAATAGTTTTTTTAACTCTTGCTTTGCCTCCTCATAATCTGTAATTAGTTTCCATTTAAGTTCATTATATCTTGTGGCAACATCCCAATATTTCTCCTTTTTTATTCCTTTCTCAGAAATTGAAAGAATCGCACCAGGTTCTAGTTTAAATGTATTTTTATAAATAGTGTCTGGTACTGTAATATATGTTCTGTACAAATAACGTCCAACAATATCACTATTAATTTCTTGCTTAAATAATTTTGAATGTCTAATTGCTTTCAATTCAGACGCAAACACAATATTTTCTTCACTATCTAAATAGTAATAAAGAGGCTTTTTCCCTATTCTATCTCTTATTAGATACACAGTGCCATTTTCTCGATCAAGTAATGCAATTGCAAACATTCCATTGAGTTTTCTTACAAAATCTATTCCCCACTTAAGATAAGCAGCCACAATCACCTCTGTATCACAATCCGAAATAAATAAGTAGTCTTTCAACTCCTCTCGAAGTTCTCTATAATTATAGATTTCTCCATTAAATACAACACTTACCCTTTTATTTGAAGAATGCATAGGTTGATGTCCCTTTTCTGATAAATCAAGAATAGAAAGGCGTCTCTGTGCAAATCCAATACATCTATCTCGAGTAATTTGATATATTTCCTCCCCATGATCATCTGGTCCACGATGTGCAATAGAATTACTCATTTCTACCAAATTTTCAAGTTTTTCAGTTTTCTTCGAAATAAAACCACATATACCACACATATACTTTTCTCCCAAGATTATACATAACTGGTCTCTATCTCAACACCTTCATTTATCCTAAACTCTTGATTTCCTATGCTCACGACTAAAATACCAATATTTTCCATCTATAGAAGAATAATTATTTAATGTTCCTACATCCTCAATCGTATATCCGTTTTTCCATATGACATACGGGAAAGAAATTTGATCTCTTTTCGAGTATTTTTTTAGTTCTTCCCACCAGTCTTCCATGATTTTAACGCAAATAGGGTTATTATGTTCTCGAAGTAAAATAGTACAAGCTACAGACCCAAAATTGTCTGGCATTCCTTCTAGCCAATATTTTTCCACCTGCCTCGTAATGATATCTTTACTATCCCTTCCGTGTTCAATTGCTCTCATTGCTTCAACATATATACTATCAAAAAAATTCTTGCAAATAGTAATAATTCTCGATTTAGGCAAATCTACAAATTTTTCAGTAATATCTCCTCTTAATTTTATATTTCCATCGAAATATACTGAATACTTATACTGAGGGAATATTTTATGTGCATTTATTTTACAATACCTATTCATTTTAGTCAGATTTGTAACATCTTGTGGAATAATGTCATAAATGTTTATGTATTTGAATCTTGACGTGCCAGAATATTGTTTATCACTTATAATGTAGTAGTCACATCCCTCTAAAAAGATATCTGGTTCTTGAACTTCATCATAATCACCAACAATACATGTATATATAGCAACTTGATTCCTATTTTGAAAACTAAAATATGAACTTCCTTCCAACACACACAAATCATTATATGTAACAACCTTTACACCATACTCTTTTGCTTGTTTTGAAATATCTTCACAATAATGATTTGAAACTAATACAAAGCAAATAGCATTCTTTCCTCGAAGAATATTGGGATTATAACATTTTATTCCATTGCATATTTCTTTATCCCATTTTTGCAAATCGTTATCGCAATAAAAATCTGGTTCTATTCCCCATTTTTTCATTAATGTACAACCAAAATTAATACCTATATTTCCAGCTCCCCAGATACATACTTCACATTCTTTTCTTTTTGCTATTTCTAAATATTCTAATATTTTCTTATCCATTTATTATCCCTTACTTTGTAATCACTAGAGTCCCTATCGCATCAGGAATTGGAACTTTGCACAAACATAGTTCATTTTTTTTCTCGAATCTTGAAACTGCTTTTTTTATACAATCAAAATATCCATAATTATAGTCATGTATAAAAATATATCCACCACGTACAAGCCTCGGATAAAAATATTCCAGTCCTTTTAATGTAGTTTCCTCAAAATCTGCATCCAAAGAAACAAAAACAAATTTTTCTTCTAGCCCTTCTGCGGTTTCAGGGAAAAATCCCTGTTGAACTATTACATTTTCGGGATACTCCATTTTATTTAAGACTTTTCCCACATTTACATTTTTAAAGGCATTAATAAATGCATCATTACAACTTCCATTGCTCTTTTCTAAGTCCGCTTCTGAACTATCAAACCCATCAAATGTATCAAACAAATATAATTTTCTATTTCTGAATACACTATTTATACATCTTGAAAACTCTCCCCTGAAAACTCCTAACTCTGCTGTTGCTCCTTCAATATTTCGCTCATTAATCTCATCAGCCACTAACTCAAGAGTTTTTATTCTTACATAATCGTCTTTATACATTGGAATTTGTGATAAATCTCTTGTTTGCTCTATCACTTCATCTTTTGCTATATTTCTAACTAAATGATATCTTTCTTTAACTATTTTTGCATAATGTTCACCAAGAATATCGGAGACAAATGAATAATCTCTATTTATATCATTTGTACTAATATTGTTATATAAAAAAATCATTTTCTTAATATCTAAGCCAAGTTCTAAACTTTGTTTTATAATCTCTTGTGTATGCGAATTAGCAACTATAATAGCATCATATTTTTCTGCAATTTCACTAGGATGTATAACTTTTTTCCCTATATACACCCTTTTATTTTCGTCATTATCTATAAAGGCAATAATCTCATCTCTTTTTATCCAATAATCGAGAATTCTTGCCAAAACAACTCCTGTTCCCCATACATATACCTGTTTCATATCTCCTCCAAATATTAGTAAACTTTTCTTAATTCTTCTTTCAACACATTGTCATCTAAAAAAGGATATAAATTTTCATACTCCGGCGACACAAAAGTTCCATCTTCTAATGCAATAGATTTTAATCTAGGGCATACTTCTTGATTCTCATCAACAAATATTTCACATACTTCTGCATCGTTTGATTTCAAAATATGTTCAATCGTATATCTCAATTCTTTGTTAGAATCGCATTTTGTGTAATTCAAACCATAAGCTTCAACAACTTTTTGAATATCAGGAATAGGAACTCCCGACTCAGTATCTGTGCCAAAAGGTGGATTCATGCCATATGCACCCTGCGACATCTTTACAAATTGATATCCATTATTACTTATTACAAATATTTTTATCGGTAATCTATATGTTTTTATAGTAGCAAGTTCGTGTATATTCATCTGAAGGCTTCCATCTCCAACAAAACATATAACTTGACCTTCACCTTTATTTGCAAATGACAATCCCATAGATGTAACCCAATATCCCATAGCTGAAAGACCTCCGGAAATAAAAACTCTTTGGTTCTCTTTCACACTCCATACTTGAGCAACAATGCTGCAACATGACCCTGTATCCGATAAAATCAAGTCATCTTTACCAGCTAAATTACTTACTTCTTCAACTACTCTATAAGTACTTATTTTAGGATTTGTATAATACTGCTCCTGCATGATAGGATATCTTAGTTTCCAGTCATTACAACATTTAATCCAACTATTTCTACTATTATCAATAAGTTCATAATCATACAAGTTCATTTTTTCCAAGAATTTTTTTAAGTCAATATTAATTATTTCATTAATGCCTACCTGATATTTGCTTAATTCGTTTTTGTCAATTTCAACTAAAATTTTGTAAGATTGTTGAGAAAACTTACTCACATCATATCCCGTGGTATTAGGTGCTAATCTGCTTCCTATCACAAGTAGCACATCACAAGTCTGTAAAGCAAAATGTGAGGCTCTGCTTCCGTGATTGCCTGCTCTTCCAACAAATAGTTCATCATCAGATATTATTGAATCAATTCCCATCCTAGAATTAACTACTGGAATTTTATATTTATTTATGAATTTTCTGAATGTTTCAACAGCACCCGCAAGTCTAACTCCTTGTCCAGCAAGAATAAGCGGACGTTTGGCATTTTTAAGAATATTAGCTATTTTTTCAACTTCAAAGCCACTATGACTTTCCTCATTCACCATGTAATTATAATTGAATTTCTCAGGAATTTCTGCTGATTGTATATTAATTGGAATTTCTATACAAACTGGTCCTGGTCTTCCTGAAATACTCAGCTTATATGCTTCTTCAAAGCAACATATAGCGTCTTCTGGCCTTTCCAATAAATATGTCTTTTTTGTTATAGCTTTCATTACTTCATCCGTTCTAACATCTTGAGTTCCATATTGACGTACATTATTCTCACGTTCATATTTAACACTTTTTGAATTTGAATTACCTGTTATAAGAATTATTGGTGAGGAATCTGTCCAAGCTTGAGCAATGCCTGTAACTGTATTAGTCATTCCAGGACCATTAATCGTAAAAACTATTCCGGGTTTTCCACTAACTCGTGCCCAACCGTCTGCAGCCATAGCTGCTGCCTGTTCATGATTTGTAAAAACAGGAGTTATTTTTTCACTTTCAGACAATGCCTTGCATATCCATAATGCTGCTCCTCCAACAACTCCAAACACTCTATCTATTCCTTTTAACTCTAAAAATGAAACTAAATATTCTGAAACATTCATAAATTCTTCTCCTTACTTCATCCATGAACTTTTCTGCATGGATAATAAAGCTTTAAAAATAGTAATATCATCTGTAGTGGTAATTTTTATATTTAACTCCGAGCCTTTTGCAAAATATACTTTTCGTCCTAATTCCAATAATAGTGTACATGTCGCAACAGAATTTGTAATTCCTCTATTTAAAGCATCTTTATGAAGCGACACAGCAGTGCCAACGCTAATTGTTTGTGGTGTCTGTGCACGAAATAATTGATTTCTCAAAATACTTTCGTCTGATTCTATTTCATCTTCTGAACGTAGCATTGCTTCCATACATGGAATTACGGTTATCGCATTTCCTTGTTTCTTACACGTTACAATATTATTTGATATAACATCCGCCGGAAGCATTGGTCTAATTGCATCATGTACTAATATTAAATCTTCATCATTGTATTTTTCTGCAATTGCATAAACGCCATTTCTAATTGAATCCTGTCCATTCTTACCACCTTTTACAATTTTCTCTAATTTTGTTATATTAAATTGCTTAGCATATGCTTTTAAAATATCTTCCCATCCTTTTAGGCAGGAAACATATATTGCGTCAATATCAGGGTGATTTTGAAAGCACTCCATCGTATATACAATAATAGGTTTATCATTTACACTCAAAAACTGTTTTGGAATATCCTGATGCATTCTAACACCTACTCCACCTGCAATGATCAATGCTATATTTGCCATTTCATTTTCTCCCATATTTTCACACATCAATTAACTTAATGTCAGATACCGGATGCGTCTTTTGTTTTTCCTTAGGTGGCAGTTTCATATAATCTCCAAACTCATACGAAAGCCAACCATCATAATCCTTTACACCTTCAAATGTGATTCCTTCAAATTCTATAGGCGCCGTTTCTGCGAACCATTTTCTATAATATCCCCTTAGTTCTTTGGGGGCCGGAAAAGTTAATGTTCTGACTACTTCCGATGCATCTGAATCATGCTTTAAAATCAATCCTTTGTAGGCCTTTTTTACCTTATTTTCTGGAATCATACTTAAAATTTTATATATTATTCTGTTAAGTCTGTTTCTTTCTACATTTTTTCCAACCTCTGACCAAAGTGTTTTTCTCACACAGAAACATCTAAAATCATGCACTGTCCTCAAAAATTTATTATTTGGAGTACCATCTATTGGGAAAATATCTAAAAAAATTCCCTGAGCATAAGGCATATGTTCCTGACTTTCTCTTACAAATAATGTATTTTTCCTTCGAAGTTTTGCATAACCCCATCTATATCCCTTAACAGTATCCATACTTTGAAAATAGAAACGATTATGATCAAGGTCTTTCTCAATAATTTCACAAAACTTTTCAAATTCTGTTCTTAGCATGGCTACATCAGCATCATCATCCCACGGTATAAATCCCCCATGCCGTACTGCACCTAAAAGAGTTCCACCAATAATCGTATATTTAATATTATTCTTTTTACAGATTCTATCTACTTCAACAAGCATCTCTAATTCAATTTTTTGCAATTGTTTTAATTGTTGTTCGCTTAATTCAATCATTTACTTCTCCAACTAATCTTTCATACTATCAAAATTCTCAAACAAATATCAACTATACGATTCTTACCAACAATTTATTAACCAATAAGCAATTTATATTAATCTATATACGCCTCCGGCTCATTGAGTATCACATCCGTAATTCCCTGTGCCTCAAGGCTGTTCAAATCAAGCTTTGTGCTCGTTGGTTTCTCCGGATACAAGTGTCCTGACAGCCAAGCTCTGACTGTTATACCATCCAAATCCTCTTCTGATAAATCCATGCCTTTCCAAAATGGATGAAGTGCCACAGCTCCGCAGCCACCTTTAAGCTTATACAAGCAGTCTGATGCTTTAACATCCAGTATTCCAATCTCTGCATCCTTATCCAACTGCCTTAATTTTTCTAATGACTTGGCATAAAAGCTGGAATATACGACTGCTTTCTCAATTTCTCTTTTATGCACCAGTTCAGTTATTTTCTCTTCCATTCCCGGATACGGATACACACTGTTCTTTAGCTCAATATTCAATTTCATTCCAGTCTTAAGTCTTGGCTCTACTAAATCAAACACTTCCTCTATAGTAGGTATCTTCTGACTTGGATTTACATCCGCATAGATATGTAATTTTTTAAGCTCTGCTAATGTATAGTCTCTTACAAAACCGATTGACTCGGTAGTCCTGTCCACTCTCTCATCATGGATTACTACGATTTCTTCATCCTTTGTAAGTTGAATATCCAGTTCGATACCAGTCAGATTTTTTAATCCGATTGCCCTTTCAAATGCAAGCAGTGTATTCTCTGGATGCCGCTGACTACATCCTCTGTGTGCCCATATCTTCATGCTATTTTCATTCCCTGTTCTCGTTGTCCAAAAAGACTTCCATGATTCCCGCCATCGTCATGCTTTCCCCTCTGGTCAGTTTGAATTCGCTCTTATGGTTTCCATTGATCTGATTAAGCATATCACTGATCTCATATCGAAGTCCATCTCCCAGGAATCTTTCCGAGTATTTCTCCACCTTTGACTCGTCCTCATAGTGTACT
>JAQXTA010000068.1 GCA_029219245.1 Lachnospiraceae bacterium | reverse complement strand
TATACTATTCCTAATTTGCTCGTAAAACACCTGTTCAGTTTCTTTAAATAAGGGCATCTGAAGCTTACACTTATTCGAATTATTGATTGCTTTCACCCAATCTTCTGCACCATCAATGATAACTCCAAAATATGGCATCATTGACGGAATATAGTTCGATTCATCTGGGTTTATATATTTTATAACCGTATAAATATATCTAAGGTCTTGTTGGATTAAGGAAAATGCTGCTTTCTGCACTGGATTTAAGTTTAAACCATCCACACTAGTTCACTCCTAAAAACATGTAATTCTTCTCATATTCCAGTAATTTGCGTAGTACAAAAACTTATGTGACGTTTTACAACAAATTACTAACTTCACATATTACAAATAACACCTCGAAAACATCAGCCACCTCTTTAATGGACCAGTTCACATAAAGCTGTCTAACAAATCGGATTATTGGAATTGTATTATTTTACTATCATGCATCTTTACATCATATTAACGACGATTTATACTTCCTTTTACACGTTGCTTAATTATATCCCAGAGAGAGCCAGATTCCTTATTATAACGTGTTTCGCTAAGTCGTACCTTATGTAATATATCACCTTTTACAATCATCATTATGTCTTTCTGATTACTCTCATATATTTTATCATCAGTATCCCACAATCTTACTTTTACATTAACCAATTCATCAATATAACCATCTATATCAAATCCCATATCCAGGCAATTTTGGCTAGAAAAATTATACAACATTGTGTATATTCTCCTAGTCTGTGCTGGTATCTCAAATGGATAATCATGTATGTTTTTTACCGGCATTGTTGACCAAATAGAACAAAGAACCCCTCTCCTACTTCTCTCAATTCTGATATCTCCAGCACATATCAATATGGGGCGAGTTGTGTCATTAAATATTTCTATATCAATATGCCCATATGTTGGATCACTAATTATATCATTTTCTATATGAATCGGCTCTACAACTGTAATATCATCATGGATTCGAAGCATTAATTCACCATTTTGCATATACATCGCATCAATATCTGCCCGTAATGCTTTCTTATTGCACGATCCTTTTCGTATAAAAATGTCGCCCTTTTCTATTCTACTTCCCTTACCACATACTTCTTTTATAACATATGGTGGATTCAAATTCTTTGAAGAAACCTTAATATAACCAATATTTTTGCCATCTTCGCTTTTTATCAACCCACAGATCACCTCTGGAAATGGCTCTATTTTACTCTCCAAATACGAGTCAACATCATCTTGTTTTGTAAAACTTTGAGGGTCAATCCCCACAACCTCACGAGTTTCATCATCTACACCAAAAATAATATATTTATCTTCATTGTTTAACAGATTTGCAAATGCAGAAACATCCTTTGCTAGGTCTGATTGTTTCAAAGATAAATAAAATTCTCGTTTAAAGTCCACACAACTGTTTTCTTTTGCATTCTGTATATGTTTTAAAATAATTTCTTTATCCATAATCGCATTACTATTTCACTTCATATGTTTCTGTCTACAAATTTCCTTTAAATCCTCTATAGCCACTTCCGGAGCCATCGTATGAAACATCAAATAATTTCGTTTCATAGTTTCCACCGGAGCCTGTTTATAAATTGCTTTACTTGATTCCTCGGTATAGTAATGCCAATATCTATAAATGTATCCAATCCAATAAATCACATCTTTTGAATACACTTCGCCTTTTTCACTCAATTTATCTCCAGCAGTTTCAATAACCTCTTCGAGTAAATATTCTTCTCCTGCCCACTGCATACGGTTATAGGTTGAATCTAAAGCCTTCGCAGTTTCGGAATTCATGAAAATCTTTATAAAGCCAGCACTTCCCAACTGCCTATCTACAGAAAGTTCAAATAATCTGCCCTGAATATCACACAGTTTTAATTGTATTTCATTCATTCTTTACCTCCCACAGCCCGATCCAAAATTTCATCAAAGAACAATCCTTCTCTACGATAATTCCTACAGATATCATTTGCCAATGAAGAACCTTTTACACGGTTTTCCTCTGACACTTCCTTCAAAAACAATTTCTCCAAATACGAAACAGGGATTTCCTTCTCAATTCGCACTGCATCACATCCTTTTTGTGTAACCGCAACGTACTGTTTTCCAAGTTCCAATGCAGACAAACTGTTTACCAATGCTGCGTCAGTTATATTTCCAATAAAGAAATTGTCAATGACAAAGAACATCCTGTCATTTGCAATGCTACCGATAACTAAATCTTTATCCTTTGTTATTTCTTGATACTTGCTATAAAAAGGAGTCCCCTTTATTTTTTCCATTCGTCCTCTATGATATGCGACAATCATCGCCCATTCCAAATCAGCTGGAACATTTAATACAACAAGGTCATCCACAGATATGGAAACAATATAGAATTTTGCACTCTCATAATCGCAAATAAGTGTAAGTGCTTGACTCGGTTCGGTTCCCATATAGAATCCATGTCCAAAATCGCACTGTTTCCTGCTCTTTGGTTCAATATCACCCTCTATTCCAGATTTGGAACCGTGATACAGAAGAACTCTTCCCTCTTCAAGTTCAATGCTTCTGGAAGCAGTTTCTATCTTTTCTAAAACCATATCGTATACAGGAACATTGTATTCCTTGCATAAATCATATATTTTATCTTGTGCAAGCTTATTCGGCAGCGCGCGACCATTCTCCCAACGATTTACAGTCGCAAACGTTACATTCAACTGTTCTGCAAATTCCGTCTGATTCATATTCATATGTGAACGTATTTTCTTGATTAAGTCTTGCATAATATCATCTCCATGTTCCACCAACCAATATAACATTCTATCTAACATAAATTATATAAAATGTTATATGGTAAGTCAATCTGTATATCAAGAAACTTGTAAGAAATATATGACTCAATATGTTGACTGTAGGTACCCTTAGCCATGCTGCAAGGCAAAAAGAAAAGGCACAAACTCACAGAACATTTGTCCCGAAAACCGTGCCTTGCTGGCGAGGCAGCCTAGCACGACTACCTCCTCCAGTAAACATAATAAATATTTATGACATAACTCCGGCTTTATATAATAGCAAGTGCATTCTTCCATCAAAGTATCTGATAACACTGAATTACTTGGAATTGTAACCGAATGTTTAAAAGGTGTTCTTTCCGATAATCCATTTAAAAACAACGCTGTATCATGGGAGAAAACAATCTTTTCTGATCTAAGCATCAGTGTATACATATCATCATGAACCGAATCCGGCAATATATAAATACCCTGACGGTCACGTTCTAATAATCCTTCTTATACACATTTTGATAATAAGGCTCTGGAAAATCCTAATGCAACCACTTGTGCTGTCGTAATCATATTATTATTTTGTTGTATCTCTTTCATAATCACCTGATTGATTTCCATTACAACCACCTCCAGCGGTTTACTTATATATATATGATATTTTATTTCTATATAATTGTCAGCCTTTGTTTTTTACATTCATATGGAAATCAATTGCTATGATGTTGCACAATAAAACTTGATAACCTATCGATAGTTTATCAAGTAAGTTACAAGATTAACAATCACAGTTAGAGGAAGCAAAAAATCTCAAATTATGTATTCCAGTTGTCTTTCCCTCATATAATTCAGTCCTACCAGACCAACGGATTTATCAGAAAATCCTCCTGATTTCTCAATAAGGATATCTCCATCACAGATAGCTTTTTTAGCCACTTTATTTTCGTCTATTATTCTTGTCGCAACATCTGAATAGTCAATATGACCTGTATCCGTAAAGTTCGTTGTTCTTAATACCGGTGTTCCTACACCCTTGGGATCATCTGTTCCCCACTCACCTGCCTGTGGTTTATCAAATATCTTTTCCAATGGCACAGTTTTATAGTTCTGTTTCTCAGAAACAGTATCTCCGAACATCTCGATAAATTGCGATTTCACCAGTTCGTCTGTTTGTTTAATCAATTCCAAATACGCCACTATTACACTATTATTTTTAGTCTTCCGAAACGTATACAAACCGGATATCAATATATGCTTGCCTGCCGTGATATCTCCCTTAAAGCAGCATAATCAAGGTACCCGCTACAATCAGGACCAAACCCACAAAAGCCTTTTTTGTAAGTTTTTCATGGAATACTACATACGAAAAAGCAATCGAAACCAGTATGCTCAGTTTATCAATCGGTACAATAATACTGGCAGGACCCGTCTGCAAGGCCCTATAGTAGCAAAGCCAGGAACCGCCTGTTGCAAAACCGGATAAGATGATAAATACCAGTTCCTTTTTCTCGATAGCAGCCACCTCACGCTGTTTTCCTTTGATATAGACCACCAACCATGCCATAAGCAGCACTACAATCGTCCGGATGGCTGTCCCAAGATTGGAATCTATGCCCGAAATACCGATTTTGCCCAAAATAGCCGTAAGGCTGGCAAATACTGCCGATAAAGCGGCATATAAAAACCAGCCTTTTTTTGTATCTTTTTCTCTGTCTGTTTCTTTTTTCTGAATCATCAGAAAAGTTCCTATTCCGATTCCAAGCATCCCCAGCAGTTTCCAGAGCGTGATATCTTCCCGTAAAATAAGAAAAGCAAGCAAAATGGTAAGTACGGTACTGGATTTGTCAATCGGCACAACCTTATTGACATCGCCAAGCTGTAATGCCCTAAAATAGCAAAGCCAGGAAGCTCCTGTTGCAATTCCTGATAAAATTAGAAAGAGCAATGTTTTCGTTTCTATGTACGCAATTCCACCACCGGTTCCGGTTATTGCCACCATCAGCCATGCAAAAATAAGTACGACAATGGTACGAACTGCTGTTGCTACATCCGAATCCGTTTTCTTAATGCCACATTTTGCCAGAATCGAGGTAATTCCTGCAAAAAAGGCGGAACCTATTGCAAAACCCAACCACATAAAAATGCCTTCTTTCTTCCTAAGCTATATTATTACTGTATCATATCTCTAATCCGAAGGCATTGCAATACTTACTTCATTTCCCGGATAAGATTGACCATTTCAATAGCACTTACGGCACAATCATATCCTTTATTTCCTGCTTTGGTTCCGGCACGTTCAATTGCCTGTTCTATGTTTTCTGTAGTTAATACACCAAACAGTACCGGAATACCACTTTCCAAAGAAACCGAAGCAATTCCTTTCGATACTTCATTGCAGACATAGTCATAATGGCTTGTGCTGCCGCGGATTACAGCACCCAGACAGATAACCGCATCATATTTTCCACTCTTCGCCATTTTAGAAGCAATTAATGGTATTTCAAAAGCTCCGGGAACCCATGCCACCTGGATATCGTCCTCTTTTACTTCATGACGAATCAAACCATCCATTGCACCACCAACCAGTTTTGCTGTAATAAATTCATTGAATCTTGCAGCAACAATTCCAATCTTCATATCTTTTCCAAGCAATTTTCCTTCTAATGTTTTCATACTCATTTTCATCCTTTCTATCCTGTTATTTTTAATATTTCAAAATATGGCCCATACGCTGTTGTTTTGTTTTCAAATAAAACAGATCGTGGGCTGTCGCATCCATCTGAATGGGTACACGTTCTGTAATTTCCATCCCAAATTCTGAAAGCTGGTAAATCTTATCCGGATTATTGGTTAACAGCCTCATGCTTTTTACACCCAAATCCCTAAGAATCTGTGCCCCAATATAGTATTCCCTCTGATCGCCTGCAAAGCCCAGTGCCAGATTGGCCTCCAACGTATCCATCCCTTGTTCCTGAAGTTCATAGGCGCGCAGTTTGTTAATCAGACCGATACCTCGCCCTTCCTGTCGCATGTAAAGTAATATGCCTCTCCCTTCTTTTTCAATCTGTGTCATGGCCGCCGCAAACTGCTGTCCACAGTCACAGCGCAGGGAACCAAAAGTATCCCCGGTCAGGCATTCCGAATGAACCCGGCAGAGTACTTCTTTTCCATCTCCAATCTCTCCTTTAACCAATGCCACATGATGTTCTCCATTCAGGCGGTTAACATAGCCATACGCCGTAAAATCACCGTATTTGGTCGGCATCTTCGTAACGGTTATCCGGTCTACCAGCTTTTCATAGCATTTCCTGTAATTCTGTAAATCCTGAATGGTAATAAATTTTAGATTCCACCGCTTCGCCAGTTCCAACAGTTCCGGTGTCCGCATCATAGTGCCGTCCTCTCGCATAATTTCACAGCAAAGGCCACATTCCTTTAAGCCTGCCAGCCGGCATAAATCCACCGTTGCTTCAGTATGTCCGTTTCTCTCCAAAACGCCATTCTTCTTTGCCAGAAGGGGAAACATATGTCCCGGTCGACGAAAATCCTCCGGTTTTGTCTCCTCTGCCACACATTGCATCGCTGTAATAGAACGTTCGGCTGCTGAGATTCCCGTAGCCGTCGATACATGATCGATAGAAACGGTAAAAGCCGTTTCATGGTTATCCGTATTTTGTGATACCATTTGCGGAATCTGCAGCCTATTGACATATTCCTCAGACATAGGCATACAAATCAGACCTTTTCCGTAGGTTGCCATAAAATTAATATTATCGGTTGTGGCAAATTCAGCCGCACAGATAAAATCGCCTTCATTTTCCCGTTCCTGGTCATCGGTTACCAGAATCACTTTTCCTTTTTTCAGTTCCGCAAGTGCTTCCTCTATGGAATCAAATTGTGCCATGTTTTTCCTCCTTAATACCCACACCGGGCTAAAAATTCTTTTGTTATAGAACTTTGCGGTAATGCTGTAGTAGCTGGCTGCAACAGTCGTTCCACATATTTGCCGAGCATATCATTTTCCAGATTGACAAGATCTCCCACTCTTTTTTCACTCAGAATCGTCTCCCGAATCGTATGCGGGATGGCAGAAATCGAAAACCGGTCCTCATATACTTGAGCAACTGTTAAGCTGATACCATCTATTGCAACGGAACCCTTTTCTATGATATAGCGCAGCACAGAAGGTTCTGCCTGTATGGTATACCAGACAGCAATATCGTCACGCCGGATTTCCACGATTTTGCCGACACCGTCTACATGGCCGGCAACAATGTGTCCTCCAAACCGTCCGTCTGCCGGCATTGCCCGTTCCAGATTCACATGACTGCCGCTTTGCAGCTTTGTAAGCGAAGATCGGTTCAAAGTCTCATGCATCACATCCACTGTAAAATCATGTGCAGTAAAGGAAGTAACCGTCAGACAGACACCATTTACGGCAATGCTGTTGCCAAGACTTATATCCTCTAAAATTTTATCTGCCCGAATCGTCAATACTGCCGAATGGCTTCCCCTTTGAATCTTCTCAATTGTTCCGATTTCTTCCACAATTCCCGTAAACATATTAAACCACCTCGCTCTCTATCAGAAAATCTTCTCCCAGTCTTGTTATCACACTGTTTTTTAGAAAAATTGCCTCTGCCGGTAAACAGACACCCACGCCCTCTACCGGTGTCTTTGCCGTACTGCCGCCAAACACCTTCGGTGCTATGTAAGCCTGTACCTTATGTACAACTTTGCTCTCCAATGCCGCCCAGTTTAACGTACCGCCACCTTCCAAAAGAATACTGTCTATCTGCTCCTGTCCCAGTTGCTGCATAAGAGCCTGTAAATCTACATGTCCCTCTTTTTCGGGAAGGGTCAGAATCCGGCACCCGGATTCCTTATAAGAATGCTGTTTTTCTGCATCCGCGCAACAGGTAGCAATAATGGTCGGTGTCTGCCCTGCCGTTGTAACAACCTGGGCAGAAAGCGGTGTGCGAAGTCTGGTATCACAAATAATACGAACAGGGTTTTTCCCGCCTTCCATATGGCAGTTTAGGGAAGGATTATCGGTAAGTACCGTTCCCACACCAACCATAATGGCACTGTACTTGTGCCGCTGGGTTTGTACATGATTTCTTGCTTCCGCTCCGGTAATCCATTTGGATGCGCCGGTATAGGCAGCAATTTTCCCATCCATCGTCATCGCATATTTCATAACAACATAAGGTGTCTTGTTCTGAATATAGTGGAAAAAAACCTGATTCAGCCAGTCACATTCTTCCCGCAGCACATTTTCTGTAACCACAATACCATGTTCCCGTAAGATACGGATTCCTTTTCCGCAAACCAACGGATTCGGATCGGCAGAGCCTATAACAACGCGGGCAACTTGCGCCTCTAATATGGCCTCTACGCAGGGTGGCTGCTTACCATAATGGCAGCAAGGTTCCAGTGTGACATACATTGTCGCACCCTCCGGCGATTCTACACAAGACGCTAAAGCATTCCGTTCTGCATGTGCCTGTCCGTATCGTTCATGGAAGCCCTGTCCGATGATACGTCCGTCTTTAACAATGACAGCTCCTACCATCGGATTCGGCGATACCCATCCGCAGCCTCTTTGGGCAAGTTCCAATGCTATTTTCATATATTCCTCATCCTGCAATTTCAGTTCACCTCCTTCAACAATGCCCGTTTCAGCGCTTGTACATTTTTCAATACATAAAAATGCCCCAAGCCAATGGCTCAGGGCAGATAATATCACTGAAACAAACAAATCTTTCTGTCGGAAACGAGAATTTTCTTTTAGAAAACAAAAAGCTCCGGAATGCAAAACATCCCAGAGCAACTATGCATACAAAATAATCCTGTATCCAAACATCTTCTTTCATCCAGACTTTACTGTCGGCTTCGGAGTTGCACCGAATCATGCCTTGCGGCTCGTGGGCTGTACCACCGGTAGGGAATTGCACCCTGCCCTGAAGATTCTATTCAATTCATATCGCCAGTATACACAGCATCCTGTGGTTTGTCAAGATACTTCGTGCTGCCATAATTCCGGCGTTACTGGCGTTTGATTTTTTTAGAAGTATTCTTTTCAAATTCTGTTTCACGTACCACAAGTTTTAAAATTCTTCGATATACCGGAGCCGATGCGTTATATGCATCAATAATTTCCTGCAGTTTTGCCGGAATATCGTGAATATGTTTTTTCTTAGCATATTCATAATCTGGGAAAATTTCTGCCTGAATGAGCTTGTCTTTCTCACTGACAATAACTTCCTTTACCAGATCTGCTTTGCTAAGCTGATTCTCAATTTCTTCCGGTGATACGTTCTCACCGTTTGCAAGAATAATGAGATTTTTCTTCCTACCGGTTATGTATACAAAATTGTCTTCATCCACATAACCCAAATCTCCGGTTTTCAGCCAGCCATCTTCCAGGGTTTCAGCAGTTTCTTCCGGCATTTTATAATATCCCATCATAACGCTGCTGCCTTTAACCCAGATTTCTTCATCCACTGTCTTTGCTTCGCAGTTTGGAAGCAGCTTTCCTACAGAACCTTTTTTATTCTCCCATGCAAGGTTTGTACTGATAACAGGAGAACATTCCGTCATACCATAACCCTGCAAAATCGTAATCCCATACTCTGCAAATTTATCCACATAATCCGGATCCAGATAAGCTCCTCCACTGCAGATTGTCTTCAGTCTTCCACCAAATGCCTGCTTGGCAATTACTTTCTTAGGTAAAAGATTGCCCGCCGCTTTCAATTTGGCGTAAATGGATTCAATAACAAGTGGCACAAGCAACACCAGTTCCGGTTGGAAAAGCTTCAAATTTTTCTGTACATGCATGATGGAATCGTTGATGCAACAGGTAACACCAATGTAGATACCTTTCACAATATCCATTGTCAGACAATATACATGATTAATTGGCAATAACGTCATGGATACGGTTCCTGCCGGAATCTTCATATCCAGACAGGTCGCATTATCTGCCAGATTCCGATGTGACAGCATGACACCTTTGCTCTTTCCTGTTGTTCCGGATGTAAAAAGGATTGTACAAAGGCCGTCCGGATTAATTTCCGTTTCATACTCTCCCCGATGTTCTTCTACCAGTTTTTTCCAGGAATAGATTCCGTCCTTCTCTTCTTCTGCCTGCATGGAAATAATATATCGGATCGCCGGGCAGGCCGTTTTGACCGCTGCAGCCACATCCGCACGTATCTCATCATAAATCAGCATTTCCACATCTGCACGGTTTAACAGTTCACAAATTGCCTCCGAAGAGAGCTGGGCATCAATCGGAACGGCTACACTGGCACTGTTAGCAATACCAAAATAACTGGTAATCCACTGGTATGTTGTTGTTCCAATCAATGCAGCATGTTTTCCTTTCATTCCGAAAGACTCTATCATACGGCTGATTGCCATGGAATCCCGGTTGACATCCTGATACGTTTTTTCTTCAATCTCTTTTTTCACTTTATAACGGTATGCCGTCTGCTCTCCATAAGTATCCGCACTATGTTTAATAATATCTCTTAAGGTTTCTATTGCCATGTTCTTCCCTCCTCACACAAAAGGCTATTTTCAGCTAATGATTACTGCAAGGAAGAAATATAATCCATTGCATCTTTAACAGTCTTAATCTGTACAACCTCACGTTCTTCCACTTCAATATCATATTTTTCTTCCACTTCACCGACCAGACTCATAAAGTCATAGGAATTGAAGCCTAAGTCTTCCATAAATCTTGCATCCTCTGTAATTTTATCCGGAGTGACATCTACATATTGGCAAATGATTTCTCTTAATTCTTCTAACATCTTTTCTGTCTCCTTTTACTACTTAATTCCTGATTAATTTCCTATATTTTAACTTCCTATATTTTATCTTCCTATGCTCCTTTGTAGCAGCATCTGCTTCCGATTAAGACCAATCAATAACCTCTCCCACGGTTCTTGAGCAGTCTTCAATGCCGTAAAATAAAATTCTGCACAAATAGAAGTAAATTTCCTGCAATTTTTCATAGGTAACTACCCCTGTCTGATGCTCAAAGCAAAAATCCAGACCACCGGCAGGTATATGACTTACGGTTAAGTACAAAGTATGCGCACATGCACTATTAGAATAACGGCGTGTCCGGTATGCAATATCTCCCAATTTATCCAGTCCCGGGCCTTCATACTTCATCGTCAACGGCTGATAAGTTAAGGATAATAGTTCATAAGTTTGTCCGTCCGTCAGATGATAATACTGCTTACGGAACGCATAATATTCCGAAGGACTATAATTTGCATGACGGAAATACTGGTTCTGCATATCCCGAATCTTGAAAATTCCCTCTAAGAATGTATCATCCCTGGATATAATTGTCCGGAATGGGAAACTATGAATTCTTGTTCCACCACAGCGCTTTTCCATAAGTGTTGCACGTCTTGCAATCGTTGTACTTACAGAAACATCATCTTCATCGTTTTCCTTTTGCAGATAGGTTCTCAGTCCCATAAGCAACAGGCAGGTCATGGATACGTGATGCTCTTCACAGAATCGGAACAGTCTCTCGGAAGGTTCCTTCTCCAGCGTAAAGTTAGCCAGGTTCGCATCTACATTATCGGACACATTAATCGCAGCTCTCTGGTTCGGATTACCATTTTTCTTTCTCTCTGCTTCCAGCTTGCCCCGTCCATAAATATCAGTAAAAATAGGTTCGGAAGAAGAAATCAATTTTTCAAAAAACTCTCTGTCCTTTTTGCTGGCATTACTTCCGGCTTCATATGCCAGATCCTTCTCCAGCTGTTTGATATAAGATGCCATTTCCTTTGGCTCAGGAATCTCATCATATACCTTACTGCAATATAGCTCAATAATGTCCTTGTAAAATACAATCAAAGACTGTGCATCCATAATCAGATGATTCACCTTAATATAGATTCCATGAAAATTATTAGGCATCCGAATCATCACAATCTCATACATTGGTGTATCATACGGTTCAAAAGGCGTGCTGGTCCATTCTGTCATCTTGGCATGTGCTGCCTCTTCTCTCCAATGTGCGAAATCGAAATGCCTGATTTCCGCAGTTGGCTCCTTTACCACATACTGATAAACATTTCCTTCCTTGTCCTCCGTAAACTGTACACGCATGGCTTCACAACGCTGAATAGCTTCCTGAATACTCTGTTTGAGTATGTCCCAATTCAGTTCTACCTGAATGGTTAATCCTGCCCCAATGTTCAAAACCTGCTTTTTAGGGCAATACTTCATACAGTAATAATGCAATTTTTGTGCAGAAGTAAGTGGGTAAACCTTGTTTCCTTTTCTTGTTTTCATAAACACTCATTCTCCCCTTTCACCGTTGTCTTTATTTTTAACTTTTAATCCTTACCGTTCCACAATCGGAAAGATAAAAGATTCTATCGCTTCCTGATACAGTTTTTCATCCCGATAGCAGGATTCCACATGACCTGCTCCTTCGATTACCAATAGTTTCTTTTCCGTCCTGCATGCTTCATACAATTCATATACCATAGAACATGGCACGAAACTATCCGCACTGCCATGAATAAACAGAATCGGTATTTCTGCTTTGGCAACTTCCTTTCTGGCATCACACTCATCCAGTTCATATCCTGCCTTTTGCTTTATCATCCGGTTCGCAATCTGCATCAGAGGAAATGCCGGCAGGTGATACATATTGTTCAATACGGATGTAAAAACATCCCACGCAGAGGTAAACGCACAATCAGATACAGCAGCCTTTACCTGTGGTGGTAGCTTAAGTCCGTTTGTCATCAGCACTGTCGCGGCACCCATAGAATCTCCATGAAGCAGAATTTTACAGTCTTCTCCAAGTTTTTCTATCATTTTCCGAATCCACAACATGGCATCATGTCTGTCGAGACATCCAAAACCGATATATTTTCCTTCACTTTGTCCATGCGCTCTTTCATCAACAATCAGAAGATTGTAGCCGTTGTTCCGATAAAAAAGTGCCAGCGTGGAATAATCGTTCAAGCCTTCGCTGGTGTAGCCATGAAAACAAATCACGACTTTTTTAGAACCTTCACATGGAAACCATGTTGCATGAAGCTTGAGGCCGTCTTCTGACGTTATGTACATATCCTCATGGGAATTTTCCATCAGTTTTTCCTTAGCTTCCCGAATATGCGGGATATATTTATCCCAGTCGGTTCCTGCCATTTTCTGCGTTCTTTCTCTTTTGGCATTGGAGCGGATCATCGTGCGGTTAAAAAAATACACTGCCAGTGCATATTCTCCTGCTGCTCCTGCAACCGCTGCTCCTGCCGCAACCTTTAATAAATTCATATTTGCCTCTTTTCTCCGACTATTATCTATGCAGCCGAAATAAATTCTTTCAATTTCAGTGCTTTACCAAGATCTCCCTCTACCTTCAATTTTCCGATAGTAAATGCTTTAACCGGATCCAGGCTACCTGACATCAACTGAAACAGTACTTCTGATGTGCAGATAAAAATTGCATCTCTGTCATAATACTCATAAGGTTCAACATAAAGCTTGCCCTCTTTTACTTCAATGTAAAAAGCGCCTTCGCCTTCTCCCCTGATGTTAAATTGATATGCCAGATGTTCCTGAATCATGCTTACATCTATATCTTTCGTCATGTCTTGTATCTTGTTGAAAATTTCTTCGTATGTCATAAAATGCCTCCTTGAACCTCAAATAGTTTGAATTTCAAACTATTTATCTTCTATAAATAGATATCACGATATAAAACTTCAATCAATAGGAAATTTTATATATTATGGCAATATATTATGGCGCATCATAATGTTCCATGTTATGCTTAGGTTTCCTTCTTCCATAATTGCTGCATCGGTATCTGTTTCTTCCTTTCCATCAAAGTCATCTGTCTTTCCCGTTCCCTGAGTGCCTCTTCATAGCCTTTGAGTGCTGCAAACGGCATAAATTGCTTTGCCCTCTCTGCCCGGTCCATTTTCGGTCTATTCTCCACTCTTATGCCCTCCAATCTGTCGATTCCGTTCCCTTGCCGTTGCCCCTTCTTCCAGGTTCATCCCCTTTAAAACAGCATTTTTCCCATATCTTTTCTTGATGTCCAACATGGCTTTCTGCATGCTTCTCTCCTTTTCTCTCTCTTGCGGACTGTCAAACAAATCGTATTGCAGATATTCTTCTTTCGTCACATTATTAAAAGAAATATTGATTCGATGAATCAATGCCCATTTCTGTGTCACGATACGTTCATACAACCTCTCTACCTGTGGCAGAATCATTCTGGCAGAGCTGGTTTCCGTCTGTAAACTGATACTGCCTTTGGCAGCCTCTAAGTTCATAGAATTGGCATATCCGACGTACAGGGTAATCGATTTGGTTACAAGGCTTTTTTCTACCAGATCCAGGCACAACATATCTGCCATTTCTTTTACGACTAATTTCCCCTGTTCATAAGAATAATCACAGGCAAGCACCTGTCCGCTTGTCAGACAGTTCGTAGACGGCTTATAATTTTTGATATCTTCCATCGTCGTTGTTTCTCTTCCCCATGCATGATCGATAAGCAGTTCCGCATCCACTCCGAATATCTTGTACAACATAGACTCATCCGCTTTCGCCACCTCTTCCATCGTATAGATTCCATATTGTTTCAAACGATTGGCAATACCCGGACCGATTCGCCAGAAATCGGTAATTGGCCGATGCTTCCATAAAGTCCTGCGGTAGTTCTCCTCATCCAGAATTCCAATGTGGTTTTCTGAGTGTTTTGCTGTAATGTCCATTGCAATTTTCGCAAGATATAAGTTTGTTCCAATCCCACAGGATGCTGTAATGCCGGTAGCCTGCAAAATATCCTGCATGATGGTTTGCCCAAGTTCCTTAGCATCCACCTGATACAGATTCAGATAGTCGGTTACATCCATAAATACCTCATCAATCGAATACACATGGATATCCTCTTTGGCGATATACTTCAGATAAATGGAATAAATATCCGCCGAAACATCAATATAATGCTGCATTCTCGGCGGAGCCATAATATATTTCACATGCTCCGGAATCTGGAATACCCGGCAGCGGTTGGGAATCCCAAGTTTTTTCATTGCCGGTGTGATTGCCAGACAGATTGTTTTCTCCGTACGCTCAGGATCCGCTACGACCAGATTCGTTGTCATAGGATCCAAACCTCTGTCCACACACTCAACCGATGCATAAAAAGATTTTAAGTCAATACAGATATAGCTTCTGTCCATTTCTACAAATCGCCCCTAATACAAACATATGTTCTATTGTTAAGATAACATATCTTCTTACGGATTTCAATTATCCAAATGTTGCCTTATCAGAAAAGGAGCCTTCATCTGTCTTCCCATCCCAAGACTTACCATAATTGCTTTCTCTATCTTTTGCATAGCTTTCTCTCCTACATTGCCCAGATATTGCTCCAGGCGGCTTTTATCAATTGTCTTAATCTGTTCCAGGCAGATAATTCCGGCACATTTAAGTCCTCCAATCTTCCGAAGCCTGACATGCGTGGGAAGCCTCTTTTTATGCCTAGTTGTCATAATAGCAACAATGGTCGTCGGCGCATACCGGTTGCCAGCATCATTCTGAATGATTATCACAGGCCTTCTTCCCTTCTGCTCGCTTCCACACGACTGTTCAATACCGCTTAAATTTGCATAATAAATATCTCCCCTTTTCAAAGTTCTGTCTTTTCCTGCTTCTTTGTCCATAAAAGTACCTCCTGTTTTCAGCCTTTTCTCCGTACATTTTCAAGCAATCGTTTCTTCAATTTTAACAAAATAAAAGTCCGGAAAACCGGACTTTATATTGTGAAATTTAAACAATTATTTAAATATTTCTTTATCATATTCAATTCTTCCAGAACAATACAATGTTTTATGGTATTGTCTGTTACCGCTTTTACACATTCCTCGAAATCCATCCACCGCACAGCCTCCACTTCTGCTTCCTGCAGTTTAAATTGCTTTTCTTCCCTGTCAAACCAGAGCACATAGACATTGCTTACCTGATTATCTATAAAATAGCTGCCATGAAAATAATCTTCATAATGGATGTTTCGCTGTCCGCAATAATGCAGTTCTTCTGCTTTGGCGCAGACCCCCAATTCCTCCTTCAGCTCCCGCAGTGCCGAGGGAAGAAAAGAAACACCTGCCGGAATATGTCCTGCACTGGAAATATCATAACAACCCGGATAAGAATCCTTATTCTGACTACGCTTCTGCAAAAGAATTTGCACGTTACCGTTTTCTCCCATTTTCCGTAGAAGCCAGACATGTGCGGTCCGATGTCGTATGCCTTCCCGGTGTGCCACACTTCGCTCCACCTTCTCTCCTGTAGGATTTCCCTGTTCATCTACTACATCCAGCCATTCCATGTCGGTTCTCCTTCCTGCATTCATTATTTTGAAATCTCCATCCTTTATGCCTCTTATGAACATAACATATATATAAAATTTACACAGAAAAACCCGCCGTTTCGGACGGGTTTTCTTTTAATTAAAGGCTTCAAATTTCTCAATCATAACCGCATACTGCTCTTTGATTTTTAAATACAGACCGATTGTATTCTCTTTCTCTTTTTCAAACTCCGCGATGACTTTATCATAATTCCGCATCAGAACATCCACTGCCGCTTTATTGATTTTGTTATTTTCAGCATCTTCTGTCATGATCTTTTTAATCAAATCACTGCTGAAGGAATCTTTATAGCTTCGTTTGCCATATAAAGCACTTAAAATATCAGCTACCGCTACGATTTGCTGCGGCAGGGTAAGCTGGTCACCGGACAGTCCTTTGTGATAGCCGCTGCCATCTAACTTTTCATGATGTCTGACTGCAATCTGTAGCACATCATTGTCCACTACACCCTCCAGAATCATTTCCGTAATCCGGACATGTGCTTTCATCACTTTCATTTCTTCATCGGATAATCTTCCCGTAGATTCCAGAATGTTTAAGGGAATTGCTATTTTTCCCAAATCATGCAAAAGCGCACCATAATATAAGTCCCTTAAATCCTTGCCGCCAAGACGCATCAGTCGTCCAATCTGCTGTGCAAAATTGACCGTCGCAAGCGTATGTACTACGGTATGCTCACTTCGAAAATCAATGGTATAGACAAGCATCTCCAAAAAGCCTCTTTTATACTGCTCGGAAAAAGCTCTTTTTGCCAAAAGCTCTGCCAGTTCTTCCCGGTACTTCCCGTTGACCAGATTCGCCGTAATCCCATATTTTGCTTCCGCCTTACGGAACAAATCTAAGGCTGCACCGGAAAATTTTATATCCCGATACAGATTAAAGTAATCCTTTTCCAGCTTTTCTTCCCGTAAATGTAAAAAAGTATCCATCTTATCTGCCAGATTCAGATACTCAATAATATGGAGATATTTACTCTGAATCAGGCTGTATCTATTATAATCCAGATGATGATAAAGGACGATTTCCGCCTTATCTCCCATCGGTGATAAATATTTCAGAAAAAGGAACCCATAAATAGAATGCGGCCAAAGATTCTGTGTTTCAAAGTCCGTTACATTTTTGACATTGTCCTCTTTGTATAAGCCGATATCATGCAGAATCCCAAGCATCGTATAATCCACTAACTCCTGCTCCGTATACTGCTGCTCATATTCCAACATTTTATAGAGAATATAACCGGTAATCTCTCCATGATTCATTATCTTGCTGTTGATAATACCCAGCGTTTTTCTAATGATATCGTTAACATCTTTACTACTGATAACGCTCATTCCGACTTATCCCCTTTTTATCCGTATTCGCCCTGTATAAGACTTCCTTGTCTATTATAATCTATCTGTCGGAATTTTGCACCTTTATTTTTCGTCTTCTGAGCCGTCTGTACCATTTTCTGAGACTTCTGCCCTTTCTTCAACGTTATCTTCGATAACAGCCTTAACCGTTTCTTCAGAATCCGTCTGTACCGCCTCGCTTTCTGTTTCCTCTATTTCATTTTTCATCTGCTGCACCTTCGCATCCTGTGCGATTGCCCGCATAATCCGATTGACATCCTCGGGTGAAAACATGGAAATGGCTTTGGATAAATCTCCCAGATTATCCCGGTTCACAATCAGACATCCACCGCCTGATAATGGAATTCGCAGGCATTCCTCCATGTTTGCCGTATTACCAAGGCAAATCGCCTTATGTTTCTCATCACAGACAAAAATAACACCATTATATTCAATGATACCGTCTTTTGCCAGATAATTATAAGGCACCCCGTTATCTGCCTTCATCCGTTCCTCAAACAAAGACTGAATCTGTGCTTCTGTCGTTTTTTCCAGCACACTCCAATTCTGTTTCTTTCCCAAAAAATCTGTCAGATTCTCTGCCTGATTACAGCCGTTTCCTGCCTCTTGCGCCTGTTCAAGTAATTTGCGGTAGGAATCTCCCGTCTTGGAAAAGCCTGCTAACCCCTGTTTGTCGCCATGGCTGCATAAAGCTAACATTTCTAACTGTGTTGCTGACGATACATCCACCTGATTGACTGCAATCTGCACCGTAATCTGTCGGATAGAAGATACACCTTCTTCCTGCTTAATTCGTACCTCTACAATCGGATTTTCTGCTGTGGAATCCTTTGCATAGGAAGCCGACATAGAAAAAAACTGACCATTGTCTTCAAACGCATGCAGTCCGATAATGCCCGATTCCAATCGTCCTTCACGCTCGTATAATCTGACCCTGCCCTGAGGCGTATCCAGATATTCTTCGATACCTTCCTGTTTGTTTATCGCATTCTTCCATGCATCGCATACCTTTGCGGCATTCCGATAGCCTACCATATTCCCGACACGAAACTGTGCATCCCGCCAGGTTCTCAAAGAAGAGTAAAAGCTCTGAATCTCCTCATAAGAAGCATTTCTGGGGTCATAATAGGATTTTCCTGTCCCCATTCCATTTCCGTAACCTACTCCTGTAACTGCCATAAGAATCCCTCCGCTTCTTCTTTCTCCAAATCATTTTGCAATGCCTGCTCTTTCAACTTTTCAATCCGTTCCCGCATCTCTTCCCGAATTTCATCCAACTCTCCGTCTACTCCGTCAAGCATCTTCTCCCATTCTTCGACCGAGAACTCCGAAGCACCAATCAGATACTTGGGTGGGCCGTTCTTGATTCTGTCCTGGATAAAGTCATAGAACTCCGCCAATGCCTCTTCTACAGTCATATCCGTCAGGTCTTTCTTTTCTTCCCCTTCTTTATCTTCTCCTTCTTCGGCTTCGTTTGCTGCGGTATCCGGCAACAATTCTTCCGGGTGCACTTCATGGAAAGGTGCATCTCCCATCATTGCCCGTCTCGCCATCTCCCATGCTTCCAAAGCTATCTGCTCCACTGGATTCTCTGTATTTTCATCTAACTTGCCATAATCAACTTCATAGCCTTTCACAGTACCATCCTCGTATTTCTGCTCCACATAGATAGCATGTGCCGTTATATCTACCTTTGCTTTCAAAGCAAACCCCTGCTCCACATAAGTCTTCACATAATCACTTTCCGCATAAGAAATATTCCTGGCAGCACATTCAATTACCGCATCGGCATGTATTCTGCCGTTAGACTGCAAAACAATGGTTGATGTTACACTCTGGTACTGATAACTCGTATGTACGGTAGTATTCCTGCCAATTGTCGTATTTTTCTGCTTTTGCACTCCTGCCGTTTCCTTTTCGCCCTGTCCGGCTGCCTGTCCATACATATTTCCGGACAGACTTTCATAAAATCCTCCACCATTTGTATGATTTGTCTTCCGGTTTTTCTTCGGATTTAGCGCATCTGCTGTCTTACCATAATTTCTCTGATCTGCCACTCGATTTACGTTCATGTTGTTACCTCTCTGCTTTCCTCTTGCAATTCTCTTGGGAATTTTCCAGTACCTCTTTCAAGGCTTCCCTGCCACGCTTTAAATTGGTTTTTACCGTATTTTCCGGCAGTTCTAAAATCCCGGCAATTTCTTTGATGGAATAATCCTCATAATAAAAAAAGTAAAGGCAGTCCCGGTACTTCTCCGGCAATTCCATAACCGCCCACAAGGTTTCATCTTCCTTTATATAGGGAAGTCTGAAATAACTTTTTTCCTGCTCCGGTATTTTATCCATACTTACCATTGAAGTGTGCCATTTACTCTTTTGAATATCTTTGCAAAGATTGACCGTTGTACGGATAAACCACGCCTTTTCATGTTCCTCGCCTTCAAACACCGGATGATACTTTAACAGCCGCACAAATACCTCCTGTGCCACATCCTCCGCATCGGCATGTCCCTTCATCTGTAAAAAGGCAATTCGGTAAATCAGGGAATAATATGCTTTAAAATAAGTTTCAAATCGTTGTCTTGTCATATGTTATGCTCTGGCACCCGTAAAATGGTTTACAGGCACCTTATTTGTCCTCTCACCTATAATACGAATCAAGTCGGCAAAAAGTTTCAAAAAAATTATTTTTTCTGGCATCCCTCGCAGAAATAAATCGTTCCTCCCATATAATTTGCCTTATGAATTTCCTGTCCGCATCGCATGCAGGGTTCGTACAAAGAATTTTTACTCAACTGTGTAATATAGCTGCCTTTGTTTCCGAACAAATCCTTTTCGGTATCCCGACCGCCCTGCTCTGCCATCATTTGCATTCTTTTCTTAATTGATTGATACAATATTTCCCAGTCTTCTTCCGTCATATCCTGCATAGGAAACCTCGGATCAATCCCAGCATCCCACAAAATATCCTGTAGTGCACCATTGCCAAGTCCCGGAATTCTCTGCTGTGTGGCAAGAAATGCTTTCGCCGACATTTTCTTATTCTCTTGCTGAAAAAGACCTTTCAAATGCTCCAGCGTAAATTCCTCCATGAGCGGTGTTATCTTCGTACTGGAAGAAACATAATACCCTTCGGTATCCTCTCCCTGCAAAAACACATGAATAATCCCATACATCTGAATGGATACATAAAGTGCCGTTTCATCATCAAACTGAAGACAGAACTGATGCTTTTTCGGAAATTGTTTCTTATCCTCATAATATTGCGGGCGTGCTCCGTCTGCAAAAACAATCATATAGTCTTCGGTATTGAGTTGAATCATTCCTCCATGATAAGTCGCCCCGATAATGCGCTGTCCTTCCAGACAGTCCTTGCAGTTCTCCACTTTTCCATGAAAAAAGGCGAACTTATGAGGTGTATGCAAAACCTCTACATAACTGATAATTTTCCCTTTTAAGGTTTCCTCCATCTGCTTTGCTATGGTGTAGCTTTCCGGTAATTCCAACATACGTTTTTCCTCCCTCACACGTTTTTCTTTCCAGCATAACATGTTAAATATGACAACGGTGTGTCAGCTTTATAACAGAAGCTGCATTATAACATTATAGCCTGAAATTGTGGTCTTTCTGCCTCTTACAACAAGAAACGCAGATAAGGATCCAATACCTTAATAATTCGGCTTTGTACTCTTCTTCCTATCGGAACTTCCGGAGCAAACAACAGCTCCATCTCATCCTCTGCTACCGTTGCCGGATGGGCAGACTTCTGATAATATTCCATGGCTGCCCGAAGCTGTCTGTTCAATTCCTCACTGTCAACCACCAACATCGTTTCCGTATCCTGATAGGCACTTTTCATATCCATATTAAAAGAACCGATTAAGGAAAGATGATTGTCTATCGCAATACACTTGCTGTGATAGGAACGTTCTCCCTCATACTCTAAAATCTGTAATCCGGTAGCCAGAATTTCTTCTTTGTGCAGAAGATAATCCACCGCTCCGAAAGGATTTCCATTGTTTGCCGCCGAATTGGTCATCAGGAAAACTTCCGCTTCTCCTGCACAGACCTCCTGCAATGACTGATACATATTTTCATCCAGAATGACATAGGGTGTATGAATGGTAACATTCTCCTTTGCTTCCTCCATCAGCCTGCAAAGGCCATAAAACACCTGCGGTTCCTTCGCATAGAGTCTTGTCTGTCCGGATAAAAGAGAAACTTTCTTCGTCGGTACGGTAATGGACTCATAAGACACTTTCTCAAACCAATCCGGATGTTCTTCTTTCATCGCTGCATATATCTGCTCCAGTTCTTTCTCTGCCCGCTTTACGCTTGGCTGCCAGCAATCAAACGGATTATTCTCATGCCAGAGTTTGCAGCAGTCTAGCTCCCAGAGTGAATCAAAATAATCCAATACTTCATATACAGAACTTTCGGTTCCACCGGTATTATAGACAAGCACATCCGTATCATAGTTTTTATAGCTTTCCTGGTCTCCCAGAAAATAATCAAACGTATTCCGCCCTCCTACCAGATATACCTTATCATCCGCCACAATACATTTATCATGCAGCCTGCTCATGCCCTTCCATGGAAGCAGCAGATTGACTCTGTTATATATTTTTATCTGGACATTATCATGCTTCGCCAAATCAATAAAGTATGGATTTCCTTCCATATTTATCCAGGAATTGAAACCATCTGCCAGAATCTGTATCCTGACACCTCGGTCGGCTGCTGCCTTAAGCGCTGCCAGCATCTGTTTTCCGGAAGTATCTGCCGCAAAAGAAAACGTAGAAAGTACAATACGTTCCTGCGCCTGGTCAATAAGACGGATACGCTCTTTTAATGCCTCTCCGTTATCAATAATAACTTTGGCGCGGTCTGGCCCTTCTCCCGTTCCATAAAAATCTTTTTCCGCAAAATTTTCTTTATATTCTTCACTTACTTCCGGATTTTTCCGGTACGGTGCTGTTCCTCCAATCAAAAGATAGCCCAGTACAAGCAGTACCAAGGCTATAATATATCTACTCTTCATGCACTTCACCTTCTTTCCACAATGAAACATGAAATTTTATATACTTTATCCAGGAAACAGTTGTTATAATCATCATTAAGACAATTAAAGCCGAGCCGACGAAATAAGGGATATTCGGAAATAATAACAGGACAAAACAGCCGGCATCGTTTACCGCCGTACAAATCTTTCCATAGCTCTGTGCTCCCTTTACCCCTTTTCCCCGATGAATCAAAAGCAGTCCCATCACCGCCATATACAGCTCTTTTATCACAAACAAAATCAAAAAGTACAGCATGGCAGGATAACGATAGGTGATGGCAATGGCAAGGGATGCCTGTGTCAGTTTATCGGCAACCGGGTCAAGTGCCTTTCCAAAATCTGAAATCATATCAAACTTTCTCGCAATTTTCCCATCGATAAAATCGGAAAAATAGGAAAGTGCCAGCGTAAAAAATGCGATTCCATACTCTTTCGTGCTGTCTGCCCTCGTATACAAAACCAAGAAAATCGGAATCAATAAAATCCGCAGATACCCCAGTAAATTCGGGATATTAAAATACACACTTTTCCGCATCTGATCTAATACTTTTTTCATAGGCGATCTCTCCCTAGTGTTACAATAATACGGTCTTTCTGTTTGTTATGAAAGACCATTGTAACACCTGTATGAGATTTCTTCAAGCGGTTTAGGCGGCGGTTGTTCGGGCGGTTGTTCAGACGGCGATTTAACAGTATTTTACAGGGAGTATGCTTCTCCATATCCGTTCTTCCTGCTTCTGAATAAACTCAAATATTTGATAAGCATCTTTTGCACAGCGCGCATCCTTTATGTCCTCATAATAGGAAATAAAAAGTAATTCGATACATTCCATCACATATGGGACTGCCTGTTTTTCGGTTGCAGACAGCTTCACCTTTTTTTCATATCCACCAAAAACATTCTTGACAAATGCAAACCATGCATCTTCCGTAATCTCCAGTTTTTCTTTCTCGGACAATATGCCAAGTAAAAAGTAGCACAAATCAAAAATCCGAATGTTTTTCTGGTTCAGGTCAAAGTCTATATACCCTGAAAATGCTCCATCTGCAAATAAGAAATTACCAAAGTGAACATCCCGATGAATTAGTTGTACCGGTAACTGGTCATAGAGTATTGCTAATTGGGATACACTCTTTTCATATTCTAATTTACTGATATATTTCCAATTATGATTCTCAAAATTATTTTTTACCCATCCGTTCATTTCATCCAATAAGCTGTTATTCCAAAACCCATCCATCTCTTCACATTTTCTTAATGCCACATGAAGGTCAGCAATGATTTCACCCATCATCAAAGCAATCTCCCTAAGGGGACGACCTCGCCTCCTACCTCCACATAGACCTGATATATCCCGTCCCCCAAGTCCTCATAATATTTCGGAATGACCCATAGTTTTCAAAAAGACGCTTTTCGAGATCTTCTTTCCACGCTTCGTCCTCATAGACTTCATCCACATTAGTCGAGGAATTAGTAGAGGTTTTTACAACTTCATTCCACTCAACTCCGTCCTCGTCAGTCCATGTATCCGTTCCATTATAAGTAAAACGACGCTCAATACGATCCATATAGGTGCCATCTGCCAATTTATATACTGTCGTCTCATCACCACGAAGATTTACAATTTCTACTACATCTGGTCCCGGAAAATTTCCTTCTGAACTAATTTCTTCTGTTTTGTCAACCATAGGTTCATTTTCCGATTCTTCAGCTTCTGTTGGAAGTGCTTCCTCCAATTCATCTGCGACCTGCATTTCAGTTTCTTCAACATCTGTACTGTTTAACCCCTGCCCATCCATCCTTGTGCTACAAGCACAAAGCGACACAGCCAAAAGTACAGTAATTAAACTCAAAATATATTTTCTCATATATTTACCTTCCTCGTATTTCAATCCATTGTAAATGAAACACTCCCCACAGCCTTCTTACCAGTGACACTTATTTCGTAATCACCTGTCTTTGGAATGTTTACCTGAAAATCTCCACAGATAATACCATTTCCTGTATAGACCGGCTCATCTCCTTTGATTCCAATACAAATCTTGAATTCGCCTTTCATAACATCCATTGCCACAGTAACGGAATCCCCTTCCTCTAAAGAATAACTCTCTTCCAGTGTTGTATTCAATATCTTACATCCTAGTGCATATCTATTTTCTTCCGCATTCCTTGTAAATACAGAATCTCTCGACATATGTATCTGGTACATTAAGAAATACCCGATAAAAACAAATACAACACCAAGAAGCCCTATACCTGCTCCTATTACCACTGTTTTTTTCGTTCTAATGTCTGCTTCCTCCTTCTATTCCTCTGTATATCCACCTAAAATTTCAATTGAATTTCCATCTGCATACATATATGAACACCTGCATGTGAAATCATCGCATAATGTATACATACTTACGATAGAGATACCCAAAACTGTCGAGTTCTTTACATAGATAAAATATCAATTCAACGCTAAATACATAGTATTTAATCCATAAAGACCAAATTGGAATAAACACTATTCTCAGGATTGCCATCTTTTAGGTATTCTGCACCAACAGTTTTTTTATAAAACTGTTCAGCTTCACTTACCCATCCAATAATAGCATACCCATAACCATATTCACGCATGCTTTCAAGTGTCTTTACCAATAACATTTTACCGATATCCTCACCTCTTCGTGCCGGATCCACTCCAATAGGTCCAAAGAAACCTTTTGCTGAAGAGTCAAAGCATGCAAATCCAAGAATTTCCCCATCTTCTGTCGCAATATAACATTTTGAAACAGGTTCCATAAGTGCATGTTCTACTTCATATACCCAATTCTTTTTAAAATTCTTTTTCACAAATTCCAGAATCTCCTCTTTATCACCCACAAATGCTCTTTTTATTCTTATTGTTTTACTAATTTCAACTTGAGGCAGATTGTACAGTCCAACTATCATATCCCCACCAGATAACATATTACTCTTCCTCCTTTTCAAAATGATTACTAAATCAGAATTCACCAATTAGACAAATTCTTAGTTTTTTTAACTCTGTAACTTCAAATTTTCCTATTCAGCCACAACACGTTCTGCAGATATCCCCCAAAAATTAAACACATATCTCTGAAATCTCATTACTTTCAATTATCCTTTTCCTGCTTGAGTAATTGGTTAACCTCATCTAATCGCGGTGGATTTAATGGCAGTGGAAATCTTGAAATCGCAACCGCTGAGCAAGCACTGGCAAAACGAACCATTTCCTCATCTTTCATATGATGAAGCAAGCCATATACACATCCTGCCTTATAGGTATCTCCCGCGCCAAGTGTACTGCGCACTTCTGACTGAAATGGTTTTGTATGGTGCGCCGATTGGCCCTTTCTGCCCCATATCATATCGTTTTCTCCGGAAGTAATGATCACTAGTCCCTCCGTATTTTCTGTCAAAAGCGCATAGATTTCTTCCTTATCCATGCCGGCATAAGCGGTTCCTGTACATTCCTTGGATACAACATTGATTGTTGCATGTCGGTGTAAATAAGTGTCATGCTTACAATCAATCGTAACATATGGTTTTCCATACTTCACACAAAGCTCTGCTACCTTCTGTGTTTCCTCCTGAAAAAAAGGATCAATCGCCGCAACCGTACATGCTGAGATATCCTCTTCCCTCGGCTCATTCCAGCGCTTTGTCCCGGAAGCATACAGTTGTTGAAAAAATCCCATAGGAGAACGCACCATATCAGCGACAACCACATAATCCATCAGCCCTTCATAATCTGTGACATAAGTAAGTGAAGACAGATCAACAGTCTTATCCGCATAAAACTGCTTCAACATACCTGCAACCTCTGTTCCAATATGTGTTCCGTCCATCTTAACCTGCACCTCTAAAGAAGCCAGTACAGTTGCTGCCGTTCCGGTTTCCCCTCCCGGTAGAAAATACTTTTCACTGATTTCTGAATATTCATCCGGCTTCAAAAAACCATCCTTTAACCAAAAAGAATGAGTTCCCAAAATTTGTCCATAAAGATATGCTGTTTGATTCATTTTAATCCCTCCTATATTCGTTCATCATTTCATCCGGTATTCTTGCGTTCAGATATTTTCTCTTATAATAAATGTAATTGGTAATCCCTCTGATCGTCTCGTCCAAAATAATTACCAGATAAATGGCTACCATATCCATATGGAAACCTCTAATCAATATAAAAGACAAACTAATCACAAAAATCGAACCTAATATCTGTGATAGTAGCATCCATTTTGTATTCCCGTTTCCTTTAATTGCGTGTCCACATACGACATTCAGACTCTGTGGCAACATCGTAAGTCCAATCAGCTTCAGATATTTATCACCCATTTCAACAACACATGGTTCTTTTATAAACACACTTAGTATGCCCTCTGTAAAAACAAAGAAAACTACATTGGCACATAGGATAATCAATATATTGATAATCAGGCAATTATAAAAAACACCATTTGCTTTTTTATAGTTTCGTGCTCCGAGACTTTGCCCAATCAGTGTCAATGCGGCTTTTGAATAATTTGAAATCACCGCATAGACGATACACTGGATTCCAAATGTTACTGTATAGATTGACATACTGATATAGCTGAATTCATTGATGAATCTCACCAGAATCAGATTTGAAAAGTTCCATAACAAATACTCTATACCTGCCGGGGCACCAACCTTTATAACTTTGCTATAGTAAGTAATAGAAAAATCTTCCGGTCTGAATTATCCAAATCCTAATTCTTTTCGTTTTATAAAACAATAGCTAATAAAAAAGTGTCTTCGACACTTCAACCCCCTAGCCCCCATTCATGGGGGAATTAGGGGTTTCTTTTTGTTTCATTTTCCTTCATAATAGTCTTATGAACATCTTACAAAGAATTTTTGCAGACCATTATGAAGAAATGATTTATACATTACATCCACGCCAATCTGTAACAGAAAACGTGGATAAAATGATCAACTGTGGCGATTCCTCCTTCGACGGTACCATGTGTCACTTTTCACTATAACCGACACGAAGATGAT
>JAQXTA010000067.1 GCA_029219245.1 Lachnospiraceae bacterium | reverse complement strand
TGTTTTTCTTCAAGTAGTGAATTACTAAATGTCAGCCTGGCTGAAATCCGGTATTCCTGCATGAGTGCCAGAATATCTCGTGGATCATGTTCTCCGGACCCAACACGTCCGCCTCCCCAAATGCAGTCTGCCGGAGCACCGTATATAGAACCGATTTCACACCAGTCATAAAAATATTCTCTGTGCTCGCGAAATAATGGCAGGAAAGCCTGATACAATTCATAATACTCAAACAAACCGGGGAGATGATAATATGCTGTGTCTTTATGCACTTTATCCTTGTCCACAACGTCACCTCACAAAATCTTTGAAGCAATCATCTAAATAGAATAGCCTGCTCCAACGAGCAAGCTATTCTACTATTATCCATAATATTTTCTCTTTCATTTCGGTTTTCAAATAAATGCAATAAGATTCTTTTACAGAAACTAGAAACTCCTATCGCTTGCTAGTTTCAATTCCTCTTAGGTACGGTACAACAACCGAATATTCAGTGTTTGTGGGATATGCATCTCACAAACTTAGTATAAAACATATCAAAAAGTCGGTCAATCTATTTTTTCAAAATCCTCATATTTCCCATAAAATGGGCATTCTTAAAATCCATAAAAATGGCTGTGAGATAGAACCCCAACCTACAGGATAGGAACCAGACAAGCTACCACTACTCTACCCCGCAAAATAAAAAAATCCATCACAACATTATGATGGATAGCAGTCTATACATGATAAGAGAGTATCTCGGTGGGTGTGCCCCTTCCCACATTTTAATGAAAAAAACCTATCAAACACCATCCTTCCCAGGGCTCTGGTAACACAAAAAAAGGATATCCATTTGGATATCCTTTCTGTGTTCATTAGAGCGCGAGACGGGACTCGAACCCGCGACCCCGACCTTGGCAAGGTCGTGCTCCACCAACTGAGCCACTCGCGCATATCACTTGCCTGTTAGCTTTATGTCCTTCAGACAAGTAATAGAATACTACACTCAATCTCTTTTGTCAACGGTAAATTTAAAATTTTTTAAATTTTTTGTATTATTATAAAAATATATGATTTATATACAATTCTTACCATAATACCAAGGTATTTTCATAGCATATGATCTATTGTAACTTATCAGCGTATTTTACCCGATAAATTCTTCTTAAGGACTCATTAATTCGTTCCTCAGAAATCGTTCCATCCTGTACCGCAGATAATACCGCATTATAAGCCGCCTCAAAATTCTCCGGCATAAGAATCATGTCTGCACCGGCTTCAATCGCCATAACGGCTGCCTCTTCTGACGTGTAATATTCGGTAATGGCACCCATATTCAAAGCATCCGTAATTACAATTCCATTATATCCCAGTTCTCCACGCAATACATTGGTAATAACCGGCTCTGACAGAGAAGATGGTTTTCCCTCTGCATCAATCCCCGAAGCAACCGCATGACTAACCATAATGAAGTCAACTCCTGCATCAATACCTGCTTCGAAAGGAAGGAAATCGGAAGTTCTCATTTCATCCAGTGTCTTCGTTATTTCCGTTCTTCCATCATGCGTATCTTCCTCAGCAGACCCTATACCCGGGAAATGTTTCATGCAGGCACTGATACCCGTTCCTTCCATGCCTTCTACCACGTTAGCTGCCATATCCGATACCAGTGTTGCATCACCTCCAAAGGAACGATTTCCCAGTACTTCATTGTCAGAAGCCACATCGGCTACCGGTGCAAAATCCACATTAAACCCTAATTCCTTCAGATAGGAGCCAATCGTTACACCAGCTTCATAGGCTGCAGTCGTATCCCCGCCTGCTCCGATTGTCGCCATGTCATCTACCCGAATAACCTCAACATCACTATTCGCAACGCGGCTGACTTCTCCGCCTTCTTCATCCACTGCAAGGAAAATCGGATATTTACTCTTCGGTCCCGTATTGCTTAACATCGCAGTAAGCTGCTCTTTGTCCACAATATTCTTGCTAAAATAAATCAAACCGCCAACCGCATATTCATTCAATGCCTTCTGCGTTCCTTCTCCCGCCTGTGTAACGGTTCCCACGCCGGTCAAAGCTTCCGGTGTAATCATAAACAGCCCTGCCACTTTATCTTCCAGAGGCATCTCCGATATACAGCTGTTTACAATTTCATCCAACTGCTCATCCAGCGTTTCTTCCTCAATTTCCGGTGGTGCTTCAATAACCAGATCCTGCTGTGCCTGCTCCTGCTCCGCAAGCTGCTGTTCCAATTCTTCTGCCTGATGCTTTTCTTTAATGGATGTTGAAATGCGATGTCCGAGGAAAATGCCTGCTGCCACCAACGCTATAACAAAAATTCCAACTACACTGTAGGCAATAATCTGGTTACGAATACGTCTCTTACGTCTATATTCACGCCTGTCTTCTTCCGTTTCCTCTTCTTCATCGTCTTCCAGTTCCTCTTCATCGTCATCTTCGTCATCTTCATCGTCATCTTCATCATCTTCATCATCGTCTTCGTCATCTTCATCGTCGTCTTCGTCTATCTCATCGTCGTCTTCATCGTCTTCATCATCTTCGTCGTCTTCATCGTCTTCGTCGTCTTCATCTATCTCGTCATCATCTTCATCTATCTCATCGTCGTCTTCGTCAATTTCTTCATCATCTTCTAATCCTTCATACTCTTCCTCATCGTATTCCTCATCAGAGTATCCTTTTTTTCTGCCAAAAAGCTTTCTCATATCCATACCAGCACCTTTCTCTTAATCAAGTATACTATACCCTATTTTTAGACAAAAAGCCACCTCGAATTCTCTCTTTTTACATAAAAGCACTGTTTATAACAGCTTTCCGCTTCTTATAAAAGGGTTTTTCCAGAATGCTATCACAAGCTGCAATGTCATAAAACACCATATCACCGGCTCACAGAAAATGACTGCCATATACTGGAACCTGGGAATCAAAATCAAAACAAAAAGTATCTTTCCAATCAGCTCTATGATACTTGATATTAACGGCAGTATCTTCTGCCCGATAGCCTGCAGGGCATTTCTGGTACAATTCAGAACACCCAGAATCGAAAGACAAGGGGCAACCACTCGCAAATACATAGAGCCATTTTGCAATACCACACTTTCTGACGAGCCCGAAATCCAATTTACCATTACCGGTGCAGCAGACCACATCAGTAAGGTCATCACTATCGCCACAATAACACCATACAGGTATGAATATATCATTGCTTTTCGGATACGCACAGGCTGACCGGCACCACGATTCTGGGAAACAAAAGTGCTGATTGTCTGGCTCATAGCAATGAAAGGCATCATCATGAATTGAAACAGCTTTCGTGCTGCTGTATGCCCTGCAATTACCAGATACCCCAGTCCATTAATACCCGATTGCAGAATTGCTGTTCCGGCATTCACAACGCAACTCATAAACCCCATGGACAATCCTTGTGTAACCATTTCTCTGTACAAATTGCCGTCCCACGCAAAATGTTCTTTGCCGGGAATCAGAAGTTTTGCTTTCTGTCTTATATAAATCAGGCACAACACAACCGAAACAGCCTGTGCCAGTACCGTAGCCACTGCTGCACCCTGTACCCCCATATGGAACCGGGTAATAAATAGTAAATCAAGTACAATATTCAACAAAGAGGATATAATCAAAAATACAAGCGGCATCACACTGTTACCGATTGCCCGAAGGATGCCTGCACATAAATTATAGGCAAACATCACTACAATAAACAGTGTAATTGTAGAAATATAATCGTAAGACTGCTTTATAATTTCTTCCGGTGTATTCAGTACTCCAAGAAAAGGATACAGAATAAAGCGCGTCAAAACTGTTATGACAATGGTAACAACCGCTCCAATAACAATAGATACAGCCACAGATTTCTTAAGCATCTCCTGATTACCGCTTCCATAACTTCTCGCCGTTACGATTGCCAGTCCGTTACCGATGCCAAAAGCAAATCCTATGAGCAAATCATAAATTGCTGCAGACGCTCCCATTGCTGCCAGGGCTGTTTCCCCCAATGTATGCCCAATGATGACGGTATCCATTGTATTATACAGTTGTTGAAAGATACTGGAAAGAAACAATGGCAGTGCAAATACTACCATAGACTTTATAATTGGTCCCTGTAAAAAATCCACATGTGCTTTCTTATGATTTACTGCTGTTTTCACTTTTGTTACCTCTGTCACTATTCTTGTTCCCTTATTATAAATGATACCAGCTAAAAATAGAACCCACAATTCATAAGAATCTTCATAAAAGCACAACGACGAAGCGGGTATCAATCCTTTTAATCGATACCCGCTTCTAAACTATACTATCCAATGGTCCTTACCTCCATTTTTTCTTCTTTCGTACTCTTTCCACTTTTTCTTTTGTATACATATACTGTAACGTCTTATCTTCTTTTTCTCTTTTGTTCTGCGTTACTTTCTCTTCTGTACTTGATTACGATTTGATTTTTAGTTTTTCTTTTGTTCCTTATTCATTTGTACTTTAAAATGGATTTTTAATTTAAGTTTCTGGTGGACCGTACCTCTCTTTCTTTTATTTTTTATCTATGTGAATTTGTTTTGTTTATGTCTTTATTATAGCATGTACTTTTAATTTGTCAACACATTTTTATAATTTTTTTCAAATTTTTACAATTTATTTTAAAATATGAATTATTTTCACATTTTTCCACTTTTTACCACCTTTTTAACTGTATATTTTTAAATAGAACGTTTTCTTGCACAGGCAGCCGCAGTAATGCTATACTGTTCTCAGACAAAAGTCATGCACTTCGCATGGCACAACCGGCTTTTTACAATACATATTCAGGAGGGATTATTTATGTCACATAAAAAAGAAGCCTTTGCTGCGATGGCGCAGTCCATTATCAAAAATCTGGAAAAGCGCAACATGGAAGGCTATTATTTTGAAACAAGCGCTGACTGTGTACAGGCTATTATGAGTTCTATGCCGGAAGGCAGTGTTATAAGCTGGGGTGGAAGTGAGTCTGTCAAGGAATGTGGACTTATGGATGCCATTCACAATGGTTCTTATAAACTGATTGACCGTACAACTGCGAAAACTCCCGAAGAATCAAGGCAGCTTTATGCACAGGCGGTTTTGGCTGACTATTATCTGATGAGCACAAATGCAATTACATTAGACGGAGAACTTATTAATATTGATGGTAACGGAAATCGCGTTGCCTGTCTGATTCAGGGACCAAGCCATGTTATGATCATTGTCGGAATGAATAAGGTTGTTACTGACGTTCCAAGCGGTGTTGCCAGAGTACGTAATATGGCATCTCCTGCCAATGCCATCCGCCTGAAGCGTAATCTTCCTTGTGCAGCAACCGGGCACTGCCATGACTGTCTTTCACCGGAATGTTTCTGTAATCAGATTGTTGTAACAAGAAGAAGCGGACATGTTGGCAGAATCAAAGTGTATTTTGTAGCTGAAGAACTGGGATATTAATCAAAACCGGGATATTTAAAAAAGGGTTCTGCAGTTCTGCTGCAAAACCCTTTTTTTAATCCTTTTTATCTCAGACGACTCATTTTTTCTCTTAAATCCGTAGAAATCGTACTTACCATATCAGCAGAAGCTGCAATTTCCTCGGTAGAAGCTGCCAGATTGGTAACTCTGACATTCACTCCATCAATAACAGAAATCAATTTTTCTGCATCTGCCAAAAGACCATTGATTGCTTCCTGAATTTCTTCTTTATTCTTATCACTGTCACTGGCGGTATCTTTAGAAGAATCTGCAAGCTTCTTGATATTTTCTGCAATAATTGCGAAGCCTCTTCCGGATTCTCCGGCTCTGGCCGCTTCAATACTTGCGTTCAGTGCCAGAAGGTTGGTTTCTTCTGCAACATTGGTAATCTCGCCATTGTTCTCTTCCAGTTTCACCAACAGTTCCTGAATATGTGTCAATTCAGTCTGTAATGCATCACAGAAAGATACCACATCACTCATGGAAGCAGAAATACCGGTACTTTCTTCTGCATTACTGTTGTTTCCAACAGACATCTCGGCAATGGATGTATCCAGGCTGTCAAAGTCATCCGCAACTTCTATAACAAGACGTTCTATCATCTCATTCTTTTCCGCAATTGCTTCATTCTTCTCACGCATTTCTTCGGATAATTCTTCTGCCAGAATCTTTTCTTTTTCTACTTCACCTTTTACATAATGAACGCAGTTGCCTTTGTTATTGCACTCATTGTAAATTGCTGCTGCCATGTCACCACATGTTCTGTACCCACAGGCAGAGCAGTTAATCTTACGGCTTTCTTCTGTCTTTTTCTCCATGGAATTAAAAATTTCATCCAGTTCCGAAGTGTTCGGTCGATGAATTTCAACCCCCTTGGATTTATCCGTATAATGTCTGATAAAGTCATTGATATCCAAGTCTTTAAACTGCTTATTAAACCGGTCAAGTCTTTGCTTCGGTGTCAGATTCCTGCTCCATGCAGCCTTCTTACCATTTTTCTTACTGGCTTCCTTAATTCTCTGGATTTCATATAGGATATCGTCGTTCTTGGTTTTTTCTTCTTCTACCGCAGTACCATAGATACAGCCTTTCGCACAATTTAGTGCATCTACCATAAACGGCAGTTCCTTTTTACCAAGCACTCTTTCCTTATAGTCCTCTAAAAATTCATAGGCATGACGTTCACCCTCAATCTGACGGATAAACAGCTCTTCTCCACAGAACCAGTAAACATTCTCTTTCAGTCCACCCGGCATTGGATAAATAGAACCAAGACCATATTCAATCTCATCGGATGCCGGTGCACCGGAAATATTATGTTTTCTGACATAATTCATCAAATGATCAAAGGTTACATTATAAGAAATATAGCCGCCGCAATTTGGATCATCAATCTCATTTTTCTTAGCGATACAAGGACTGATAAATGCCAGTTTGTCCGAAACTTTCATATATTTTTTGGCATATACCGCACCACACATCATCGGTGAGTGCACCGGAACCAGACTCGGAATCAGCTCGGGAATGTATTTTTCAATGTATCCCACAATTGCCGGACATGGCTGGGAAATACCGCCTAAAAAATTATGCTCTGTAATATATTTAATATATGCCCATGTCGTAATATCCGCACCAAAGCTGATGCTGATAATACGGTTAACACCAAGCTGTTTTAACCCGCCAAGCACCGATGCATACTCTTTCGGATAGTTCGCCAGAAAAGCCGGTGCAAGTAACAGGGAAATCTTTTCTCCCTTTTTTAAGTCTTCAAAGAAACGTTCCGTATCATCCCGGAATTCTCTTGCTCCATGCTCACAGGCATCAAAGCAGGCACCGCATGAAATACACTGGCTGCCTTCAACAACTATTTTGTTTTTTCCGTTCTCTTCTACCGCATGATTTGCTGTCAGTACAGGACATACTGAAATACATTTATTACAGCCGATACAATTATCGTTTGTATAAACCAAAGCATTACCTGTTAAATTCGACATATGTAACCCCCTAAATCCTCTTTTCGTGGTCTTATTGTCTAGTAACAAAGTACCAGAAATAATATGACTATTAGTAATATATCATATTTTATTGAAAAAAGGAAGAATTTTATAGTTGGGAAAGTACAAAAATGTCATAAATTGCCTTAATTGCTGTTTCAAAATCGGCATTTGCAACACCAATAATGATATTTAACTCGCTGGAACCCTGGTCAATCATCTTTACATTGACATTGGCATGTGCCAGTGCCGAGAAAATTCGTCCCGCAGTACCTCTTGTAGATTTCATGCCACGTCCCACAACAGCAATCAACGCAAGATCCGCTTCAATATCAATAGAATCGGGATCTGCCAGTCTGTGAATAGCAGAAACAACCTTCTGCTCCTTATGCATAAATTCATCCTGATGCACAAACACCGTCATCGTGTCAATACCGGAAGGAACATGTTCAAAGGAAATGCCATAGTCTTCAAATGCCTGCAGTACTTTACGTCCAAAACCAATTTCAGAGTTCATCATATCCTTTTCAATGTTAACGGCACAGAATCCTTTTTTGCCCGCAATACCGGTAATGATATATTTAGGCTTCTGACAGGTGCTTTCCACAATCCAGGTACCGTTATCCTCCGGTGCATTCGTATTTCGGATATTAATCGGAATGCCTTCTCTTCTGACCGGGAAAATAGCATCTTCATGCAATACGGTTGCACCCATATAGGATAATTCCCGAAGTTCCCTGTAAGTAATGGTTTCAATTCCCTGCGGCTTATAAATAATTCTCGGATCGGCAATCAAAAACCCAGAAACATCCGTCCAGTTCTCATAAACATCTGCTTTTACAGCCCTTGCCACGATAGATCCGGTAATATCAGAGCCACCGCGGGAAAAAGTCTTAACCGTTCCGTCTGCATAAGCACCATAAAAGCCCGGGATAACCGCAGCATCAACATTTGCAAGACGTTCTCTCATTAACTCATTTGTCTTTTCTGCATTATATTCGCCGTTTTCATCGAATAAAATAACCGTTGCCGCATCTACAAACTCATACCCCAGATAATTTGCCATGATAATACCATTTAAGTATTCGCCCCTGGATGCCGCATAATTATTTCCGGCTTTATTTTTAAAGTTCTTCTCAATAATCTTAAATTCATCATCCAGAGAAAGAGTTAAAGAAAGACCATCGATAATTTCCTGATATCTTGCCTGAATTGCCTTTAACTGCTCTTTGAAATCTTTTCCGGCTTCTGCCAGGTCATAGCATGCATAAAGCATATCGGTTACCTTCGTATCATCGGAAAATCTTTTTCCCGGTGCAGAAGGTACTACAAATTTACGTTCTTTATCCGCATGAATAATTGCACCGACTTTTTTAAACTGTTCTGCACTTGCAAGAGAGCTTCCACCAAACTTTACAACCTTTTTCATTTTTTAATCTCCTCTTTTTCTCCACTATCTACTTTTCAAATAAATGATCGATAATCGTATATCCCTGTGCAATATAATTGCCGCTTGCGGCACCTTCTTTTTCATTATAGTTCCATGTCTTGTCGAGCGGGCTGGTGCTGTCATACAGCATATAAGGTACGCTGTCGGCTGTATGCGTTCTGACGCGGATTGGTGTAGGATGATCCGGCAATACCAGCAAACGGTAATCCACACCCTCAGAATCTAACTTTTCTGTAAGTGGTCCGATCACTCTTGTATCCAGATATTCAATGGCCTGAACTTTGCGTTCTACGCTGCCCTGATGTCCCATTTCATCCGGTGCTTCCAGATGCACATATACAAAATCATAATTGTCTTCTAATAAGGCTTTTAAAGCAGCCTGTGTTTTACCTTCGTAATTTGTATGAAGGCCACCGTTAGCTCCTTCTACTTCTGCAACACCCATTCCGGCACCGACTGCAATTCCTTTCAGGAGGTCAACTGCCGAAACCATCATGCCTTTTTTTCCTGTCTTTTCTTCAAAGGAGGAAAGCATCGGTTTGGTTCCTGCTCCCCAGAACCAACAGCAGTTTGCCGGATTTAATCCTTTTTTCTTACGCTCTATATTAATCGGATGGTTGACTAAAATGTCATAGCTCTTACGCATGATTTCACGAAGTGCCTCATCCTTTGGCAGATATTGTCCGATGACCTGGGTCAGTACATCATGCGGCGGTGTCAGTTCTACCACCTCGCCTTTATCCCAGATAAGACAATGTCTGTAGCTTGTTCCCACATAGAATTTATAGGTTTCTGTTTCCAGTTCCTTTCTGACTGCATCTAACAAAACCGCACAGTCCTCGGTACTGATTTCTCCGGAGCTATGGTCAATTATTGTCTTTTCTTCAAAAGGAACATCATCCTCCGAAATGGTTACGATATTGCAACGAATAGCAATATCGGTATCCTTCATCGGTACACCGATGCTGAGTGCCTCTAACGGCGAACGTCCGGAATAATACTTTTTCGGGTCATAACCAAGCACCGATAAATTTGCGGTATCCGAACCCGGCTTCATGCCATCGGGAATCGTATGTACCATACCGATTTCCGCCTTTTTACTCAATCTGTCCATTGTTGGTGTTACGGCATACTCAAGGGGAGTCTTGCCGCCCAAGCTTTCAATGGCTTCATCTGCCATACCATCACCCAAAACAACTACATACTTCATTTTCATCCTCATTTCTGCACACATTTTTTACGCATAGCAAGTTTGTGTCAGGTGCGCACAGGCACAAATTCCGCATCTGAAAAATTAAGCCTCAAGGCGGATTCTGTTGACAGCACCGCCGATAGAAGCAATCTTCTTTTCAAATTCTTTCTCGCTCATAACCTCGGTTACAAATGCAAATTCTTCCGCAATTCCTGCATTTACTTCTGCAATGGATGCAAATGCGGCAATCGCTTCCTCTTTTTTGTCTGCACTGACACGAACAAAGAACCGGCGTTTCGTATCCGCTACATCCATCAAAGCTACATCCTCTGCATCCCAGAAACACATAATGGTCTTACCCTGATGCCTTGCACAGTCAACCACATCGGAAACAACCGCACTTGCAGTCGGAAGCTTTCCGGCTCCGCGACCATAGTACATAGAATCTCCCAACATGTTGCCATGTACAAAAACCGCATTGAAGACATCATTTACGCTGTACAGCGGATGCTCTGTCGGAATCATAAAAGGTGCCACCATTGCAAAGAAGCCGTCTTCCGTTTCCTTACTCATGGCAAGCAACTTTATCGATCGGTTCATTTTCTTGGCATATAAGAAATCTGCCGCTGTAATCTTTGTAATACCCTCTGTATATATTTCATCAAACTTCACGTTTTTTCCGGTCATCAAAGAGGAAAGAATCGCTATCTTACGGCAGGCATCATAGCCTTCTACATCGGCCTCCGGATTTTTCTCCGCATAGCCCTTTTCCTGTGCTTCTTTTAAAACCTCTTCAAAGTCAGCACCTTCCTTGTCCATCTTCGTTAAAATGTAGTTGGTTGTACCGTTTAAGATACCGGTAATTGCATCAATTCTCTCTGCCGTCAGAGAGTAGTTTAACGGACGGATAATCGGAATTCCACCGCCTACACTTGCTTCAAACAAATAGTTGCAATGATTTTCTCTTGCAATCTGTAAAAGCTCCGGTCCATGATTTGCTACCAATTCCTTATTGGAGGTACAGACACTTTTTCCGGCAAGCAGAGCTTTCTTGGAAAAAGTATAGGCCGGTTCGTTTCCACCCATGGTTTCACAAATAATGGAAATTTCCGGATCTTCAAGAATAATATTAAAATCATGGACTACTTTCTCTTCATACGGATCTCCCGGGAAATCTCTCAAGTCCAAAATATATTTTACATTCAGTTCTGCACCTGACTTCTTATTAATATCAGCTTTATTGGTTTCGATAACCTCAACCACACCGCTTCCTACCGTACCATATCCTAAAACTGCTACATGAATCATCTCTTTTTCCTCTCTTTCTACTCTTTGGCCAATATCTTTACATGGTGAACGCCCTTTTGTGCTTCCATTGCTTCAATCATCCTGGACATATCCCCGGTTGTAGGAAGCACTTGAACGCTCAGGCTTAAGGACGCCACACCATTAATCGGAATACTCTGATGAATGGTCAGAATATTGGCACCAAAATCGGCTATTATTTTTAAAACATCCGATAAAAGTCCTGTTTCATCATCCATCTGGAACATCAGTGTAATGGTTGTCCCCTGTGCGTTATCATGAAATGGAAAGATATCATCTTTATATTTATAAAAAGAACTACGGCTTATCCCTACCTGATCCACAGCCTGTTGGACGGAAATAACTTTTCCGGATTCTATCAACCTTTTGGCTTCCACTACCTTTAACAGAACCTCAGGAACCGCTTTCTGCTTTACCACAAAATATTTGCTTGATTCCTGCATAATCTCCTCCATATCTTCGCTGCATTGCCTGTCTTTCTATAAAAGACACTTGTTTGCCACCGAGGGATATTCTAGCACAGTTGCACAATTATGGCAACCCCAAATTGTGAAAAAAAGAAATCCGGATAAGATACCAAAAAAGATAGTACAAAAAAAGAGAAACACATTCCTGCATTTCTCTTTTCTATCTTTTTATTCTTTCTGATGTTTCCACTATCCGGTTAAAAGCGATGCAATTTAAATAAGCGGATACTTATCGGTCAGTTCTTTTACGATGGCACGTGCTTTTTCAATTCCGGCTTCGCCTTCTTTGATAACGATGGAAATTGCTTCTGCCACCTGATCCATATCGGCTGTATTCAGACCGCGGGAAGTTGCTGCCGGTGTACCAAGACGGATACCGCTTGTTACAAACGGAGACTTCGGATCATTCGGAATCGTATTTTTGTTCGCTGTAATATGTGCATCATCAAGCAGCTTCTCTACTGCTTTACCGGTCAAATCATAATTGGTTAAATCAACTAGCATCAAATGGTTGTCTGTTCCGCCGGATACAATCTTAATATCTCTTGCCTGAAGACCTTTACAGAGTGCCTGTGCATTGTCGGCAACATTCTGCATATAGGTCTTAAACTCCGGAGACAATGCTTCTTTGAAGCAGACTGCTTTCGCTGCAATCACATGCATCAAAGGTCCACCCTGGATACCCGGGAAAATCGCCTTGTTAAAGTTATATTTGTCAGCTACCTCCTGGCTGGACATAATCATACCGCCGCGAGGTCCGCGCAAGGTCTTATGGGTAGTTGTGGTTGTCACATGTGCATACGGAATCGGGCTTGGATGAAGGCCTGCTGCCACAAGACCTGCAATATGTGCAATATCTACCATAAGTACAGCACCGACTTCGTCTGCAATTTCTCTGAATTTCTTAAAATCAATCGTTCTTGCATAAGCGGAAGCACCTGCTACAATCATTTTCGGTTTGCATTCCAATGCGATTTCACGAACCTTGTCATAATCAAGGAAGCCGTCATCATTTACACCGTAAGGTACACAGTTAAAATATTTACCGGACATATTGACCGGTGAACCATGGGAAAGATGACCGCCATGGTCCAGATTCATACCCATAAAGGTATCCCCCGGCTCCATCACTGCAAAGAAGACAGCCATATTGGCCTGTGCCCCGGAATGAGGCTGCACATTGACATATTCACAGCCAAACAGCTCTTTTGCTCTTTCTCTTGCCAGATTTTCTACTACGTCAACACATTCACATCCGCCGTAATATCTTTTACCCGGATATCCTTCTGCGTATTTATTCGTAAGTGGGCTTCCCATAGCAGCCATTACTGCCTTACTCACCCAGTTTTCAGATGCAATCAGCTCAATATGGGAGTTCTGGCGCTCCTGCTCAGCCACGATTGCCTGTGCAATTTCTGGATCCACTGCTTTTACTTCGTCTAATGAATACATACCAATTCCTGCCTTTCTTTTATCTTCGTAATTCTAAAAAGTTAGTGTAAGTATATCATAAGGTAGGTTTCGGGTGCAACAGGTTTAAATCTTGAGTTTTTTCTGCCAAAGTCTTTTTCTTGTCACAAAAGAATGTATCGTGCTATACTATTTCTGCTTGATTCACTCGGCATATTAAATATTTTCATAAGATAAAGGATAAAATTATGTACTATATTATTGTAAATCCTGCTTCCAAGTCCGGCAGAGGACTTCAGATTTGGGAGGAACTGAAACCAATTTTTCAAAAACGAGAAATACCTTATCAAGTCATGGTTTCAACACATGTCGGACATGTAAAAGAACTTACACGCCAAATAACGGAAACACAAGAATCTGTCAATCTCCTTCTTTTGGGAGGCGACGGAACAATCAATGAAGCCTTACAGGGAATTTCTGATTTTTCCAAAGTAAAGATAGGATATATTCCAACCGGCTCAGGCAATGACCTTGCACATGCTATGAAACTTTCAAAAGATCCATGTAAAATTCTGGAAAAGATACTAAGCGGAGAAAGTGCCCATTCGGTAGATTTGGGTATTCTTACATTTGACAGCCGGATTGATAATCATTCCAGCCTGCATACAGACGAGGACTGTGTCAAACGATATTTTATCGTAAGCAGCGGTATCGGCTTTGACGCCGCTGTCTGTGAAGAAGCACTCTCTTCCCATCTTAAAAACCTGTTAAACAAATTGAAGCTGGGGAAACTGACCTATCTGGGTATTGCCCTGAAACAGCTTTTTGCCGCAAAATCCGTTTCCTGTGATTTGTACTTGGACGATAAACCTGTAATTCATCTGAACCGTTTTCTTTTCACTGCTTTCATGATACATCCATATGAGGGCGGCGGCTTTAACTTTTGTCCAAAAGCAGATGACCAGGACGGGCTGCTTGACCTTTGTGTTATAGGTAATCTTCCTAAGCCTGTTATTTTGCTGGCACTTCCTACTGCTTTCTTCGGGAAACACTATATTTTCCCGCAAATATATGGTTATCGGGCAAAAAAAGCAGAGATTAAAACATCCATTCCCTTATGGGTTCATACCGATGGAGAGGTATATTTAAAATCGGATCACATATATATATCCTGTGAGCAGCAAAAAGTGATGTTCCTTTAAATATTCCTTTGAACATTATTGCTATTTTTCTTTCAAAATACATGGAAAATTTATTCAAAACGCATTTTGACTTTTTCAGTTAATCTGCTATGATAAAGGCTATGCAATATTGTTTTTATGTCCAAGAGATTTGTTTCATTCAAAGAAAGAAGGAAATTTATGAAGCAGTTCTATAATAAATACAAACATGCCATACCTTTGATAATTTATTTCCCGATTTATCTGTTATGGTTTAACTATCTGGAACAACATGTGAAACATTATAAGGTAATTCATGTTGCCCTGGATGATTATATTCCTTTCTGCGAGGTATTTATCATTCCATATCTTTTATGGTTTGTCTATATTGCCGCAGTTGTTATTTATTTTTTCTTTAAAGATAAGGATGATTACTTTAAATGCTGTACTTTCCTGTTTACCGGGATGACCATTTTTCTGCTTATTTCTACTTTATGGCCTAACGGACACCACTTAAGACCTTTCGTTATGCCGAGAGAAAATATTTTTACGAAAATGGTTGCAGCATTATATAAAACAGATACACCAACAAACTTATGGCCCAGCATTCATGTATATAATTCGCTTGGTTGTCACTTTGCAATTATGAAAAGCCGGTGTTTTGAAAAGAGAAAAGGTGTCAAGACTGCATCCCTGATACTCTGCAGTTCAATTATTATGTCGACCATGCTTTTAAAACAACACTCTGTATTTGATGTAACAACTGCCTTTATCATGGCAACCATCATGTATCTGATTGTATATCGTTCGGATGTCTTACTGAATCTGAAACACAGTTATGAAAATAGAAAAAGAAGAAAACCGGGACCAGAGACTCTCTGAGTCCCGATTTTTTATGTAGTGCTATGTAGCAAGAAGTTGCACGCAATATGAGACTTTCCGCGTGGCTGCGGGAATTTTCTAATTAAATTTAAAAAAGCGCTGGCAAATCTTATAGGCTTCCACCGAAATTTTTCTGCCGCCCTTACCCGGAAGGTTCATGGAATTACCCATAATACCATACCTGAGTCTGAGATACAATAAGTAATCTTTCTGTTTAATATACTCCCAGAGTTCTTTCTTTTTCTCTAAGTTTTCTTCTGTACCGGAGCGAATGAGAAGTATAGAAGAAATAACCGTAATAATTTCCAGATAGTTTACCATATAGTTTCGTAACTTGCGTTTTTTACTTACTTGTGCTTTTTTCTCCACCAGATAATCCAGCATAATTTTGTTGACCTTGATCTGCTGGTCAATACGGGAAATCATAACCTGCTCATTCACTGATTGTCCTTCCCTTCCTATATAATAGCGGTAGAAATTAACATCCAGATAATACATTGTTTTGACAAATGGCAGGGGCTCGAATACAAAAAGATTATCCACGTAAAAAGTATGTTCCGGTAATTTCAAACCGCATTCTTTCAATAATCGGGTACGGAAAATAACGGAATGCATCAAAATATACTGTCCCTTATGGAAATGCTTTACTTCATCCCATGTAAAAATTTTATCTACAGGCAGTGCATGATGATACCTCATGACTTTATTTTTTTTCTCGCCTTCCTTTTCATAAACAAAGTTACTAATCAGCATATCCAGTGTCGTATCCCCGGCAACCATTTCTCTTAATGTTGCAAGAATTTTCTGGTAAGCGCTTTCTTTCACCCAGTCATCACTGTCAACTACTTTAAAATAAAGTCCTGATGCCTGTTCCAGTCCGGCATTCACCGCAGAACCATGTCCGCCATTTTCTTTATGTATTGCTTTCACAATATTCGGAAATTTTGTCTGGTATTCATCGGCAATTGCGCCGGTACTGTCCTTTGAGCCATCATCTACAATTAAAATTTCCACATCATTTCCGCCTGTCAGTAAAGAATCAATACATTTACGCATATAAGCTTCCGAGTTATAACTTGGTATTGCTATTGACAATAGTTTCATTCTTTCCTCCATTCCGAAGTGTTTCTCTTATTTACACAACATTTTCTCTTTGGCTTTTTCTATTGTATCAGATTCCCAGTTTAATATCCATATATTCCGTATAAGCAGCATATGCAGAGGGAATCGGATAACTTTGTTCTGTTTCCTGTGGCGTCACAAAGACAAAATCTGCCGAAGAATCTTTCGCTTTCATCCGTTCCAACTCATCCACACGAATCACATATCCTATCATATGCCATTCTTTATGACTGAAAATATGTTTGGAAGACGGAAGCGGTTCAATACGAAGCGGCTGCATTCCCAATTCTTTCAGATAAGCCAGCACCCTGTCTTCCTTTTGATGTCCTTCCATTAATGGGAATTCATACATTCCTGCAAGCAGCCCCTTTTCGGCACGCTTATGCAGGGCTACTTTATCTTCATCCCGAATGACAAGAATCGTCTTTTTCTCAATTTTTCTCGGCTTCTTCGGAGTTTTTTTGGGGAATTCCAATATCCGGTTTTCCTTTTGGGCCCGACATAATCCATTCCATGGACATTCTTCACATTTTGCCATTCCATTAGGAACACAGACCATAGCTCCCAGTTCCATAAGTGCCTGATTGAAATCCCCCGGTCTGTCTTTTGGAATAACTTCTGACAATTCTGCTTCTATTTCCTTTTTGACTTTAGCATCCAAAATATCCCGTTCATCTGCCCGAAGTCTTGCAAGAATCCTAAGCACATTGCCGTCTACTGCCGGTACAGCATTTCCAAAAGCAATGGAAGCAATTGCCCCTGCCGTATAACTGCCGATTCCCGGAAGTTTCACAAGCTCCTCAAAGTTTGCCGGCATTTTCCCTCCATAATTATAAACGATCTGCTGCGCCGCTTTCTTCAGATTTCTGGCACGATTATAATAACCAAGTCCTTCCCACAGCTTCAAAAGCCGTTCTTCTTCCACATCGGCAAGACTCTGAATATCCGGAAGTTCCTTAAGGAATCTGTCATAATAGGGTTTCACCGCTTCCACCCGCGTCTGCTGCAGCATAATTTCCGAAACCCAAACATGATAAGGTGTTGGTTCTTCCCGCCAGGGCAGAATCCTTCTGCCTTTGTCATACCAGGCAAGCAGAGGTTTCGCTATCTGATCCAATGAAGATAAAACCACCGGTACTTCTTCCTGTACTTCCATACTTTCTGCCGTTATCTGACAGTCATAAGCAAGGATATGAACGCCGCAGCGTCTCGCCATTTGCAAAACCTTACCAAATTCCGGCTGCGTTTCCCAGTTTGGTGAAAAAGAAGAAATTCCTTTCATCTGAATTACAAACAAAATATAGGTTTCATACCCTTCTTCTCTCGCCTTTATAAGCTCTTCTACATGCTTTATAGCCCGCTCCGATGGTGCATCCGGAAATGCCGCTTGGTTATCTTTCTCTAAGGTAACACCTTTGACTTCTATAAAAATTTTCTTCCCGGATGCCGTTTCAACATAGAAGTCAAATCTGGAATTTCCATAAACTGTTTCCGGTCGAACCAGCGTTACATCCGGAAAAAGAATTTTTTTATGAAGCCATTCCTCCACCGCTTTGTTCGGGGCATTGGAATCCATATTGATTAGCCTTCCTGCTTTATCTACTGTCACAAGGTCATATGCCGTAGAACGTTTATCATTATCACTCTTTTCCAGGTATACTGTCGCATTCTCTGTCAACAGTTCTTTGCATCGCCCCGTATTTTTTACATGTACTTTGGTCCGGGTGCCATTTATGTTCACATATGCAATAAACCGATTCGGTCTGGAAAGAAATTGTGCTTTCACTATATTGTTGTATTTCATATTATGTAAACCATTCTCCTATCCACTGTCAGGCACTTTATTCTTATAAGGTACTCTTGCAGAAGGGACAACCTCCGAGGCGGTTTTTGTATGTACCGCCTGATCGTCGAAGAAGATATGTGCTCCAAATGCCTTCAAGATATCCTTTTTCTGGACACCTCCAAGAAAAAAGGCTTCATCAATTCTGACATTCCATGCCCGCAGGGTACGAATCACTCTTTCATGCGCAGGTGCACTTCTCGAAGTAACCAGAGCCGTTCTGATTGGTGCCTCCTGTGTCGTAAAATCTTTCTGTAATTCCGATAAGGTTTTTAAAAATCGTGCAAACGGTCCTGCCTGTAACGGATTGTTGGCATTCTTTCTCTCATTTTCCTCAAATGCTTCCAGACCTTCTTTCTGATAAATCCGTTCCGATTCATCCGAAAAAAGTACCGCATCCCCATCAAAAGCGATACGAATTTGTTTAATCTGATGCTCACAATCATAAGTATGAATTCCGTCACTGCATATGATACCGGCTGCTATATTCGAATCTATTGCGCTTTGCACATCATCTTCGTAAGCTGACAGGAATAAGTCTGTCCGGAAAGCTTCCAGATAGGGTGCCAGCGAAGCCCCGCTTGCCAGTACCGCTCTTGTGATATTCAGCCCATAATATCTGATGGCATTAAAAACGCGGAGGGAAGTATCCGGACTGTTGCGCGACATAATAATAACTTCCACACAGCCTTCCTTGCCCGGCAGCTTATTCAGATTCAAAAGTGCTTTGATTAATGGGAAACCCGGTCCCGGCTGTAACACCTCATCTTCATGTTCCACCTGATAGCGGCAATAAGCTTCTACTCCGTCTCTTTCAAATATTTCATTCTCACATGACAAATCAAATAATGCACGCGAGGAAACCCCTACTACAAGTCTGTTCTCCAAATCATACGACATACCAATCCCTCCTGCCATCAAATCTCACTGCCGGCTTTTCATCCTGCCGCCCGCACCTATTGATTCTCTGTCCATTCGGAAACACCTTCATCGGTATGCTGCCATCTGTCTTCTTATATTCTGTACCATTGCTTTGCTGCTATCGTAGTCTGTTACACTCATATTTTTCAAAGGTCAGAAGACAGTTTTTCAATTCCTCATACCTGTCCTCTATATCGCCTTCTTTGATTTCAATATCTACCGCAACAGCCATTGTATTAATCATTTCATCATCAATACGGCAATGAAGCATACTCAGAATCTCCAGCCTTCTTTCATAGGAGTCAGCATCCAGAAATTCCAATACCAGAGGATCAATATTTACTTCTTCCTGTGTCTTGAATTGCATATTTTTTTGCTCCGGCACAGACTCTCCGGTCTGAACCGTTGCAGTATGCATGACCTCCTGCTTCTCCTCCGGTGCATTCAAGCATTCAAAGCGATAGTGCTGCACTGCATCCGGATATTTGCCCCGATCTACTTCTTCCATAAACATAGCAAGTGGTCTTACATAAATTTGAAAATCCCCATACATGGCCTGGTATACGACCATCATCTCTCCGGTTTCACTGTGTTTTGCAAGACAGCGTATCTGATAGAGATTTCCTTTAAAGTGTCGATAAATTTCCTGCGGTTGTGGATTATGTCTCATATTGTCCTCCATATTCAAACTCCATATTGACTGAACTTTGCAATTCACTCCTTATTATAATCCCAAACCCGCTAAATGTCATGCCTTTCTGTCCTTAAAAATCTGGAAGATTATGCTGTCCAGACCTGATAACAGAAGGTGCTGTTTTCGTCTTCAAATTCTGCTTCTGATAATTCTTCCAACAGAGATTCCTGTTCCTGCGCACTCAGCTTATCTATCTTCTGATGATGAACCATAACCGTATAAACCCGGTTACCTGCCTCATCGGATACCCATCGAATCGTAATACCACTGTTCTGATATCCCTTATCTGTTAATATCTGCTCCATATCAGACAAATATTCCTGCTCCATTGCCGCATAATATTGTTTCAGGCTTTCGGCATCTGCTTTTCCCTGACTCATCACTGTCTGCGTGGAACAAAAAAGAATCCATACAATCAATACTACCGTTGTTATCCCAAATAAATAATTTCCTTTTTTCATCCGCTTCTCCTCTCCAGCACAGAACATTTGTTCTGATTTCATAATAAAACAAATGTTCGGTTTTTGCAATCTGTTTTTATGCGACTGCTTATTGTTATGTTCTGTACATAAAATAACATTTTTCAAGTACAATAAAACGGACATAGTGCAAACAAATAGGGCAATTAAGAGAATATCCCTTAATTGCCCTATCTGCTGTCAATTTCTATCTTTACTCTTCTATCATTTTGTATCGGCTGAAAATCTTATCTTCACCACATGCATGCTTAGTGCCATCCGCATCAGTAATAATGTAATCGCCTTCACTGATAAAGGTACGTCCTCTGCGGTGTACAATATAAGGACATACAATGTTGCCGTCTTCTCTTTTTATTTTAACCAGAGAATCGGTCACAATCCAGCCTTTTGTAACCACATCCGCCCAAAGTTCAAAGCCGTCTTCCAGTCCTTTTCCCACTTCATATTTTTCCACATCAGATACCATCTCCGTTCTGATACATTTCATAGAAATTCCCTCCTTCTCTTTATCTTGTTGCATGGCCTTTTGTAAAATCCATTTTACTGTAACAATTCCCCTACCAGTTTATTTACCATTCCGCCATCTGCACGTCCTTTTACCTTCGGCATCAGTTCCTTCATCACTTTTCCCTTATCTTTACCGGACGGATTCTCAATACCAAGAGATGCTATGACTTCTTTAATGGTATTTCTGATTTCCTCCTCATTCATCTGTGCCGGAGCAAATTCCTGGTAAACTGCCAGACGTTTCTTACACTGTTCAATAATATCGGTTCTGTCTGCCGGTGCCGTATCCATCGTTTCTTTCGTCTGTTTTATCTCGCGGCTGATAACTTCTATTTCTTCTGTTTCCGTTAAATCAGCCCTTTTATCGATTGCCTTATTTTTCAGTGCGGATAACAACAAGGAAAGAGAGTCCTTTCTTTCCTTGTCCTTGTTTTTCATGGCTGTTACCATCTCCGCCCTTACTTCATCCATTTTACTCATCTCTTAATTTACCTTTCCTTTCCCGATATTTCTTTTCCCATATTTCCTTTCCGTACAGCTTCCTTCATACCGCTCATGAAATTCCTTTGTTTTCTCAATGCAGTATTTCTCTGCAGAAATAACATCCATACGGTTCTCTCTGAATGAACGGCACAAGATTTTCCGCCCCACAATAACCGCAGACAACACACCGTTTTCCATCCGGCACACTGTCACCATCAAACAGTCTCTCTGCTACACATATATTTCCATGCGCCCGTTCCAATCGGCGCTGTTCTTCCATATCATTTTTGGCATGCTCTATGGCATCCTGTCTTGCTTTCGCATTCAGATATGCTGTTGTAGTCCCCTTCTGTGACTGGCTGGCTGGCATAACCGACTGTCCCGTTATCTGCTCGTTTTGTACATTTCTATGATAAGGTGCATTCTGCCGCCTTTGCTGCGGTGGAGTAACATGGATTGTTGTCTGTCCTTTTCTCATATTATCACCGGAATCATCCATTAAGCTCTTCTTTTTCTTGTAAATTGTCAAATACACTACCATTATGATAAAAATAGTAAAAATAAAACTCATGATTATAAATTCTCCTTGTCCCTTTGTATTATATTTTATCCCCTTATGCACTATATTTGACAAGCAAAAGTTCTACGCTTAACACATCATTCATCCTGCCGGTTTTAACCGCTTCCTCCGCTTCCACACAGTCCGTCACTGCTTTTTTTAAATCTTCTGTAGAAAAACGTCCCGCCTGTGTAACATACTTTCCGGCAATAAACCCTGGCAGTCCGACTGCTTCCCCAATCGATTTATTATCATGCCCTTTCTTCTTCAGTGCCTTCACCTGTAAAAGCATATTAAATTGTCTGGCAAGCAGAAACAAAATCCGCATCGGAGGTTCCTTTAAAGTAAGCAGATCATAATAAAGTCCCATTGCCTGCTTCTGTTTCTTATCGGCAATAGCATTGATCATATCAAAAATCTGGTTATTTACCTGTCTGGTACAGATTTCTCCAATGTCAGCTCCTGTTATGACATCCTGATCCATACAATAACAGAGTAATTTTTCCAGTTCCCTGCAGATATTCTCCATATTCGTTCCTGTTTTTTCTAAGAAAAGTTCCAAGTCCCGTTCCGTAATGTTCTTATTCTCTTTTTTTAACATACCAAGAACCCATCGCTTTAAAACGCCTTCATCCGGTGTTTTAAACTCTATGGCACGCCCTTTTGTCGAAACTGCTTTATAAAGCTTGCTACGCTTGTCAACTTCTTTTTCTGCAAAAACAAAATATGCAGATTCCGCAGGAGATGCCAGATATTCCGCAAGACTCTCCCCGCCATGCTTGAACAAGCCGCTGTTTTCAATGAGAATCAGCCGCCTGTCCGCAAAAAAAGGAAGGGTTTCTGCCAAATCAATAATCTCTCCCACCGGAATATCTTTTCCCTCAAAATAATGATAATTCATGGAATCATCATCACCGGTCAATGCCTTTTTCACTTTATCCCGATACTGACTGCGCAAATAATCCTCTTCACCGTAAAGCAGATATACCTGTTTTAATTGTCCTGATTTAATTTCTTCGTTCAGTTTCTGCATCTTCTGCTCTCCGTTCTTCTATTCCATTATACTATTTGTGCTTTTTATTGGCTAGTCATTAAGTGGAAATTCTTTTTCTTTTCTACCCCTTCATCCCCCGGAATCCATAAAAATGGTATGAAAATTACATACAATACGCAATCAGTTCTTTAATAGCACCTTTGTCTGTATGGTCAGCACCCTTAAAGGTTTCTAACATATGTAAATCTTCTGCGGTTTTCTCTTCTTTTTTCTCTAGGGATTTCTTAATCATATTCATCATCATCTTTTTGGCAAAACCCAGTTTTTCCGGATGATATCCGCCTTCAAAATAGAAGAATCTCTCTTTTGGAATCTGGTTCTGTTCTGCGATTTTGGCCGCAACTTCTTCACTGGGGACTGTCATACCAACACCGAATACCACCAGGTTCTTTAAACCAAGTGTTTTTATTTTATCATATCCGAATACCATATTTGCCATAATCCATCCACCGTAAATAACCATATCATACTCAGCTAAATCACTTGGACGGATATTTTTATATTCCCTGACTTCACATCCCAACTCCTCTGCAATCCAGCCTGCATATCTGGCTGTAAATCCTGTTCCGCTCTGATATACTACGATTCTTTTCATATTCATCCTCATTTCTGCGCACGTTTTATACATAATTTGCTAAATAGAGTGTATGCCTTTCCTGATAAAAACTACATCTCTTTACGGTTGCATTCTGCAAACACCATGTTGCATGGCAGGAATTTAGCATAATCCTTCCAGATATTCTCTTGCCGCTTTTACGCCACCACATCGCTTAAATCCTTTGGATATCTCTTTTGCCGCCAACTTATATTGTTCAGCAGCAAGTACGCTTTCTACAGTCACAAGTATGTCTTTTTTCCCGGTTGTGGCTAACCGGACACCGGCACCAAGTTCTTCTACTCGTTTTGCAACTGCACCCTGTTCCGGAGTCTGGGGAAATAGAACCAGCGGAACCTCATAATACAATGCTTCTGAAGTTGAATTCATACCACAATGTGTAAGGAATACATCTGCAATTGATAGCACTGCCATCTGATCCACCGAATCATATACCTTAATGTTGTCCGGTAAATCCGTATACTCTTCCACATTTTCACCTAAAGAAATAATGACCTGATAATCCGTATTGCGGAATGCCTCCACACAGTTTCTATAAATCTCTTTATTTTTCATTACCGTTCCCATAGAAATATAGACCGTCTTTTCAGCAGTCTTTTCCATCGGACTGATTACCGGTCTGATGGATGGTCCAATAAAACAATACTTGTCCGAAAAGGTGTCTGCACATGGCTGAAACTCCTTCGATGTATAAACAATCGTGTTTGTATTATTATCATTTCGTACAATTTCTAAAATGCTCTGCACCGGATAACCTTTTTCCTGTAGTTTCTTAATCTGTTTATTTATCTTTGGCATGGAAAACATCATCTTTAATAATTCACCAATTCCATGATTCATATACTTGGAAGAATGATCATTGAACGCAAAGGTGGTTGTAGATGAAACATATGGAATCTGATACTTCATCGCAGTAAGTTTTCCCCAATAGGCAACCGAATCCGATATGATTAAATCCGGTTTAATCTGTGCAACTTTCTCCGATACCATATCATCCAAAGCTAACGTTGACTTCACCAGAAGTTCCGTTGCAAATGCCATATCCTTTCCGACTCTGTCCCCTGCATCTTTATCTTCCATTTCAAAATCATATGCATCACAGGAAACAAACTCTGCACCTGCATTTTCTATCTTCTCGCGAAATTGTTCAAAAGAAAAATAAATAACCTTATGCCCAGCCTCTGTCATTTCCTTTACCAGCCCTAATGTCGGATTAGTGTGTCCATGTGCCGGAATACAAAACCATACTATTTTCATTATCATTCTCCTCACTCACTCAATAAAGCCTTTCTATTCAGTGTTTTCTTAAATTTTTTTCCATCTGTATAATGGTATGTATCGTAGTAATTAACTGTTCTTCCGATATATCTTCAAACATTTGGTTCATGCGTATGGCACTCTCCTGATCGTTTCTTTTACAAAAATCATCACATTTCTTTGTCAAAACAATTCTCTGCTTCCTTTTATCCCGTTCATCAACCATCATTTTTACAAACCCTTTTTTCTCTAACTTAATCAATATCTGCTTGACATTCTGGTGAGAACTCGCCATTATCTCCGATAATTCATTTATTGTCGGACTTTCTTTGCACAGATTAATACATATAATCGCAAAAAACTGTTTCCATGTAATTTCCTCAAAAAAGGAATCTGCAACCGTTTGAAATCTGTTTTCAAATGCACTAAGAAGTCCTATCAAAAAAGTGCCCGGTAGCATCTGACCAAACTCTACTTTGCTATTCTGAATCATTGAATTATAATCCATAGCGCGCTCCTTATGTAACATATTACCTATTTATAACATATTACCTATTTCTCGTCAAGACACTCCTTCCATTTACCAATGCCATTTAAACAAAAGATTCTTGTATAACCCATTCTGCTTCTTGTCCTCTTATATACCGTTACCTTCACATCATCTTTCACTCTCATTTCAATGGCACCCATTTCATCTGTGCGCATCACTTTTGCTCCCACTGCCTCCAGCCTCTCAAGCAATTCCGCATGAGGATGCCCATAACGATTGTTTTCTCCGCATGAAATCACTGCAATTTCCGGCCTGGTCAGATTTAGGAAAGTCTGTGAAGTCGAATTTCGGGAGCCATGATGCGCTACCTTCAATACAGTAAGTCTGCGTAAATTCGCGCCTGCCTCTTTAAGTTTCTTTTGAACCTCCTCTTCACCACTTCCCTCCAGATCTCCTGTAAAAAGTGCTGTAAAATTTCCATATTCCAGATAAAGAACCAATGATTGTTCATTTTTTGTACCATCATTTGTTGTATCCTTTGCTATCTCACATTTATTTGTTGTTATATTATTATTTTTACATCCATTTGGATGTAAACAAGTGAGTTTAAAATTTCCATGACGTATAACATCGCCATTATCCATATACTGCAATACAACATTTTGTTGTAAAGCTTTTTTCTCAAGTGCGTTATACCTTTCATCCTGACAATTCTCACATAGTGCCGGCAGTATCAGTCTTCTTATACAGATTCCGTTGTGTTCTTGTTCCATAAGCAAATATTCAATTCCGTTGTAATGGTCATCGTCTAAATGTGTTACAAAAACAACATCCAATGTATCCACTCCGGTTGCCTTCAAAAAAGGGACAAGCTGGTACTCTCCAAGTTCATTTTTACTGGAACTGCCGCCATCAATCAGATAGTGCCCACCTTTTCCATCTGCCAGATATATGCCGTCGCCCTGCCCCACATCCAGAAAGGTAATTTGAAGCCCGTCTGAAAAACGTATTGTAATACACAAAAATGCCAGCAATATATACATCCAAAATTCTATTTTTGTCATCCTTTTACAACAAATGAATGTAAAGCAAATAAGAAAAGAGAAAATTGCTATCTGCCACATAGCAGGACGTCCTATGATACTTCTGTTCCCGGGAAGCTGCTGGAAAAACATACAACACATTTCATACAATCGCAGAAGCCCGCCAATCGGCAGAGCAAAACACTTACCCAGAAAAATCCGATAAGCCGCTCCTGCCACACTGAGCAATCCACCACTAACCAACAGAACAGTTCCCGGAATAATAAGCAGATTGAGAAACAGAGAATACAACGGATACTCATAATAGAAGTACAAATAAACCGGAAAAACAGCTATCGCTATCGCAAGGTTCGCCTCTATTGCTTTAATGATTTTCCTGCTCCCGATTCCGTTTTCCTTTACGATTGGCGCAAGATGCCCGATTCCGTTTTCTTCTACGGCAGGCGCAAGAAGTCCGATTCCAAGAATTGCCCCGAAGGAAAAAAGGAAACCACTATGATACAAATAAAGGGGCTGTTCTATCAGAATAGAGATGGCAGCTATCGTCATGGCCGTCAACATATCATAGGTTCGTTTACATAATTCAGAGCTGACATGAAAGCCAAACATCATAATAGCGCGAATGGAAGAAACACTCATTCCGGTCATAACACCATAACAATACATAAATCCTATTGCCAAGAACACTGTTATGG
>JAQXTA010000066.1 GCA_029219245.1 Lachnospiraceae bacterium | reverse complement strand
GGCTGTAGTTCTACATAGTCAGTTCCACGCCATACCAAGCGTGTCTGTTCCAGAGTTGTATCGGTTGCATAACGAATAAAAAAATGTACTACACCAAAAGCGATATATTCATGAATGGTGCTTAAAGTACCTTCTAACTGTGCCATGAGAATGCGTATTTGCTGTTCTGTTTCAGGAGAACCGGAATCCTGATACGCCTGTCCGTAAAGCAGTAATGCATTTAGTTTACGTCTGGCATCGACAAGGAAACAACGATGCTCTAATTCAATAATCATGTTCTGGCCGAGGCTTCGGGCAGATGGTTCGATCTGTTTAGCGGTCAGAATTTCTTTCTGAAAGCCGTCCAACATATCATGAAATGTTTCCACATATTTTTTATAATGTCTCGAGTTGAGTACAATATTTTCCCGATATCTATGATACTTTACTTTATTATGCAATGAAATAAGACTGTTCACTTTGCACCACTTCCTGATTTCTTTCCCTTTGTACTTTATTTTATCACTTTCTATTCATTTTTGAAAGTATGGGAAGCTTAAAATATTGCTAAGATTTTTTTGATAGAATAGTAAAATATACTTGACTTTCTATATGGTTATGGTATTGTGTAGAAGATTTCAGTATTTTGAAATCTGGGGAAAGTAAAACCGGTCCGGAAAAAGAAATAAGGGAAGGTTTGGTAGAGATTATGGAAAAGGATATGACAAAGGGAAGTCCGATGAAACTGATTCTCGGATTTTCGGTTCCATTGTTGTTTGGACTATTGTTTCAGCAGTTTTACAGTATGGTAGACACGATTATCGTTGGGCAATATCTGGGTGTGGAGGCGCTTGCGGCTGTCGGAGCCACCGGTTCGGTAAACTTTTTAATTATTGGGTTCTGCATGGGTGTCTGCAATGGTTTTGCCATTCCGATTGCGCAGGAATTTGGTGCAGGTAATGAGAAGAATCTTCGTAAATTTGTAGCGAACGGTGTCTGGTTATCTGTTGCTTTTGCGGTTGTACTGACCATCGTTGTCGCTTTACTTTGTCGTCCGATTTTGCAGTTGATGCAGACACCGGATAATATTATTGATGGTTCTTATCAGTATATTATAATTATTTTTCTTGGAATTCCGGTCACTTATCTTTATAATATGACAGCGGCGATTATCCGTTCCCTGGGTGATAGTAAAACCCCGGTTATTTTCCTGACGATGGCAGCGATTCTGAATATCATCCTGGATCTGGTCTGCATTATTATATTCGGATGGGGTGTTGCCGGAGCTGCTATTGCGACGGTTGTCTCTCAGGCAGTTGCCGGAGTCTGCTGTCTGTTTTTTATGAAAAGGAAATTTCATATTATTCAGATGGATAAGGAAGAATGGAAACCGGATGGGAATTTTATGGGTAAATTGTGTAACATGGGGATCCCGATGGGACTACAGTATTCCATTACCGCAATCGGCAGTGTTATTTTACAAAGTGCAGTAAACGGAATTGGTTCGAATGCAGTCGCAACCGTAACGGCAGGCGGTAAGCTGAGTATGTTTCTAATGTGTCCGTTTGATGCAATGGGTTCTACCATGGCTACCTACGGTGGGCAGAATGTAGGTGCCGGAAAACTGGAACGTATTGGAAAAGGACTGAAAAGCTGTGTTATTTTAGGCGCTGCCTATTCGGTAATTGCTCTGGGAATTGTACTTTTATTCGGCAAATATCTGCTGCTTCTGTTTATAGATAGTAGTGAAATAGTGATTCTGGCGGATGCGCAGTGGTATATTACGATGAATGTGTGCTTCTATTTCGCACTTGCACTGGTCAATATTGTCCGTTTCCTGATTCAAGGTATGGGATTCAGCAGACTGGCCGTTTTTGCGGGGATGTTTGAAATGTTGGCTCGTGGACTGGCAGGTTTTGTACTCGTTCCCTGTTTTGGTTTTACGGCGGTTGGTTTTGCCAATCCACTGGCTTGGATTTTTGCAGATATTTTCCTAATTCCAGCATATATCCATGTGCGGAAAAAATTGGAAAAGATAATCGGACAGTCCCAATTGCAGGAAGCATAAAGTGGATAATTCAAGGATAAGAAACGTTTGGAAAGATACAGAGAGAAATACATAGGAAAGGAAAGCAAAATGGGAGTTACCATTTTCACGATGACCCATAAAAAATTTGAAGAGCCGAAAGATGGCATATACATACCGCTGCATGTCGGACGGGCCTGCAGTGAGGATTTAGGTTATGCGGGGGATAACACCGGAGATAACATTTCCTCAAAGAACTGTTTTTATGGCGAGCTTACCGGAGTATACTGGGTCTGGAAAAATGTACGAACTACGGATTATGTGGGAATCTGCCATTACCGGAGATATTTTTGTACGGAAGAAGGAAGAATTTTCAATGAAAAAGATTATCTTTCCATTTTGAAGGATTATGATATCATTGCTTCCAAAAAGCTGAAACTGAATTTTTCTTACTTTGACGGTTATGCGGGTGACTATAACATTTTTGATTTGATTACAACAGGGGAAGTGATTCGTGAGAAATATCCGGAGTATTATGATACCTTTGAAAAGCTGGTACATGGAAATGGTACTTACTTTGGCAATATGATGGTATCCAATAAGAAAATATTTGATGCATATTCCCAGTGGTTATTTTCCATATTTGAGGAAGTAGAGAAGCGGATTGATGCAAGTAGTTATGACGATTATCATAAAAGAGTGTTTGGTTTCATTTCAGAATTTCTGCTGATGGTTTTTGTGGAAAAGAATGGTCTGAAGGTATATGAATGTAAAGTCGGTATGACGACTGAAAAATATGAGACAAAGCAGATGAAGGAAAAGCTGGCAGATTTTTTTCAGAAAAAAGACCTTGCCGGAGCCAAGGCCTATTTTTTGGAATCTCTTGAAAAAAGGCCGGATGTTCTTATGGAAGCATCCGATATCACCGGAGAGTTGAAAGTATCCATGCAGGTTGTTGCTGTCTGCGAGCTGGAACGGCAGCTTCTGGGCGACAGTGTAATTGACCATATACAGGATTTTAAGGAACTGATGCGTTATTTTAATCGTTTAAATGATATTATCAATGCCTTCCGTATGGAAACGGTACAGCCGGAAGATATCCGTTATTTACAGCAGGACAAAATTTCCGAAATTGCACTGGAAGCATCGGCCAGACTGTTCTGTACCGGAGATACGGAATATAACCGGGTAGTGGAGGCAATCCAACAGGTAATCGTATAACTATGGCAGCAGACTGCTGGTATCCAGGATTGGATTGCTGACATCTCCCTTTATTTTACCAAGATAAGTCAGCCTGCCATCTTTTCCATAACGATAGAAATTGCTGTAGACAATATATTCTTCATTTTCCATGTCCGAGGAATAGAAAACCAGCTCAATTGTATCGTCTGTTTTCTCTAAGTCATACAACGTGTAGCCTGCCCAGGCATAGTCTTCAAAGGTATCGATTGTTTCTTCATCTGTATGGGAAAGATCCGCACCGTTGATTGTCAGAGTGACATCGGAAATGAAATTCCCATCCTCATCTTCTGTATATTCTGACTGGAACTTTATTTCATCGTCTTGTCTGTCTCCGTTTAAGTCCAAAGTATAAGAGCTTCCATCCGGTAATTTTATAATCGTTCTTCCGGCATAACAATATTCCTCTTTTAGTCCCATTTCTTTTAAATCCTTATAAGGAATGGTAAATTCAATCATTCCGGCAGCATAAGGGCCCAGTGCATAAGGGTCACTGATAAAAGTAAGACCGGCAGTGGAAAGATACCATTTGTTATCAGCATAAAGTGTTGTTTCCAATTCTTCCCCCAAGGCAACATCCGGGGAATACAGACGTTCTACATATCCTTCCGTAGAAGCTAGCTTCCGGTTGTAGGCCAAGGTATCTGCACGAAATTGTGCTGCATCTTTGCTTAAATCGGAAAAGGCAATGACATCCCCGGTATGTGTATTGTAATTGATACCGGTACTTCCGTAATTGCCATGTGCGCCGCCTGCATAAGAATAGTAAGTGGTTTTGAAAGAAATGACATTGCTGTCAGAACGTGTTGCTTCAAACCCGAGGTCTTCAGTGTATTCCATAAAAGAATCATCACCATCGTCAAGGCGCATTGCACGATCTTCTTTTGCATAGCCGGAAATACTATCGTCGGCGAGATAGGAATCAATTCTGGTCTGAATATCCGCATTGATTTTCTCGGCAGCAGCTTCGTTTCCATCTATTGTTACAATCGGGTAGGTATAGCTTTTAACAAGAAGGACGGTACCGTCGCTATCTTTTTCTGTATTCTCGACTGTTTTCATCTCGATTTTAATATTATCTGATTGTTCAAATTCACAGGTATCTTCGGTTGTATCTTCTGCCGTTTGCTCTGTAGTGCTCGTATTTCCGGCAACTTCTGCTGAATTCTCAGATACATTTTCTGATGTTTCCTGTTCCGGAATTTTTTCTATGGTTACATCCTGTTTTTCCATCTTGTCTGTTTGCCCGCATGCGCTAAGTGAGAGCATTGTGCAGGCAAAAAGTGCACATACGATTTTCTTTTTCATAATAGGCCTCATTTCTGCAGAATATCCGATTCTGCAAGTAAAATTATAAAATATTCATTACTTAGTATATCACAGAAAGAGGGGGAAAAATACTTATGAATATAAAAGAGAAGCGAAAATTTTTCATAATGACGGAAATACGGATTTAGGTTCTTACAACACCACAATAAGTTCCGATATACTCCAATTCAACGCGCTTCATAATAAACTCTTTACCGATATTGTGAATGCACTGTAATTTGTACTGACCGTTTTCTTCTATAAATTTACGCAAAAAAGCCCTGTCACCAATATAAAAGAAAGCATATTCTCCGTTTTCAGGAAACCGGTTAGCTAACAAGAGTATATCACCTTTGCAGAACACAGGAGCAAAATCATTCGATGTAATCTTGACAGAAACAAAGGCATCTTTTATCGTCGTTTCTATGTCTACAATCTCACAGCTGTCGTATGCAATACCTTTGTTAAGTTCGCCGTTTGGCAAAAGGCAGGGAATTTTATGTTTTTCAGAAGAGTTACGCTCTGCTTTTGCCGCAGTTGCTTCGTATTTGGCAGTAAGCAGAATGAGACTTTTTCCATGATTACCGCAGGTTCTGTAATAATTTAGAATTTTTTCCTCTGGATTATTCGCATATTCTCCCATAAGACAGTTTACACTCATATTCAGAGCATTTGCCATCTTTAGTACGGTTGATACCTTTGGATCAGTGGTTTTCCCGTAGTATATATTTCGGACAGTTCCCAAAGGCAACTCACACATTTCTGCATATTCGTTTATAGAAATTCCTCTGCTTCCAAGAATCTTTCTTAATCGTGCACCTAACATTCCTATCACCTATGTCTTTCTTGACACACAACCTTTTGCGATTCAATAAATAAATGTTAAACTTAATATTTTAGTTTGTCAATAATTGGAATATTATTTTAATGTAAAAGGGGAGCGTAAATAGAGAAAAGGGAAGGATATTCCTTATTGTCATTAAAGTGATATTTCAATGGCATATATAATCCCAAAGAATGGATGTCCGCAAACATCTATCTTTGGGATTTCCCTTTGTGTTGCTCCTTCTTCATATATTTTTCGCCGGATTCGGGCATGATGAAGGATGGCTTTAAGATAATTGTGAAAACCAGAGTAATATGATAAAATAAATGCAACATCATTGCTGAAGATAAGTGACAGTAGGTTGGAAAGAAATCTTAGTAAATCGGAGGGAATAGGATGACGTATCAGGAAGCTTATGAAAAACTGGAAAAGTACGGGCAGTTACATGTACTGAAATATTATGAAGAACTGACGGCAGAAGAAAAGGATGAGTTACTTGCACAGATTGAAGACATGGATCTGGCACTGGTGGAAGCGTGCAAACATAAGAGCGAACTGAATAAAAAAGGTAAAATCACACCTCTTTCGGCCATGCAGTTAAAGGAAATTGAGGCAAGAAAAGAAGAATTTACGGCAGTTGGTATGGATGCCATCAAAGCAGGAAAAGTCGGTGCTGTTTTACTGGCAGGCGGTATGGGTACCCGTCTTGGTTCTGACGCACCGAAGGGTGTATATAACATTGGACTGACGAAGGATGTGTTTATTTTCCAACGCCTGATTGAGAATCTGATGGATGTGGTGCGTGCAGCGGATACGTGGATTCATCTGTTTGTAATGACAAGTGATAAAAACCATGAAGCGACTACTAGTTTTTTTAAGGAAAAGAATTATTTCGGTTACAACCCGGAGTATGTTACTTTCTTTATGCAGGATATGGCTCCGGCAACCGATTATGACGGTAAAGTTTATATGGAGGCCAAAAACAAAATCTCCAGTTCCCCGAACGGTAACGGTGGCTGGTTTTCTTCCATGATGAAATGGGGGATTGTGGATAAGATTCATGAAGCCGGCATTGAATGGCTGAATGTTTTTGCAGTTGATAATGTTTTACAGCGGATTGCAGATCCATGTTTCGTAGGGGCAACGATTGTAACCGAAAGTGAAGTCGGTGCGAAGGTAGTGCGTAAAAACGCACCGGATGAAAAAGTTGGTGTTATGTGTTTAGAGGACGGAAGACCTTCCATTGTGGAATATTATGAATTGACGGAAGAACTGATGAATGCGAAGGATGAAAACGGAGATCCGGCATATAACTTCGGTGTTATTTTAAATTACTTATTTAAAGAAAGCGTTCTGGAAGATATTGTGGCAAAGAAACTTCCGCTTCACATTGTGGAAAAGAAGATTCCCTGCCTGAATGAAGCCGGGGAGTTCATCAAACCGGAAGAACCAAACGGCTACAAATATGAGCAGCTCGTTTTAGATATGATTCATGAGTTAAATTCCTGTCTGCCTTATGAAGTAGTCCGGAATCATGAATTTGCACCGATTAAAAATAAAACGGGTGTGGATTCGGTGGAGAGTGCACAGGCATTGTGCAAGGAGAATGGAATCGTACTATAGGTGCCTGACTTATTATTTAACATTTCGACAGGTTTGAGTAACATTCTATGCTTGCTGAAACAGGTGGGAAAAGAGTAAAGTGTCAGTAGAAACAGACAGAAAACCAAAAGAAGCAAGGAGGAGTTCTTATGGCAATTTTAGTGACAGGTGGAGCAGGTTATATTGGTTCCCATACCGTAGTGGAATTACAGAATGCAGGATATGATGTGGTAGTTCTGGATAATTTATCCAACTCCAGTGAGAAATCATTAGAAAGGGTAGAGAAGATTACAGGAAAGCCGGTTAAATTTTACAAAGCGGATATTCTGGACCGAGAAGCTTTGAATGAGATATTTGACAAAGAGCAGATTGATTCCTGTATTCATTTTGCAGGCTTGAAGGCAGTCGGAGAGTCCGTAGCAAAGCCTTGGGAATATTATGAAAACAACATTGCGGGAACTCTGACTTTAGTAGATGTGATGAGAAAACATAATGTGAAAAATATTATTTTTTCTTCTTCTGCAACCGTATATGGTGATCCGGCAATTATCCCGATTACCGAGGAATGTCCGAAGGGACAGTGCACGAACCCTTATGGATGGACTAAGTCCATGCTGGAACAGATTCTTTCCGATATGCAGAAAGCTGACCCGGAATGGAATGTCATCTTATTACGTTACTTTAATCCAATCGGTGCACATAAGAGTGGAACCATCGGTGAAAACCCGAATGGTATTCCAAACAACCTGATGCCTTACATCACACAGGTGGCAGTTGGCAAGTTAAAAGAGTTAGGCGTATTTGGCAATGACTATGATACACCAGACGGTACCGGCGTACGTGACTATATCCATGTTGTTGATTTGGCAATCGGTCATGTGAAGGCACTGAAAAAGATTGAAGAAAAAGCCGGACTTTGCATCTACAACCTTGGTACCGGAACAGGTTACAGCGTACTTGATATTGTGAAAAATTTCGAGGAAGCAACCGGTGTTAAGATTCCTTATGTTATCAAAGACAGAAGACCGGGCGATATTGCAACCTGCTATTCCAATGCAGAGAAAGCCAAAAGAGAGCTTGGCTGGGAAGCACAGTATGGCATCAAAGAGATGTGTGAGGATTCCTGGAGATGGCAGAGCAATAATCCGAATGGATATGACGATTAAGTTTTAAGTGATAGGAATCGCGTAGCTGATAGTATTTAGACAAATCGAAGAGATTGTATATTGAAATTGACAAAATACCTAAATAAAATGGACATGAGAATTTTCTTAGGTCCATTTTTGTGTGGGGATTGATAGCATGCATTGGAAAAAGTAAAGGAGGCTAAGCAGTGAGTCAATCAAAGACACAGGAGCAGGATTCTAATTTCATGATAAAGGTTTCAAAATTTATTGTGGATAAAAGAAACCTGTTTTTTTTACTTTATATTATCTTAATTATTTTTTCTGCCTTTTCCATGAAATGGGTTAAGGTAGAAAATTCTTTATCGGCGTACCTTCCGGATTCCGCAGAAACAAGACAGGGTCTTGACCTGATGGAAGAACAGTTTCTGACCTATGGAACGGTCAGAGTTATGGTAACGAATATTGGCTATGATGAGGCAGAAAATATAGCGGATGATTTAAAGTCGATAGAAGGCGTGGCAATGGTAACCTTTGACAACACAGAGGATCATTACCATAATTTTTCTGCCTTATATGATGTAATGTTTGGCTATGATGAGGGTGATGACAGATGTCTGACGGCGTTGGATGAGGTAAAAGAGTATCTTTCTTCTTATGATGCCTATACATCGACGACACTGGGAAACCAGTCATCGGAAACCCTTGCATCGGAGATGCAGGTTATTATTGTGTTAGTTGCTGTCATTGTAGTATCGGTTTTGCTTCTGACTTCGCAGACGTGGGCAGAAGTTCCGGTGCTTTTGCTGACTTTTATATCGGCGGCAATTGTCAGTATGGGTACCAATTATCTGCTTGGTACCATTTCCTTTGTATCCAACTCGGTTACGGTAGTATTGCAGCTTGCTTTGTCCATTGATTATGCCATTATTTTCTGTAACCGTTACAAAGAAGAGCATGCACAGTTGCCCATTCGGGATGCTGTCATTGTTGCACTCAGTAAGTCCATTCCGGAAATTTTTTCTTCCAGTCTGACAACGATTGGCGGTCTGGCAGCGATGATGTTCATGCAGTTTGGTATTGGTAGTGATATGGCAATCTGCCTGATTAAAGCAATCCTTTTAAGCTTGATGTCAGTGTTCCTTCTGATGCCGGGACTTTTGATGGTATTTGGCAATTTAATTGATAAGACAGTACATAAAAATTTCGTGCCGAAGATTCCGTTTGTCGGAAAATTTGCATATAAAACCAGATTTATTATTCCACCTATTTTTGTGGCAGCATTGATTATTTTTGGTATTTTACAGAGTAAATGTCCTTATGTATATGGCTATACAACGCTTTCCACACCGATTAAGAATCAATATCAGATAGCAGATGAGATGATTGAAGAAAGCTTTGGGGACAATAATTTTGTGGCCTTGATTGTTCCGGCCGGCAATTATGCAACAGAGAAAAAGATGTTGGCAGAATTGGATGCCAGAGAAGAAATTGACTATACGGTAGGACTTTCCAATACAGAAGCAATGGATGGTTACATGCTGACGGATAAACTGACAGCAAGACAGTTTTCGGAATTGCTGGAGCTGGATTATGAGGTGGCAGAGCTGTTATATACGGCATATGCAGTAAATGATGAAAACTATGCGAAGCTGGTAAATGGAATTTCTACCTACAGTGTTCCACTAATTGATATGATGATGTTCCTGTATGATGAAGTGCAGGAGGGTTATGTGGCATTGGATGATGATCTAATGGAAACATTAGAGGATGCACACAGACAGATGAATATTGCACTGGAACAGTTGCAGGGAGAAGATTACAGCCGTATGCTGGTTTATCTGAATCTGCCCGAGGAAGGGGATGAGACATTTGCTTTCCTGGATGAAATGCATGAAATAGCGAGAAAATACTATGAAGAAGGAACAATTCTGGTTGTGGGAGAGTCGACCAGCCAGTATGACTTGTGTAAGACCTTTTCCAGAGATAATGTGGTGGTAAGTGTGGTATCGATTCTGGCGGTTTTAGCAGTACTTCTTTTTACTTTTAACTCAGCGGGGATGCCGGTATTACTGATTTTGGTTATTCAGGGAAGTATCTGGATTAACTTTTCCTTCCCGGCCATTACACAGTCGAATCTGTTTTTCATGAGTTACTTAATTGTCAGTTCCATTCAGATGGGTGCAAACATTGATTATGCCATTGTTATTTCCGGTCGTTTTATGGAACTAAAGGAGAAAATGGGCAAAGAAGAGGCGATTATTGAAACAATGAATTTTGCCTTTCCGACCATCATTACATCCGGTTCTATGTTAGCACTTGCCGGTATTTTGATTGGACAGATGACATCGGAGGCGGCGATTGTAGGTATCGGACAATGTCTGGGGCGTGGCACATTGCTTTCCATTTTTATTGTTATGTTTATTTTACCGCAGATTCTTTTGCTTGGTGAGAAGGTTATTGATAAGACATCCTTCTCCGTTTCGATGCCGGTTATGACAAGAAGGGCGACCGGCCTGGTAAGCATAAACGGTAAAGTCAGGGGTCAGATTAATGGTATTGTAATTGGCGAAATACATGGTATTGTCCGTGGCGAAGTGAACGCGATTATGGAAATGGGCAATATGACAAGACTGGGAAATGCAGAGGATGAATTGCCTTTGATTGAAGAGGATATGGATGAAGAAAAGGAGTTGGGTAAGGATGAAAAAGAAGATGATAACCAGAATTGCTAGTTTGCTGTCCGTAGCCATACTTCTGACAGTATCCGTTCCAATGCCGGTAGCCTATGCGGAAGAAGCGATGGAAGAGACAGAAATGGTTCTAATAGAAACAGCAGATGATTTTCTGGAGTTTGCGCAGAATTGTACCATTGATTCCTGGTCTGTGAACAAGGTAGTTGAGTTACAGACAGATATTTCATTGGCAGGGGAAAAATTTGAACCGATTCCGGTTTTTGCAGGAACATTTAATGGAAACGGACATACCATATCTGGTGTTTATCTAACAGGCTCCGGCTATGCGGATGGTTTTTTCCGCTATGTAACGCAGACAGGAATTATTCAGGATTTGACCGTTAAAGGGGCGATATCCTCTGAAAATGAAAAGACCTGTACGGGTGGTTTGTGCGGTGTGAATGCCGGATGGATTATAGGTTGCACTTTTATCGGAAGAGTGGAAGGAAAAAAAGCAACGGGTTCTATTGCCGGAGAAAATGAAAGAACCGGAAAAATCAGTACCTGTTTTTCCAGGGGAACCGTAACCGGTTATAATCAGGCAGGTGGAATTGCGGGCATCAATTATGGCGCCATCCGGAATTGTACCAATAAGGCATGTATCAACAGTGACAGCTCCTGGCTGGAGGAAGAGGATGATGCCGGATTGGAAGGCATCTGGCAGAACGTCAAAGAAGGCAAACTGGTAAGTGGTACCGATATAGGCGGTATTGCCGGCTATTCTGACGGTATTGTCATAAATTGCAACAATCAGGGTGTGATTGGCTATGAACATAATGGTTATAATATAGGCGGTATTGTAGGAAGGCAGGCTGGGCAGGTTGTTTTCTGTAACAATAGTGGCCGCGTTTATGGCAGAAAGGACGTCGGCGGCATCGTTGGGCAGATGGAGCCGTATATCAGTGTGGAAGAATCGGAGTCCATTTCCGAGGCGGTTCAGAAGCTTCATGATTTGGTTGATAAATTTTTGGATGATGCAGGGGCAACCCAGGATACGGTAAGTGCGGATTTTGACACCTTGAGAGGCTATTCGGATGCTGCGCTGGATGATGCAGATACGATTGCAGGAGAAACAATCGACTTCGTGGATGAGAATGTAGCAGCAGTCAATGAGATGGCAGATAGAATTGATTATGTCATGGACGAACTTCCGTCGATTTTAGATGAGGCCAAGCTGGCAATTGGTGATATGAACCGGGCAGCAGGCAACCTTGGGAAAGTGGCAGATACGCTGGATTTCAGCGGAAAAGTAGAAAACTCTGAGTATAACGAAACGAAACATGCCCGTTTGTCACTTGTATCCGGTGTGGGTGGAGAGATATATTCGGATAAGGGATCTCCGGCAGAGGGGGAAGTAGTAACCCTTACGGTCACTCCGGAAGAGGGCTATGCAATGAAGGATATCCGCGTACTGGATGCCAATCAGAATACGATTACCTTAACAGATGTTTCCAGTGGAGGTACAATTGCATACAGTTTCGTGATGCCGGCATCGAATGTGGTTGCAAAGGTAGAGTTTTACAGTACCTATGACGGAAGTGGCGGAACAGGAAACGGTCGAATTTTGTCCATTACCAATAGCAATCATCAAACTTATGATCCACCGGCAAGTGAACCGGCTAAATATAGCATTACAGTTAAAAAAAATAGTGTGGATTGTACTGCTGATGTGTTGGGCGATAAGGAGGGACATGAAGGCGATGTTATGGTGGTTAATACCAATGCTGACAGTGGGTGCCAGACAAGTGTTACTGCTACCGCGGCGGATGGAACCGTAGTGCCGTGTAGTTGTAGTCCGACGGATGACAGTAGGTGGCAGTTTACTATGCCGGCACAAGCTGTAACGGTTGATGTGCAATTTACCAAAACCCAGATTATTCTGGAGTCCAATGCCGGGGGAAAGGCAGACTATACGGTTTCCAATAATAAGGTTACTTTGAATGTGCACCCGAACAGTGGGTATACAGTAAATGGGAATCCGTCTGCAAGCTATAATAATGGAGCAAATCAGATTGCCGTTACGAAGAAAAATGCCGGTTCCTATGTGTATGAATTCAGCATTACACCGGAAATGGGAGCAGTGAAAGTCTATATTGAGTTTAAAACCAGTACCGATTCGGAAGCGGTAGATCATTCTAAAAATAACCTGAGCGAAAATGTTACGCTGTTACAAAGCCAGATGAAAGACATTTCCAATACGGTAGATAAAATCAGTAAAATGGAAGAAAATGGTGCTACGGATGAGGAAATTGTTGCGGAGGTACTGGTTCTTGCAGAACAGCTTGCGGATGCCGGGGAAACCCTTTCCTATATACTCAGTGACTTGAATACCATAGCCAACATTATGTCTCCTTATATTGAGGAAGCATTAAAGCAGGCAGGTGTCGAAATAGATGTGCTGATTGATGATTTGGAAAGCAGTTTTTTCCATCTGGATACGGCTTTTGGAAAAGTAAGATCAACGATGATCTATTTGAATACAAAGTTTGATATTCAGTTTGTCGAACTGGGAGATGAAGCAGATGTTGCTATAGAAAGCTTATTTAAACAGTTGGATGCCATTTCGGCTTATTCCGGACAGATTGGGGATGATATTGATGCGCATTCGGATATTTTGGAAGCCGATTTGCATGCGATTAATGATCAGGTAAACGTCATCTTCCAGTTGTTTTCGGAAAAAATAGAAGATGTTGAAGATTTGTATTATGACGAACGAGGATATGAAGATATTTCCGATGATGTCATTGATGCCAGTACAGAAGGCAAGGTTGAACGATGCAATAACACAGGAAGAGTAAAAGGAGATGTCAACATAGGCGGTATTGCCGGTTCTATGGCAATCGATGAAGAGGACCCGGAAGGGAATGCGGCAGGAAGTGTAAACCGTTCCTTTGGAAGTCGTTATCTGACAAAATGTATTGTGACGGGCTGCAAGAACGAAGGGCAGATTACCGCGAAGAAAAACGGCGCCGGTGGTATTGTAGGCTACATGAATATGGGAATCGTGACTGATTGTGAGGCTTATGGAAGTGTAGAAAGTGCCGAAGGAGAATATGTAGGAGGTATCAGCGGTGAATCCCAGGCACTGATTAGAAACTGTTGGGCCTTGACGAATCTGGAAGGGTTCCAATATGTCGGCGGGATTGCGGGAGCCGGAAAACGGATACAGGATTGTTATTCGATGGTATCGGTCAATGAGGATGCGACCCGAAAAGGTGCCATTGCAGGATGGGTGGAAACCGAAGAGGGTGAAGGTATCGGCTTTGGAGAGGATATCGGCGGTAATACCTATGTAAACAACGGTTTGGGAGGTATTGACAATGTCAGCTATGCAGAAGCCACGAATCCGATAACCTATGAGAAACTGTTAGAGATAACCGGTGTACCGATTCCATACCGGCATTTGAAAATTACCTTTATTGCAGACGAAACGGTGATAACGCAGACAGAGGTAAAATATGGAGAAAAGCTTGACAAAATTGAAATGCCCGATGCTCCGGCAGGGGATGGAACTTTTGGGAAATGGCCGGATATTTCTGACCAAGTAATGGAAGGAAACCTGACACTGGAGGCAGAGTATTGTGATAATATTACAACACTGGCAAGTGAAGAGGTAATTTTGACGGCGGAAACGGAAGAAAAAGAATCAGGGCAGAAGGAGAAGCCATGTGCCTATATTGACGGCATATATACGGATAAGGCTGCGTTCCATGCGAAAGAAAGCAAATGGACAGCGGAGGAAACCAAAGAAAACACCGGAAAGAAAAAGGTAGAATCGACGGTATACGAGCTGATAATTGACAATGCGGATTTGCAGGAGGATACGGTTTCCAAAGTCAGGATTTATAACCCATATGAAAAAATAAAAGCAGTTTATGCATTCAATGGGGAAGAATGGGAAGAAATTTCTTATAAGGAATACGGAGAATACTTACAGGTAGAAATGCAGGGCAATGCCGCCACCTACTGTATTGCATCCGGAGAAAAAGGCCATAAGTGGATCTTCATTACAGCAGGCGGAGCCGTTTTGCTATTGGTTTTTTATGCTACATATAAGTACATAAAGAGAAAATGACAGATACTTCCACCCATAACAAACAGATGGAAAATTTCATGAGAGCCGAAGTTTTGGTGCTTGTTGTTGAAAATGGGAAGCTTTAAAGCGTAAATGACACCTCCCACAGTGTAGATGATTCCACCGGCGAGAAGCCACAGGAAAGCACTGTGTGGCAGGGTGTTCCATAAAGGCCCGAAAACTCCCAGACATACCCAACCCATGGCAATGTAGATGACAGAGGAAAACCATTTGGGACAGGTAATCCATAACATCTTTACTAACATACCGACAATCGCAATGGACCATACAACGGTTAACAGGGTATAGCCAAGCTTACCGCCGAGTACAATCAGGCATACCGGAGTATAAGAGCCTGCAATCAGGACGAAAATCATCATGTGGTCAATTTTACGAAATATTTTTAAGAATTTATCTTTCACATTAACACTGTGATAAAGCGCACTGGCACCGTACAGAGCGATCATACTGAGCATAAATACCACGAGAGAAATGAATGCAGTACGGCTGTTTGAGGCGCTTGCTTTGACTAGAAGCGGTGTGGAAGCAAAAACCGCTAACATCATAGCGATAAAATGAGTAATGGCGCTTCCCGGTTCACGAATGGTTATTTGCATAATATCTCCTCCTTTTACCAATCATTATGGACAATATATTGCGTTTAGTACTTTTGTCCCACAAAATGATTTCTAAAAACACTACACATAGTTTTGAAAACTACTTAAAACATATTAGAATACTACACCTTATAATATGCAAAGTCAAGAAAAATAATTCATTAGTCTTCTTCAATCACATGGATTTCCAGATAATCAAAGTCAATTTTTTCAATGAAATTATCCTGCGAAAAGCGGGTTTTGTCGTGTTTTTTGAAATCCTGGATATTGGCTTCCAACCAGATGGGTTTGCCGAGATCGAACTGATAGCAGACTTCGTCTAAGGCATGAAAAACCTTATGTGTTCTGGTGTCATCTCTGTCATCGCAGATAACAGTGTCCTTTAACATATGATTGTTTTGAAATTCTTTTGCCCATAAACGAAACATGAAATAAAAACCTCTTATTCTTTTGAAGCTTGTTAAATGTTATAGTAACAATATACAAATCATTTTTGAAAAAGTAAATACAAATCTTTTCCTTTTTCTTTTCTGATAGAAATGCTACAATAATTTCATGATGAAAAAAATTATGACTTTTTACGACAAATATTTAAAAAATTCCATAGGTCTTGGTTTCCTGATAGCAATTTCCACTGTACTTGGATATATGCTGGATAAAAAGCAGCAAACTTTTCGGAGTCTACCGGAATTAGGATGGATACTCTTTCTGACAGCCATTTTGACGATATTGACGTCCTTTGTTATCAGATTTCTTTTAAAAGGTATGACGAAGCTGCGCGATGGACAGATAAGAACACGAATCGGACAGAAAGAATATGGAAACCGGCAAGTATTTTTTTTCTACAGCAGCGTGATTTTTCTTTGCTGGCTGCCGGTCTTTTTGGCATATTACCCTTCGGTATTCGCATATGATGCGGAGGGACAGCTCTATCAGGTGCTTGCACATGATTACAGCACCCACCATCCGTTGATACATACTTTATTTTTGGGAGCCTTCTTTCGATTGGGTGGCAGCGTGTTTGGCTCCTATTCTGCGGGAATGGCCCTACATTCCATTGTTCAGATGCTTTTGATGGCAATGATTTTTGGCTATGCGCTGATGGTGCTATATAAAGAAAGAACTTCGTATATTATGCGTCTTTTACTGCTTGCTTTTTATGCGCTTTTTCCGACCAATTCCGTTCTGGCCATGAGCACGACGAAGGATGTGCTGTTTTCGGGACTGGTGCTTTTATATGTCATAAAAATGTATGAATGGAGCAGGCAGGATGACGGAGCGGAGCATGAAAAACGTTGGTTCAGGGTTACTCTTTGCATAATTTCCGTCTTGATGCTTCTGTTCCGTAATAATGCGGTTTATGCATATGTTGTGAGTCTGCCGCTTGTTTTTTTCTTTTGGAAAAGGGACGAAAAAACCAAACAGGCAACAGGACATGGATGGACTAAAAAAGATACGAAAGCTGTTTGTTTCATACTGGGTACGCTTGTATTGTTCCTAATCTGTAGTGCAGGCTTGAAACAGATAACTGCTGCACATAACGGCAGTCCAAGAGAAATGCTCAGTGTTCCGCTGCAGCAGATGGCGCGGGCAAGAGTGGAGCATGAAGAAGAGCTGGAGAATGACATGCGGGAGGAATTAGACTTGTATCTGCCTTCTGAGTGGGTTTTTGCCGCTTATAATCCGCATCTGGCAGATCCGGTCAAAAACCGTGCAGTGATTCATGATAATCCGGTGGGATTACTGAAAACATGGATGAAGCTGGGCCTCAAATTTCCGATGACCTATGTGGATGCTTTTCTGGATAATGCTATCGGTTACTGGTATCTGGCGGATACATCACATGCTGAGATATACGGTGTGGGTACCGAGAGCGGATTTGGTTATCTTTCTACTGACAACAGAACGATGCCGGCTGGCTGTGAAATCATAGAAAATAGCTATTTGCCAGGACTGAGAGTGTTCATGGAGAAAATGATATCGGATAATGCCTATCAGAAAATACCGGTATTGTCGGTTATCTTTGCTCCGGCATTTTACTGGTGGCTGCTCTGCCTTTATATGGTGTTTTTTTTTCAAAGAAGAGAGTACAGAATGCTGTTGCCGGTTCTCTTTCTGGTTGTTTATTATTTGACGTTGTTGTTGTCTCCAACGGTTCTGATACGATATATGTACCCTTTTGTGGTGTGTGTCCCCATGATGTTGTGCCTGATTAGCGGAAGAAAAGAAAAAACAGAAAAATAATTGTAAAAATAAACAATAAATATAAAAAATAAATTAAAAATTTGTGAAATATATACATTTTTTGAAGATTTTATGATAAAATGTATATGTAGCATATCGTGAAAGCAATATTGGGGGAAGGCAATGGAAGTTAGTGCAGATAGAAATGGGATTGACAGTTGGAAAGAGGTTACGTTAATCTATAATTCCGCATTGAAACAAATATCTACCAAGTTGGAAATTTTGAATGATGAATTTCAGCATGTACATAGATATAATCCAATTGAACATATTAAATCCCGTATTAAAACACCGGAAAGCATTGTAAAGAAGTTAAAGAAACATGGCTATGAATCTACCATTGAAAATATGGTGAAATATGTTAATGATATTGCAGGTATTCGTGTGATTTGTTCTTTTACGTCGGATATTTATCAGATTGCAGAGATGATTAGTAATCAGAGTGATATCAATGTCATTTCGGTTAAGGATTATATCGTAAATCCAAAACCAAGCGGTTATAAAAGTTACCATATGCTTGTGACAGTGCCGGTGTATTTGTCAGACCGTATCGAGCAGACGAAGGTAGAAATACAGATTCGAACGGTAGCAATGGATTTCTGGGCAAGTCTGGAGCATAAAATTCATTATAAATTTGAAGGAAATGCTCCGGAATATATTAAGGAGCAGCTAGTAGAGTGTTCTCGGATTGTATCACAGCTTGATGAGCGAATGCTGAATCTGAATGAGGAAATTCAACATTTGGAGAAAGATGAAGAAACAGAATAAACGAAACAGAAAAGGGCAGGAAATACCGGAAGGGTTCCTGCCTTTGCTATGTTATTTTATAAATCGGTTTTGTGGTTTTACCACGATAAAATGAGGAGTGCCCAAGCACCTTTCGGTACTTGGGCTATTATGAAAAAATTTATCTATGTGTGTAATGCTTAAACATTACATGTTTCTCGCTTGTTTATGAAATAATTATATCCATTAAATATGAACAAACTATGAACATGATGTAAAAGTATCGTTAATTATTATAAAAAAGTAAAAAAATGGAATTTATATTTGTGCAAAATCAACAAAAAACTATCTACAAATTTGGTTGTCACAGGATGCGAAAAATGTTAAAATAAACAAATAAAAGAAAGAGCCAGGCTGCTGAAGTAACGTTGGCAGAAATACAATTGACAGAAAGTGGTATGGACTATGTTTGGAGGAAAAATGATGGATACCTTTATGGATAAACTTGCACAGAAAATGAATGCGCAGGAAATAATCAAGGCAAATTCCGCTGCTGAGACCGCGAAGATGGAACAGCTACAGAGTCAGGTGGCAGAGTATGAGAATCTGCTGCAGGAAATGCGGAAGGTTCATTTGAAGACAGCAGAAAATACAGAGCAGGTACAGAAAGTTTTACAGGAAAGTCTTCAGAAGATTGAAGAGATTCAGGCAACCGGTAATACGCAGGAAGACAGGGAACAGCTTCTGGCAGAGATAAAGAAACAGTTGGAAGAAGCATTTGCACATACGGAGGAATTTCAACATAAAGAGAATGTCAAGGTTTACCGGAATGTACAAGCTGCCATGATAGAAGAATTGAATAAGCAGACCGAAGTGCTTACGGAAAGACAGCAGGAGAGCTGTAAAAAGCAGAAAGCGGTTCTTCCGGTATCAATCTGTATTCTGCTTTTGGTACTGGTTGATATTATTATTAATCTGTTCAACATTACCTTGGTATTTTAGTTTGAAAAGAGTGAGAAAGCAGTATGGGAAAACAGAATTTTAAACCGGGAAATATGTTGTATCCGCTGCCGGCGGTGTTGGTCAGCGTGGCTGATAAAGCAGGAAACAGCAATTTGCTGACAATTGCGTGGACAGGAACAATCTGTTCGGATCCGCCGATGGTTTCCATTTCCGTCCGTCCGGAGCGTTATTCTTATCATATGATAGAGGAAACAGGGGAGTTTGTCATCAATCTGACAACGGAAGAGCTTGCTTTTGCAACCGATTATTGTGGTGTGAAAAGCGGAAAAGATGTGGATAAATGGAAAGATATGAAGCTAACCAAAATTCCGGGAGAAAAGGTCAAGGTACCGATGGTAAAAGAAAGTCCGGTCAATCTGGAATGCAGGGTTACGGAAAAGAAAGAACTCGGTACCCATCATATGTTTCTGGCAGAAGTGGTAGCGGTGCATGCGGATGAGCGGTATATGGATGCAAACGGCAGATTCCATCTAAACGATGCAAAACCGCTTGTGTATTCCCATGGAAGATATCTTTCGGTAGGAAAAGAAATTGGTTTCTTTGGCTACAGTGTGAAAAAATAGCGCGCAATCGTACAAAAGCAAAGAAAAACAAACAGTAAAACAGCAGGAAATTGCTTGACGAAAACGTGAAAACCAAGTATGATAAATACAGTTGAATAAAGCAGATGTTGTTACAAAGGTGTAGCATCGGGTGATACCCGGTGCTTTTCTTTTTGTCAAAATTACCGGAATGGAGGTTAAATATGAGCCGGGTTGATCAGAATATAGCAGTGAATTTGAAAAGAATCCGGAAAGAGAGAAATATGAGTCTGGATATGCTGGCAGAGCAGACAGGAGTCAGTAAAAGTATGCTGGGGCAGATTGAACGTGGAGAATCCAATCCGACCGTAGCCACAATCAGCAAAATCGTGGAAGGTATCCGGATCTCTTTTGAGGACTTGCTTTACCGGAAGGAGGATACGGCAGTACTTATTGATAAGGACACCATACTTCCATGCAGGGAGCAGGAGAATGCCTATCGTGTAAAAGAAATCCTTCCGTTTGATAAAAAAAGGTCTTTTGAAATCTTCAATTATGAAATTGAACCCGGCAAGAGCTGTGATGGGGAAGGAACAGGAGAAATAGAATCCTGTTTTGTAACGGTTTTACAGGGAAAACTTTCGATTATGATTGAGGAGAAAAATTATGAGATAGAGCAGGGAAAGTCCCTGCAGTTTGAAGCAGGCCGGACCTGGAATTACAGCAACAGGAGCTGTGAAAAGGCCGTTTTTGAGGTTGTTTTATCCTACAATCACTAAATCAATCTTTTTTTCTTTTTTGCGTATTTGAATGGAGCATGCTGCCGCGGACAATGGCATCAGCTCCATATTTTTTGCGGATAGAATCCAGCGCTTTTCCTAATTGTGCTTCTTTTTCGGCGGAAATAGGCGGTGCAGAAGCATCTTTCGGAGCAAAAGTGACAGGCATGTCAAAAAGACTAAGCTGTACCGGTTCCGTATCGGCGGAGAGCTTTGAGGAACGAATACCAAGCAGTCGTATCGGAGTGCCATCCCAGACCTCGTCGAGGAGTATGCAGGCGGTCTGATAAATGGTATCACTGCCGGAGGTTGGAGTGGACAGAGTGGTCTGGTGGGAAACTTTTTTAAAGGTGTTATATTTGATTTCCACGCTAATCATTTCTGCCATCTGTCCGGCTTCCCGCAGTCTGCGGGCTACGGATTCTGCAAGGGACAGCAGAACGGGACGGGCGTCTTCTTTTGTCTGTACATCTTTTTGCAGGGTGGTGGAGTTGCCGATACCCTTTGCCTGTGCCTGCACTGTTTCCACAATCGATTCGTCAATACCATTTGCATATTCCCAGAGTAATTTGCCATGACTCTTCAAATGAGCGGTTAAAATGGAAAGGTCTGTCTGTGCCAGGTCGCCGATGGTTATAATCTCCAGCTTGCGCAAAGCCTCTACGCTGGAGTGACCGCACATAAACAGAGAAGATACCGGAAGGGGCCAGAGCTTTTCCTTTATTTCATTATGATAAAGGGTATGTGTCAAATTGGGTTTTTTAAAATCGGAAGCCATTTTTGCTAACACTTTGCGGTCAGAAATTCCAACATTTACGGTAAATCCGAAGGTTTCATAAACCTGTGTGCGAATATGGGCGGCAGCCTCCTCCGGCGATGAATACAATTGTTGTATCGGAGTATAGTCCATATAACATTCGTCTACGCTGACCTGTTCGATGTCAGGGCAGATATCGGCAAGAAGCTGCATTAGTTCTTCGCTTCTTTTGTGATAAAGTTTATGGTCCGGCTGTTCCAACAGAAGTCCAGGACATTTGCGCATGGCATTTACAATCGGCTCTCCGGTCACGATGCCATAGGATTTTGCGGGGATGGATTTGGCAAGCACAACACCATGTCGTTTTGCCATATCGCCACCGATAATAGAGGGAACCGTACGCAAATCAACAGAAGAACCCTTTTGCAGTTTATCTATCGCACTCCAGCTAAGGTAAGCGGAGTTTACATCAATATGAAAAATAATCCGGTCCATGAGTAACTCTCCTTTTTTTCCATTGTAACATAAATTTGGAATTTTACTTACTTATTACAAACTTTACTTACAAATTACAAAATATTACCTGAATATGATTTCTCTTTTCCGGTGGGATGATTAGACTGAATTTATCAGAGGTACAATAGAAAAAAAGCGTACGCGAAAGGAGAATATGAAAAAATGAAGTGGAATAAGAAAATCTTATCCGGTATTCTGGCAGGTGCGGTTGCCGTTACTATGGTTCCGCAGATAACTGCCTTGGCTGCAACAACACACTATGCAGATGGTACAGCAAAGCAGCAAGTGAGAAGGAAGCAACCCCGATCGTATTATTCGGAAAAGACAAAGCAAACCTCAAACAGTACAGAGGAACTATGCAGGCAGTTGATAAAAGTCTCACAAATGGAACGGCATATGTATCCAATTATGTTACAGTAACTGGACTGGAGCCGAACACAACCTATTATTATACAGTAGAACGTAATGGGGTACAGGGTGAAGTCAGAAGCTATACAACAGGAGACTTTTCCAGCGCAAAAATTCTTTATGTAGGAGACCCGCAGATTGGTGCCTCCAAAGGACAGCCACAAGGCAGCGATACCTTAAAGGCAAACAGTGGTGTAGCAAATACAGCAGCATGTAACGACAGCTATGCATGGGACAGAACGTTAAGCATTGCTTATGGTGCAAATCCTGACCTGAATTTCATTATTTCCGCAGGTGATCAGGTAAATAAAACAGGTAAGGCAAAAGAAGAAGAATATGCCGGTTATTTAGGAGCAAGTGCTTTACAGTATCTTCCGGTAGCAACAACAATCGGAAACCATGATTCCTTAAATCCTGACTATACTTATCACTTTAATAATCCAAATACAACCGATAACGGTTTAACAGAGGCAGGTGGAGATTATTACTACTCTTACGGGGAAGGCTTATTTATTGTATTGAATACTAATAACTATAACTGCGCAGAACATGAAGAAACTGTCAAAGAAGCAGTTGCATCCGATCCGACAGCAAAATGGCGTGTTGTAACCTTCCATCAGGATATTTACGGTTCTGGTCTGGATCATTCCGATACAGATGGTATGATTCTGAGAACCCAGCTGACACCTATTTTTGATAAATATGATATTGATGTCGTATTACAGGGACATGACCATACCTACAGCCGTTCCAAACTGCTTTATGGTGATGGACAGACACATCAAAGCTATGAGTTCCGCTTAAATGAGAAGAAAACTGATTATGATTGGGATAATGCATACAATGTGACAACTTCTGAAAAGATTCCGCTTGATCCGGAAGATGCAGAAGGAAAGGCTGCCAAGAGCGAATTTACAGCAGACAACAAGTGCTACACAATCGAAAGTACACAGGGCAATACGGTTACGAATCCGAAAGGAACCTTGTATCTGTCAGCAAACTCTGCATCAGGTTCCAAATATTATGAATTGATTGCCACGCAGCAGGATTACATTGCAGCACGCAGCCAGAACTGGCTTCAGAGTTATTCGGTTATCAATATGACTGCAAATTCTTTCTCAGTAGAAACATACCAGATTACCGATGAAGGAACTATTGAGAAAATTGATGATACTTTTACGATTATCAAACAGTAATACAGGCAGGTGTATCCGACACCGCTTCCAATAGAGTGAGGTAGGTCTTCTGTAAAAGTGCAGGAGGCCTGCTTTTCCTGTAAAAAGGCAATAGAAATTTCTGAAAAATTCTGCTGCAAGTGTAAAACAGGAAAGAAAAAAGAAAGACATAAAAAGAGGTATTAAAAATGGAGAACGAAGTGGAAAAAGATATCAAAAAAAGAATCCAAAAGGGAATAATCCGTTGGGGAGTCCCCTTTTTAGTCCTTGCTATTTTTGCTGTTTTTTTATGGAAGCTGAATAGCGGAGAAAAAACACAGCTGGTGTCCCGCGTGGGCAATAGTTTTGAAAAAGCAGAAGTAACGGAAATTTTACAGGATAACCTGCAATATGACGGAACACGTGTCGGACAGCAGTTGATTAAGGTCAGATTGCTTACTGGAGAGAAAAAAGGCGAAGAAATTGAAACGACCAGCGCCTCCGGCTATTTATTTGGTGCTGCCTGTACGGAAGGTATGCGGGTTATCGTGATGCAAAGTGTTGCCGGAGATTCGGTCATACTTTCTGTTTATGCACAGGACAGAGAGTATGTTATCTATGCCTTTGCAGCATTGTATCTGCTGGCTTTGTGTCTGGTAGGAGGGAAGCAGGGAGCTAAAGGAGCGTTAGGACTCAGTTTTACAGTGCTGTGTATCCTGTTTGTCTATTTGCCAATGATTTATCAGGGATATTCTCTTTTTTGGACGGCAGTCTTTATCTGTATCATCACAACGCTGGTTACCATGTATTTGATTGGCGGCCCTACCAAAAAGACGGCAGTTGCGGTATTGGGAACGACAGCCGGGGTTATCATTGCGGGCATCAGCGCGACACTGTTCAGTTATGCATCCGGTATCAGCGGCTGGAATGTATCTGATATAGAATCTCTTCTAACTCTCTGGGAAACAAGAGAAATCCATGTGGGTGGACTCCTTTTTGCAGGACTGTTGATTTCCAGTCTGGGGGCAACCATGGATGTTGCCATGTCGATTGGCAGTGCGATTAGTGAAATCTATAAACAAAATCCGTCAATTTCCAGAAAAGAACTCTTCTGGGCAGGAATGCACGTGGGAAGAGATATGATGGGGACGGACAGCAACACGTTGATTCTTGCTTTTGTTGGAAGCAGTACAAGTATGCTGCTTTTGGATTATGCATACGATTTGCCTTATCAGCAAATTATTAATTCTAATAACATCGGAATCGCTATTATGCAGGGGTTAAGCGGCAGCTTGGGAATTGTTCTGTGTGTACCGGCTACCGTAGTGCTTGCCGTGTTTTTGTATACTTATAAAAAATAAGAAACCGATACAGCAATATAACGAATCGGGCAAATGAATCAGGAATATCACTTTACTTTTGACATAAATACTGCTAGAATATAAAATGTTACATTTTTGTTACAAAAAGAATAGCGGTATAAATTTATGAAAAAGATAAGCAGATATTATAAAAAAATGAAAATTGCATATATTAAGGTTGCGGTATTGGCAATTGTGACAGCAGCCTTTTTTCTCCCCAATTATCAGAAATTGGAAAGCACCGGAGATAATATCTTTACCATTTATCTAAATGGACAGCAGGTGGGTATTATTGATGATGTGGAACGAGTAGATGGCTGCCTGATAAAAGCACGTAAAAAAATTGCCGGTACCAGCGATGAAATGGTGCTTGCCGACAATGATATAACCTGTGAAGGGCAGGAAGTGCTTTGGGGGAAAATCGATGATGAGAATACCATTACCAACAATATGGTTGCGGTACTGAAAAAAAATGTTAAGGAAACCCTGAATCGTTCTTACACAGTCAAAATCAATGAATATACGGTCAATTTATCCAGTACAGAGGAAGTACTGGCTTTGCTGCAGGCATCGATTGGGAAGTATGATACGAAGAAAGAGTACTATGTGGATCTTGTTATGGATCCGGAGAGAGAACTGAATGTTCTGACGACTGCTATTTACACAACAAAAGAAGCAGAAGAGGAAGAAGAGGAAATGATGGTCAGTGCCGGTATTGAGGCGGAAATTGACCAGATTTTTGCGGAAGTAGAGCCGGAGATTGAGAAAGATTTCTCAGATTATGAGCTGGGACTTCAGTCGTTAGAATTTGGGGATACGGTAGAAGTGGTGGAAGCTTATTTGCAGGATTATGAGCTGACACCTTTGGAAGTTGCCATTGAACAGGTTACCAAGGAACAAGAAAAAGAGCAGATTTACGAAGTGGTAGCCGGGGATACTCTCTCGCAGATTGCGGAGAAAAATAATCTTTCGTTGGCGGATCTGATTGCCATGAATGAAACGATTGAGAATGAGAATTCTACCATACGAGTAGGGGATGAGCTGATTGTTACCGTACCGGAACCGGAACTTTCAGTAGAACGTGTGGAAGAAGTTTATTATGAAGAAGATTACGAAGCAGAAGTTATCTATGTGGATAATGACGAGTGGTATACAACGGAAACAAAGACCTTACAGGAACCGTCTGCCGGTCATCGGATTGTGGTAGCTGACGTTTCCTATAGGAATCAGGAAGAAGTCGGAAGAGAAATTCTGAAAGAAGAAATTACTTATGAGGCAGTACCGAAAATTGTAGAGCGGGGAACCAAGATTCCGCCTACTTATATCAAGCCGATTTCCGGAGGAAGATTATCCTCTACCTTTGGCAGAAGAAAATCACCGACAAGAGGTGCAAGCAGTTATCACAAAGGTATTGACTGGGCAACACCGGTTGGTACAGCAGTTATGGCATCTTCTGCCGGTACGGTAACGAAAGCCGGATGGGGAAGCGGTTACGGTTATGTGGTATATATCCAGCATGCTGATGGAAGACAGACCAGATATGGACACTTGAGCAAAGTGTTAGTGTCAGTGGGACAAAGTGTATCGCAGGGGCAGAAGATTGCTTTAAGCGGTAATACCGGTATCAGTACCGGTCCACATCTGCATTTTGAGATACTGATAAATGGTTCCCAGGTGAATCCTCTTGACTATTTGAATTAAAATTCTGCGGTTATGGAGAGATTCCTTTAGCAATCTGCCCATTTACAAATGCGTAATTTATGGTATACTGTATGTTAATTGTTTGAGAATTTTGCATTTGCATTGAATGATACAGGGGATTATTATGGAACAATATGCGATTAAGGGTGGAAATCCGTTAGTCGGCGAGGTGGAAATAGGCGGTGCCAAAAATGCGGCACTGGCTATTCTGGCAGCAGCAACGATGACGGATGAAACTGTTTTGATAGAGAATGTACCGGATGTAAGAGATACCAATGTGCTTTTGCAGGCGATGGAAAGCATTGGTGTTATTGTCACGAGAATAGACAGACATACCATAAAAATTAATGCATCCCAGATTAACGGTCTGATTATCGAGGATGACTATATTAAGAAAATCAGGGCATCTTATTATTTATTAGGTGCTTTACTGGGAAAATATAATAAGGCAGAGGTATCTCTGCCGGGTGGCTGTAATATCGGACTTCGCCCGATTGACCAGCATATCAAAGGATTTCGTGCGTTAGGAGCCAATGTCCGGATTGAACATGGACTGATTATTACAGAGGCAGAAAAACTGGTTGGAAATCACATCTATCTGGATGTGGTTACGGTTGGCGCAACCATCAATGTGATGATGGCGGCTGTTATGGCAGAGGGTCAGACTATTATTGAAAATGCGGCAAAAGAACCGCATGTCGTGGATTTGGCAAACTTTTTAAACAGCATGGGTGCCAATATCAAAGGTGCCGGTACGGATGTGATTCGTATCAGGGGTGTTTCCAGGTTGCATGGAACGGAATATGTGATTATACCGGATCAGATTGAGGCGGGAACTTTTATGTTTGCTGCAGCCGTTACAAAAGGTGACGTGACGGTAAAAAATGTCATTCCAAAGCACTTGGAGTCTATCAGTGCTAAATTATTGGAAATTGGCTGTGAAGTAGAAGAATCCGATGATGCAGTCAGAGTAGTAGCATCCAAGCCGCTTGGGCATACTCATGTAAAAACCTTACCATATCCGGGCTTCCCGACGGATATGCAACCGCAGATTACGGTTACTTTGGGACTTTCAGCAGGTACCAGTATCGTAACGGAGAGTATTTTTGAAAATCGTTTTAAGTATGTGGATGAGCTTACCAGAATGGGAGCAAATATTAAAGTAGAAGGCAATACGGCCATTATTGATGGCGTAAGCAAATACACCGGCGCGAGCATTACAGCACCGGATTTGCGCGCAGGCGCGGCACTGGTCATTGCAGGTCTGGTTGCAGACGGTATTACGACTGTAGATGATATCAAATACATTGAACGTGGCTATGAAGATTTCCATCTGAAACTTCAGGCACTTGGAGCACAGATTGAGAAAGTAACAACGGAAAGAGAATTGCAGAAATTTAAATTAAAAGTAGGATGACAGCAAAAAAGCACATGAAAATGTGCTTTTTGTTTGTTAACAGATTAAAGGATAGCTTCAATCGATAAATGCTTTTCTTTGGATAAATCCACAAATTCTTGGCCGCATTGAATGGTTGGACGGGAAAGTGCATCTTTGTTGATGTAAACAATTTTTCCGGTTCTTCCATCGCTTAAACGGACGGTATTCGCTACATAGGTATTGACAATATGCTCTAAGAACACCAGCATATATTTTGGATCAAAGCGTTGGATGCCTTCTTCTTCAAAAACAGAGATTACCTGAAAAGGACAAATCGGACCACGATAGGCTCTGGCAGAAGTCATGGCATCGTAAACATCCACAATGGCAACCATTTTGGCAAAAGGATCAATCTGGTTGCCTTTTAACTGCATTGGATAGCCGCTACCATCACAACGTTCATGGTGCATCAGAGCGCTGTTTTTGATATGGAGGTCAATATTCTGATGCAAAAATACGAGATAGCCATCTGTAGCATGTTCTTTTACCTGGTCATACTCTTTTGCAGTCAGTTTTCCGGGTTTCTTTATGATCGCATCGGGAACCATCAGTTTGCCGATATCGTGCAGCAGACCGCACATCATAGCCAGATTGGCATCCTCATCGGACATGTTCAGCCATTTGGCAAAAATATGACAGAGCAGACCGACGTTTAGGGAATGAGCATAGGTGGCATCATCAAAATCCCGCATGCTATGAATCATATCAAGCAAATCGACGGAACTGTGTGTTTCATTGATAAGTGATAAAGAACGATCCAACAGACCATCTACATCGATAGGAGCATTCTTGCGGACTACATCATTGAAATGCTCCTTAAACTCGGACACCTCATCCTGAAAGCTTTTTTTGAATTTTATAAATTCCTGACTGGAACGAATCTGCTGGAAATAAGACTCAGGTTCTTCCCCGGTGTCTTTATCGGAAACAGGCACCGAAGCATCCTCGATACGGATACTTACGATAGCATAATCGTTCAGGCGGTCGATTGCCTGCTCTGTCAGGACAAGACCTTTTGGCAGAATTAACTGGTTACTATTGTAATAATAAATATCCTCAGCTGTTATCATGCCGGGCACTAATTCATTTGTATGTACTCTACGCATAAGCAACTCCCCTTCCCTTCTCAATTTTTATTTTACCTATTTACGCACCAAACTGCAATAACTTTTCATACATCTATTGACAGAATTCGAAAAGAAGTGTATCGTATGTACAGATATGAAAATTCAATATTGTGCGTTCTTTCTTAAGAACATGGTTTTCTCTTATTCAGAGTGGTGGAGATACATAGGATCTGTGAAGCCACGGCAACCCCTGCAAAGGAAGGTGCCAGCCTGAGCGAGTACGCTGTCTTTCGACAGTTCGAACAATAAGAGGATTTGATTATCGACTGTCAGGTCCGCTTATTTCGATAAGCGGATTTTTTACGTATACGGCAGAGTCAGAATACGGTATGGGCAGAATACATATCTGCACCTGAGAAAATTTCAGCCGGATTTTGACGAGCAAAAGCGAACTGCTGTAATGGAAACTTACATCACAAATAAGAAAGGAAAAAGAAACATGGAAAAAAGATTATTTACTTCCGAATCCGTAACAGAAGGACATCCTGACAAAGTCTGCGATGCCATTTCCGATGCCATCCTGGATGCCTGCATGGAAAAAGACCCTATGAGCCGCGTGGCTTGTGAAACTGCAACTTGTACAGGTTTCGTACTGGTAACAGGCGAAATCACAACCAATGCTTATGTGGATATTCAGAAAATCGTGCGTGATACGGTAAAAGAAATCGGTTATACCAAATCTGAATATGGTGTTGACGGCAATACCTGTGCTGTTTTGTTTGCAATCGATGAACAGTCTGCTGATATTGCAATGGGTGTTGACAAAGCACTGGAAGCAAAAGAAAACAAAATGTCCGATGCTGAAATCGAAGCCATCGGTGCCGGCGACCAGGGTATGATGTTTGGTTATGCAACCAATGAAACCGAGGAATATATGCCTTATCCGATTTCCCTTGCACACAAACTGGCACTGCAGTTGACCAAGGTTCGTAAGGACGGTACTTTAAAATATTTAAGACCGGACGGCAAGAGCCAGGTTTCTGTAGAATATGATGAGAATGGAAAACCGGTAAGACTGGAAGCAGTTGTATTATCTACTCAGCATGATGATGATGTGACGCAGGAACAGATTCATGCCGATATTAAAAAATATGTATTCGATCCGGTTCTTCCGAAAGAACTGGTTGACGCAAATACCAAATTCTTCATCAACCCGACAGGTCGTTTCGTTATCGGAGGACCTCATGGAGATGCCGGTCTGACAGGTCGTAAGATTATTGTAGATACTTATGGCGGATATGCCCGTCATGGCGGCGGTGCTTTCTCCGGTAAGGACTGCACCAAGGTTGACCGTTCCGCAGCTTATGCAGCTCGTTATGTTGCAAAGAATATTGTAGCAGCAGGACTGGCAGAGAAATGTGAGATTCAGTTATCTTATGCAATCGGTGTTGCACAGCCGACTTCGATTATGGTTGATACCTTCGGAACCGGTAAAGTATCGGATGAGAAACTGGTGGATATCGTTCGTGAAAACTTCGATTTGCGTCCGGCAGGTATTATCAAGATGTTAGACCTTCGTCGTCCGATTTATAAGCAGACAGCAGCTTACGGACACTTTGGCCGTAACGATTTGGATTTACCTTGGGAGAAACTGGACAAGGTGGATACTCTGAAGAAATACTTATAATTTGTATCATGAAAATGGAATGTATAAAGGGATATGTCGAAAGGCATATCCTTTTTTTGCAAGATGCGATATAATAGGAATAGTTGTAAATAAGTTTGAGAAGAGAGGTCCCATATGGCTTTCGCACATCTGCATGTCCATACGGAATACAGTCTGTTAGACGGTTCCAATAAAATAAAAGAATACGTGAAAAGAGTCAAGGAGCTGGGTATGGACAGTGCTGCCATCACAGACCATGGCGTTATGTATGGTGTCATTGAGTTCTATAAAGCCGCAAAGGAGGCTGGCATCAATCCGGTTATTGGCTGTGAGGTATATGTAGCGCCCAATTCCCGTTTTGACAAAGAACTGACCGGCGGTGAGGACAGATACTACCATCTGGTGCTTTTGGCAGAAAATAATACCGGTTATGCCAATCTGATGAAAATTGTCAGCCGGGGCTTTACGGAAGGTTATTACTATAAACCGCGTGTGGATATGGAGATTTTGCAGGAATTTCATGAAGGCATCATTGCGCTTTCGGCGTGTCTGGCGGGAGAAGTGCAGCGTTACATTCAGAAGGGACTGATTGACGAGGCAAAAAAGGTTGCCAGAAAATATGAGAGCTGCTTTGGAAAAGGCAATTTTTTCCTGGAATTACAGGATCATGGTATTCCGGCACAAAAGACGGTCAATTCGGTGCTTCTGAATATGAGTAAAGAACTGGATATCCCGTTGGTGGCGACCAATGACGTGCATTATACCTATGCGGAGGATGCACAGCCCCATGATATTCTGCTTTGCTTACCGACCGGTAAGAAGTTAGCAGACGAAGACCGTATGCGCTACGAAGGCGGCCAGTACTATGTAAAGAGCGAAGAAGAGATGAAAGGGCTTTTCCCTTATGCATGGGAAGCAGTAGAGAATACGCAGCGGATTGCAGACCGCTGTCATGTGGAAATAGAATTCGGTGTCTATAAGGTGCCCCATTATGAGGTGCCGGAAGGATATGATTCCTGGAGCTATCTGAATAAGCTTTGTACGGAAGGTCTGGCGCAGCGTTATCCGGAGGATGACGGAACTTTGCGGGAGCGTATGGACTATGAGCTTGATATTATCAAAACGATGGGCTTTGTGGATTATTTCCTGATTGTGTGGGATTATATCAATTACTGTAGGGAGAATGACATTGCGGTAGGTCCCGGGCGTGGTTCAGCTGCCGGCAGTATTGTTTCTTACTGTCTGAAGATTACGAATATTGACCCGATAAAATACAACCTTTTGTTTGAACGTTTCCTCAATCCGGAACGTGTTTCCATGCCGGATATTGACGTGGACTTCTGCTTTGAACGGCGGCAGGAAGTCATTGACCATGTAGGAAGAAAATACGGCTCGGACAAGGTAGTACAGATTGTCACTTTCGGTACAATGGCTGCCAAAGGCGTTATCCGCGATGTGGGGCGTGTAATGGACTTGCCTTATGCCTATGTGGATTCTATCGCCAAAATGATTCCGAATGAATTAAACATTACAATTGACAGGGCGCTGGAGCTGAATCCGGAATTTAAGAAGCTATATATGGAGGACGAGCAGGTAAATAAGCTGATTACCAGGTGTAAACGTCTGGAAGGTCTTCCGAGACATACCTCCATGCATGCGGCAGGTGTGGTTATCTGTCCGGCGGCAGCCGAAGAATTTGTTCCTTTGTCGAGAGGTTCGGACGGTTCCATTACGACACAGTTTCCGATGACAACCATTGAAGAACTGGGACTTTTGAAAATGGATTTCCTGGGACTTCGTACCCTGACGGTTATTCAGAACGCCGTCAAAATGGTAGAGAAAACGACGGGGATTCTGTTGGATATGGATACAATTGACTATAACGATCCGGCGGTTTTGGCTTCCATCGGCACCGGGAAGACCGATGGGGTGTTCCAGCTCGAAAGCGGTGGTATGAAAAGCTTCATGAAAGAGTTAAAGCCCCAGAGCTTAGAGGATATTATTGCGGGTATTTCCCTGTACCGTCCGGGGCCAATGGATTTTATTCCCAAATATATAAAAGGAAAAAACGACCCATCCTCCATTACCTATGCCTGCCCACAGTTAGAACCGATTCTGGCACCTACCTACGGTTGTATCGTGTATCAGGAGCAGGTTATGCAGATTGTGCGGGAATTAGGCGGTTATACGATGGGACGAAGCGACCTGGTGCGTCGTGCCATGAGTAAGAAAAAACAGTATGTCATGGAACAGGAACGTAAAAACTTTACCTACGGAAATGAGGAAGAAGGCGTGCCGGGTTGCGTGGCAAACGGGATTTCTGCCGAGGTTGCGAATCAGATTTATGATACGATGATGGATTTTGCCAAGTACGCCTTTAACAAATCCCATGCGGCCTGCTATGCGGTTGTTTCTTACCAGACTGCTTATCTGAAATATTACCATCCGGTAGAGTTTATGGCAGCATTGCTTACTTCGGTTATTGATAATCCGGGAAAGGTTTCGGAATATATTATGACTTGTCGCAGTATGGGCATTCAGATTTTGCCACCGGATATCAATCTTGGGGAAATCGGATTTTCGGTTTCGGGTAACGAAATCCGTTATGCGCTGACAGCAATTAAGAGTGTGGGTAGACCGGTTATTGAAGCGGTTGTGGAAGAGAGAAAGAGGCGTGGTCCTTATACGAATCTGAAAGACTTCATTACCAGAGTAGCAGATAAAGATGTCAACAAACGTGCGGTGGAAAATTTCATCAAAGCCGGTGCACTGGATAGTCTCGGTGGTACCAGAAAGCAGTTTATGAGTGTCTATGTGCAGATTATGGACAACATCCATCAGGATAAAAAGAACAACATGGCGGGGCAGATGTCCTTGTTTGATATTGTTTCCGAAGAAGAGAAGCAAAGCTTTGAAGTGAAGATGCCGGACGTAGGTGAATATTCCAAAGAAACGAAGCTAAGTTTTGAAAAAGAGGTGCTTGGTATCTATATCAGCGGACATCCACTGGAAGAATATCAGGAAATCTGGAAAAAAAATATTACAAATACAACAGCGGATTTCTATCTGGATGAAGAAACCGGGGCACCTCATGTTACCGATGGACAAAATGCGACCATAGGAGGCATGATTGCGGATAAAAAATTGAAATATACAAAAAATGAAAAGGTAATGGCTTTTTTGCAGATAGAGGATCTGGTCGGAACAATAGAAGTCATTGTTTTTCCGAAAGATTATGAAAAAAATTCCGGTAAACTGATAGAAGATAACAAAGTCTTCATCAAGGGCAGGGTTTCGGTTGAGGAAGAAAAAGACGGAAAGCTGATTTGCGAAAAGATTACGGCATTTGATGAAATTCCGAAGAAATTGTGGATTAAGTTCCGGACCAAAGAGCAGTTTGAGGAAAAAGAGGCTGAGCTTATGGCAATTTTGCACGACTCGGAAGGAAGAGACAATGTGGTAATTTATATTGAAAATCCAAAAGCAAAGAAACAGCTGCCACCGAATCAGAATGTGAATGCCGACATGGCTTTGATCGAACAACTGGAGAAAACATTTGGGAAAGAAAATGTGCGTGTCGTGTAAGACGTAATAAAGAACTTATAAGGAAGCGACAGAAAGAAGCATGAAAAAAGATTGAAAACCCTTGCTATTTAGAGTAAAATAAATTCGGTTAGGCAATTTAGATTGTTTGAAAGGATGCAGGATTATGGCAAAAGAGATTAAAACAATAGGTGTTTTAACAAGTGGCGGCGATGCACCGGGCATGAATGCAGCAATTCGAGCTGTTGTCAGAAAATCATTGGCTAACGGTGTGAAGGTAAAAGGGATTAAAAAAGGCTATCAAGGCCTGTTGAATGAAGAAATCATGGATATGGAAAAATGGAATGTTTCCGATATTATCCAGCGAGGTGGTACGATTCTTGGAACAGCACGTTGTTCCGAGTTCCGCACAGAGGAAGGACAGCAGAAGGGTGCAGAAATCTGCCGGAAACATGGAATCGATGGGTTGGTAGTTATCGGTGGTGACGGTTCTTATCGTGGCGCACAGGCTCTTGCCCGACATGGTATCAATACGATAGGATTGCCGGGTACGATTGATTTGGATATTTCCTGTACCGAATATACCATCGGATTTGACACTGCTATCAATACGGCAATGCAGGCAATCGACAAGGTGCGTGATACTTCTTCTTCCCACGAACGATGCAGCATTATCGAAGTTATGGGTAGAAATGCGGGATATATTGCACTATGGTGTGGTATTGCCAACGGTGCGGAAGATATTCTCTTGCCGGAAAAATATGACTATAACGAACAGCAGATTATCAACAATATTATCAATAACAGAAAGCGTGGTAAAACCCATCATATCATTATCAATGCAGAAGGCATCGGACATTCTACTTCTATGGCAAGACGTATCGAAGCGGCTACCGGTATTGAAACAAGAGCAACCATTTTAGGCTACATGCAGCGTGGTGGTTCACCGACTTGTAAGGACCGTTATTATGCCTCCATTATGGGTGCTTATGCAGCAGATATTCTCTGTGCCGGAAAATCAAACCGCGTGGTTGGCTATCAGCATGGTGAATTCCTGGATTTTGATATTGAAGAAGCACTGAATATGCAGAAGAATATTCCGGAATATGAATACGAGGTCAGCAGAATTCTTTCCTTATAGTATTCGATATGGTTTATCTGCGATTTTTAAATGATATTTTCTACAATGATTCCCCGTAGACAAAGCTGTCCTGCGGGGAAGTTTTGTATGGGAACGGTTTAAGATAATATAGAAGCCTGGCAAAAAAGTAAACAGGAGGAAGACACATGATAACAAGCACTTCCAACAAGCGTATCCGGGAAGTCATACAACTGAATCAGAAAGCGAAAGCAAGGCGGGAACGGGATGTTTTTGTGGTAGAAGGAGTGAAAATGTTTCTGGAGGCGGAACCGGAGCACATTGAAGAGGTTTATGTTTCAGAAAGTGTAAATAAGCAGCTTTCCGAAATAGGCAGACAGAAGTTAGATGCCATTTCAGCTCCCTGTGAAATCGTATCGGATGAGGTGTTTCGCAAAATATCCGATACGCAGACACCGCAGGGTATTTTGTGCGTTGTCAGACAGTATCATTATAAACCGGAGGACATTCTGGGTACACCGGATGCCTTACTTGCGGTATTAGAGGATATTCAGGACCCGGGTAATCTGGGAACCATATTCCGGACCGGAGAAGGAGCGGGAGTTACCGGTATTATTATGAGTAGGCATACGGTAGATGTTTACAATCCGAAAACCATCCGTTCCACGATGGGTTCCCTTTACCGGGTACCTTTTTTCTATACAGACAATCTGCAGGAAACCATTGAGCAGATGAAGAAACAGAAGATTGCAATATATGCGGCGCATCTGCAGGGAACAAAATTCTACGATGACTGTGATTACCGAAAGCCGACGGCTTTTTTAATCGGTAATGAGGGGAACGGTTTGCAGGAGAAAACCGCAAAGCAGGCAGATACCTACATAAAAATACCAATGGCAGGCAAGGTAGAGTCATTAAATGCTGCAATAGCGACATCCCTGTTATTATATGAAGCGGCAAGACAGAGAAGACAATAAGAAGAGAGAAGTAAGTAAGCGAAGAGAACCGGAACAGCAAAACGGATAAGGAGGCAGAAAGAAATGAAAATTGGATTTATCGGATTGGGAAACATGGCGAAAGCAATGATTGGCGGTATGCTGCAAAAAGAGATGGTAAAGCCGGAAGATATCATTGGCAGTGCCAAAACGGCGGCAACCAAGGAAAAGATGGCAAAAGAGTATGGCATTCTTACGAAGGAAAGCAATGAGGCAGTGGCAGCAGAGGCCGAGGTGCTGGTGCTTGCTGTGAAACCGCAGTTTTTCAGTGAGGTTATTACGCAGATAAAAGACAGTGTGAAGCCTGAAACCCTGATTATCAGTATTGCAGCCGGCAAAACCCTGGACTGGATTGAGAAGGCTTTTGACAGACCGATTAAACTGGTACGCTGCATGCCGAATACGCCGGCATTAGTAGGGGAAGGGTGTACCGGTGTGTGTGTAAATGCACAGGTGTCGGAAGAAGAAAAAGCATTCAGCGTGAAGCTGATGGAAAGCTTCGGAAAGGCAAGTGTGGTACCGGAGCATCTGATGGATGCAGTAGGGGCTGTCAGCGGCAGTTCTCCGGCTTATGTCTTTATGTTTATCGAAGCGATGGCAGACGCGGCAGTGGCGGCAGGCATGCCAAGAGTACAGGCATATGAATTTGCCGCACAGGCAGTCTATGGAAGTGCCAAGCTGGTGTTGGAGAGCGGCAAACATCCGGGAGAACTGAAAGATATGGTATGTTCACCGGGAGGAACCACCATTCAGGGCGTGCGTGTTCTAGAAGAAAAAGGAATGCGGGGAGCGGTTATGGATGCCCTGACGGCTTGTGTCGAGAAATCGAAAAAATTGTAATTATTCTACGCTTATTTTCGTTCATAAATCGGGGACAAGCTGCGTAAACTTGACAAAGAGAGGGCGTTTTGCTAAAATGATGCAAATTATGCATTTAACAATTTTGTAATATTTTGCAAAAACCGATGAACAATAAACGGAGGTAAGCATTCATGTTAAAAAACAGAGGCATAGTCCTTGTGCTGGCAGGATTCCTCGTAAGTCTGAGTATGCTGTATGGAATAAACATTGATGCTGAAGCATCCACCAGAAAAGAATATCTCGACTCATTAAGTGCAGGCATTACGGATATTTTAGATCCGAGTGCGGGAGCAGACGATGAAAAGGCGATAGAAGAGCTGACGCAGCTTGTGGAAGCAGCGGCAGCCGCAGCAGCAGAAAAATCGGATCTGGTGATGGCAGATGTACAGGTTGCATTAAATGTGCGTGCCGAGGCAACGGAGGAGTCTGATAAGGTAGGATTGCTTTACAAAGACTGCGGCGGCAGGATTCTGGAAAGAAAAGACGGCTGGACGAAAATCAAATCCGGAGAATTAGTGGGCTGGGCAAGCGATGAATATCTTTTGTTTGATGAGAAAGCAGAGGCACTGGCAAATGAAGTAGGAAACCTGATTGCAACCATTGAAACGGAAACATTAAGAATCCGGACAGAGCCGAATACAGACTCAGAAATTTATGCACTGATTGCACAGGATGAGGACCTTGAAATTGTAGAAGTAATTGATGATAACTGGATCAGTGTTGACTATGAAGGGCAGCTTGGCTATGTTTCTGCAGAGTACGTGAGCGTGGACTTTCATATTGATGAAGGGGAAACCATCGAGGCAATTAAGAAACGTGAAGAAGAAGAGAAGAAACGGAAGCTGACCGAAAACCAGGGTGCGGTTGCAGCTGGCGAAGATGATTTGAAACTGTTGGCATCACTGATTTACTGTGAAGCAGGTTCGGAAACCTATAACGGACAGTTAGCGGTCGGTGCCGTTGTTATGAATCGTGTCAGAAGTGCGGCGTATCCGAATTCCATATACAGTGTCATCTATTCTTCCGGACAGTTTACACCGGCCATGAGCGGCAAGGTGGCGCGCGTTTATAATAATAATAAAATACCGGATGGCTGTTATCAGGCAGCACAGGCAGCCATTAACGGAGAAACGAATGTGGGCGGCGCAACGCACTTTAGAAGAGCCGGAAATCATGATGGACTGGTTATCGATAATCAGGTATTTTGGTAAGAAAATCCCTTGTTTCTGTCTGCATAATATAGTAAGATGGATTAGAAAGGGGTGAAAACAAATGACAACGTTGAACTTGACAATAGTGTGGCTTGTTCTTCTGGTGGTTTTTGTCATCATTGAACTGGCTACCATGGGACTTACAACGATATGGTTTGCCGGTGGAGCATTGGCAGCGGCAATCATTTCCATACCGGGAACACCGATATGGCTTCAGGTTATCGTATTTCTTATGGTATCGGCCCTGTTGCTTTATTTTACAAGACCGATAGCAGTGAAGTATTTTAACAGAGACCGTATCCGGACAAATACAGAAAGTCTGATTGGCAGACAGGCGATTGTCATCAGTGAAATTAACAATATAGAGGGAATTGGACAGGTAAATACAGGTGGAATGGAATGGTCTGCAAGAAGCAGCTATAACAATATTGTATTACCGGTCGGTACTGTTGTCACTATATTGGGAATTGATGGTGTGAAACTAATCGTAGAAGAAAGAAAAGAGGGCTAAAAGATGGGTGGAATATATTTCCTTTTTGTAGTATTGGTTTTAGTAGTTATTTTACTGGCATCCTGTGTGAAGATTGTACCGCAGGCGCATGCGTATGTTCTGGAACGTCTGGGTGCTTATCAGCAGACATGGCCGGTAGGTATACACTTTAAACTTCCGATTGTGGATAAGGTAGCAAAAAAAGTGATTTTAAAAGAACAGGTAGTTGATTTTGCACCACAGCCTGTTATTACTAAGGATAACGTAACCATGCGGATTGATACGGTTGTATTTTTCCAGATTACGGATCCGAAGCTGTTTGCATATGGTGTTGAGAATCCGATTATGGCGATTGAAAATCTGACGGCTACTACACTTAGAAATATCATCGGTGAGATGGAACTTGACCAGACACTGACTTCGAGAGAAGTTATCAATACCAAGATGAGAGCTTCCCTGGATATTGCAACTGACCCATGGGGCATCAAAGTAAACCGCGTTGAGTTAAAGAACATCATTCCTCCGGCAGCAATTCAGGATGCTATGGAGAAGCAGATGAAAGCGGAACGTGAACGTCGTGAAGCAATTCTGCGTGCGGAAGGTGAAAAGAAATCTACTGTCTTAGTGGCAGAAGGTAATAAAGAATCTGCAATTCTGGAAGCAGAAGCAGAGAAACAGTCAGCAATCCTTCGTGCAGAAGCACAGAAAGAAAAAATGATCCGTGAAGCAGAAGGTGAGGCAGAAGCAATCTTAAAAGTACAGCAGGCTACCGCAGACGGTATCCGTATGCTTCGTGAAGCCGGTGCGGATGAAGCGGTTCTTAAAATTAAGAGCTTAGAAGCTTTTGAAAAGGCAGCAGACGGTCAGGCAACCAAGATTATCATTCCTTCGGAAATTCAGGGAATTGCCGGATTAGCAGCTTCTGTGAAAGAAGTGCTGAAATAATCAGTGAAGTAAAAGAATTGTAATAACAATAGAAATAGGGCGGTTCCTTGGAACCGTCCTATTGTGGGATAAGGAACAAAGGCAAAGCAGTGCGCAAAAAAGCGTGCAGAAATGAGGCGGAACATGGATTTAAAAGGACGTAATTTTTTAAAGCTTCTGGATTTTACACCGGAAGAAATCGTTTATATGCTGGATGTGGCAGCAGATTTGAAGGAAAAAAAGAAAAAAGGGATTCCGGTAGACTTCTTACGGGGGAAAAATGTTGCCCTTATTTTTGAAAAGACAAGTACAAGAACCCGCTGCTCTTTTGAGGTGGCAGCACATGATCTGGGAATGGGAACGACCTATTTAGACCCGACAGGCTCCCAGATTGGCAAAAAAGAGAGTATTGCTGATACTGCGCGCGTTCTTGGACGTATGTATGAAGGAATTGAATACCGCGGCTTTGAGCAGGAAATTGTGGATGAGCTGGCAAAACATGCCGGGGTTCCGGTCTGGAACGGTCTTACCAACGAGTTCCATCCTACACAGATGCTCGCGGATTTACTCACAATCAGAGAACATTTTGGGTATTTGAAGGGCATTAAACTGACCTACATGGGAGATGCCCGTTACAATATGGGAAATTCCCTGATGGTTGCCTGTGCCAAAATGGGTATGCACTTTACCGCTTGTACAACCAAAGAGTATTTCCCGGCGAAAGAACTTGTGGATACCTGTGAAAAGATTGCAGCGCAGACCGGCGGCAGTATCCGCCTGACCGAAAGTGTGGAAGAAGGTACCAAAGACGTCGATGTCATCTATACCGACGTGTGGGTATCCATGGGAGAACCGGACGAGGTCTGGACAAGCCGTTTGCATGACCTTATGCCTTATCAGGTAAACCGCAAGGTTATGGAGAATGCAGGTGAAAAAGCAGTCTTCATGCACTGCCTTCCGGCATTCCATGATTTACATACCAAAATCGGTAAAGAAATCAGTGAGAAATTCGGCATCAATGAGATGGAAGTAACCGATGAGGTATTTGAATCACCGCAGTCCATAGTCTTTGATGAAGCGGAGAACCGTATGCATACCATCAAAGCAGTTATGGCGGTTACACTCGGTATGCCCCAAGAATGATAACAGAGCGGCATAATTGGCAGAGAACGGAAAGAGAAAGATTATGGGAACAGATAAAGCAGACATTTTATCGCTGCTTCGAAACAGCAGGGATTATGTATCGGGACAGCAGTTATGTGACCAGTTCGGGGTTTCCAGGACGGCTGTCTGGAAAGTCATCAACCAACTGAAAGAAGAAGGCTATCAGATTGAATCGGTTACCAGGAAAGGATATCGTTTGCTGGATTGTCCCGATGTGCTTTCGGAGAGCGAAATCATCAGCAGACTTACCACAGGATGGGCGGGACAGAAGCTGTATTACTTTGATGAAACCGGCTCTACGAACATCGATGCCAAGCGTCTTGCAGAGGAAGGTGCACCGCATGGAACGACTGTCATTGCGGACAGGCAGAACCAGGGCAGAGGCAGAAGGGGAAGGACATGGCAGTCACCGGCAGGTTCGGCGATATATATGTCCATCGCCTTAAAACCGGATTTTGCACCGGACAAGGCTTCCATGCTTACCCTTGTGATGGCGCTCAGCGTAGCGGAAGCCATTACCGATATGACCGGATTAGCGGCATCGATTAAATGGCCGAATGATATTGTTGTTAACCAAAAGAAGGTCTGCGGGATTTTGACGGAGATGAGTGCTGAACTGGATTATATTCATCACGTGGTGATTGGTGTAGGCATCAATGTCAACAATCCAATCGAAGATTTTTCCGAGGAAGTGCAAAAGATGGCAACTTCCCTGAAACTGGAATCCGGTGTCTCAGTATCCAGAGCAGCGATGGTGGAACGTGTCTTATTCTATTTTGAAAAGAACTACGACACGTTTGTCATAAAAGAGGACTTATCCGATTTGCAGGAAAAATATCAGAAGCATCTGGTAAATTTGAATGCAGAAGTGAAGGTACTAGACCCCAAAGGAGAGTATACCGGCATTGCCAGAGGCATAAATCCGACGGGAGAGCTTCTGGTAGAAAAGGAGAACGGAGAAATCGTTTCCGTCTATGCAGGCGAGGTGTCTGTCAGAGGCTTGTATGGATATGTATAGTAGGAGAGCGAAATGGAAGAAAACAGAGTGGTGCTTTGCGGTGCCAATGCATACGAACAGAAATATTATTTTAACGAACAGTTTGCAGGGATTCCCGAGTCCATCAAGGAAGACCTTCATGTCATCTGTGTACTTTTTACGGAAGAAGTAGGCGGTATTTTTACGATTGTTTTTGAGGAAGACGGTACCGTTTCCTTAGAAACCAATGCGGAAGAAGATGATTTGCTTTATGATGAAATCAGCAGCGGACTTCTGGTAAAAGAAATTCTTAGGAACAGACAGGAAACATTGGAATCCTTAAGTCTGTATTACAGAGTCTTTATTCTGCATGAGGATATTCTGGAAGAAGAACTTGGTACGGATGGTGAAAACAATTGAACTATTTAAAAAAATTAACAATAGGCAATGTGACTTTGGAGAACAACCTCATACTGGCTCCCATGGCAGGCGTAACAGACCTGCCTTTTCGTTTGCTGTGTAAGGAACAGGGCGCAGGGTTAGTCTGTATGGAAATGGTCAGTGCCAAAGCAATTCTATATAAAAATAAAAATACAGAAGCTTTAATGGAAATTCATCCGGAAGAAGTACCGGCATCCTTACAACTGTTCGGTTCTGACCCGAAAATTATCAGCGAAATGGCAAAACAAATCGAGGAAAGACCTTTTTCCATTCTGGATATCAATATGGGCTGTCCGGTACCGAAGGTTGTCAACAACGGCGAAGGATCGGCACTGATGAAAAATCCGGAGCTGGCGGCTGAAATTGTGGCGGCAACCGTTAAGGCAATCCGAAAGCCTGTTACCGTAAAAATCCGCATGGGCTTTGACAAAGACCATATGAATGCTGTGGAAATGGCAAAAAGGATGGAAGATGCCGGAGCCAGTGCGATAGCGGTACATGGCAGGACAAGAGAACAGTTCTATGCGGGAGAAGCAGATTGGGAAATTATTGCCGGAGTGAAGGAAGCCGTTTCTATTCCGGTAATCGGTAATGGCGATATTGTAGATGGACCCAGCGCAGAAAAAATGCTGCAATATACCGGCTGCGATGGGATTATGATAGGACGGGCCAGCCGGGGAAATCCCTGGATTTTCCGCGAGATAGCAGCTTATCTGGAGAATGGTACGAAACTTCCGGAACCTACCAAAGAAGAACGAAAGGAAATGATGCTGCGCCACAGCCGCCTGCAATACGAATGCAAAGGCGAATATACCGGCGTGCGCGAAATGCGAAAGCATATCTCCTGGTACAGTGCCGGAATGCCGAACTCTGCCAGACTGCGACAACAGGTAAATGCCATGGAAAATTTTGCCGCGTTGGAGGAATTAGTAAGACAGATGTAGCGTATATTCTCATATGGGAAACGAAACAATACTTTATTATGTTACACAGGATTTTATTGATGCCAACAGTAAAAGACATCTGCCTTATTTTAAAGTGGAGCAGGACAATCTGACGATTTATACCATCATACTTCCGATTGAAGGAAAAGGAGAGCTACCGAAGCGAGGTATCAAAAGACAGCAAAAGAAATGTTTGCGGATGATGCAGAAAATACCGGAAGAAATAGCCCGGACAGAAGCAAAAGGGTTACATGACTTTTTTTCAGAAAGAGAAGTTATCCTGCAGCCGGAAGCAAAAAAGATGCTTACCTGCCATACCAAGAGGCAGGGAACGGAAGCGGAAACAGAAGCAGCGCAGGAAATTCCGGAGATTTATTGGCTCCTGGCAGAAAAAGCACTTGCTCTGGAAAAAAGGAAATACTTTGACACCGTAGTCCTTTTATTGGGAAACGATATGTTCCCTGAGCAGCAGATGCGGCATTTTACAGAGTTTATGCAGCCTTTTTTTTCAAAGATAAATCATCTGACGATTCTGGATGGGGCAGAGGATGAAGGAGAAGGTATGGAGAGCCGAAACGAAGTCCTGACGGAATATACCGATGAATTTTACTATGAATATGGTCTGATGACGCAGATAATGCAACCGTTGCAAATAAAAGCAGACAAAGTAAAACAAAGGAAAAAAAGCGGGCGGCAGAGCGAAAGGATTTTTCTGGATTATGGCTATATGGGAGAATTACCTTTGCGAATGATGCTGGAAGGAGATGTCTATCTGGATATAACCGCATCTAAGGAGAAAGAAAAGCTCATTACACGAAAATGTGCAGGAGTTTCTTACCGCTCTCCTTTGAAATACCTTGACACTACGGTAAAAAGTGGGTATGATAAATTAGTTAATTTGCGCAGGTGACGAAGGAAAATCTCTTTCGTTCCGGAGCGAGAGAAAGAAAGGGCGAGTTGTCATGGAAGAAAAGAAAAATATTTTAACCTATGAAGGACTTAGAAAATACGAGGATGAGTTACACGATTTAAAAGTTGTAAAACGTAAGGAAGTTGCACAGAAAATCAAAGAGGCAAGAGAACAGGGTGACTTGTCTGAAAATGCGGAATATGATGCAGCCAAAGACGAGCAGCGTGATATTGAAGCAAGAATTGAAGAATTAGAGAAAATCCTTAAGAATGCTGAAGTCGTTGTGGAAGATGAGGTTGACTTAGATAAAATTAACATCGGCTGTCAGGTTAAAATTCTCGATATGGAATACAATGAAGAGTTAGAATATAAGATTGTAGGTTCTACCGAAGCAAACAGCCTGAAAGGGAAAATTTCCAATGAATCACCGGTAGGTAAGGCCTTAATCGGATGTAAAGTCGGTGACGTGGTAGAAGTGGAAACACAGGCAGGCATTTTACAGTATAAAGTTTTGGAAATACAGAGATCAAACTAAGGGTTTGATTTGTAAGCAAAAGACTGAAATGCTGGAAATATATGAGTATTAGTGCGAAAACATATGTAAAAAGCATGCACAGAAATGAGGATTAAGATGGCAGAACAGCAAAATCAGGAAAAAGGACAGCAGGTACAGGATATTAACCAGTTATTGAAGGTAAGAAGGGAAAAACTCGCCGCCTTACAGGAAAATGGTAAAGACCCTTTTCAGATTACAAAATATGATGTGACACATCACAGTCAGGAAATCAAAGATAACTTTGATACCCTGGAAGGAAAGAACGTTTCGATTGCAGGACGTATTATGTCCAAACGTGTTATGGGTAAAGCATCTTTTTGTAATGTACAGGATTTGGAAGGAAACATCCAGTCCTATGTAGCAAGAGACAACATCGGCGAAGAGTCCTATGCCGATTTCAAGAAATACGATGTAGGAGATATCGTTGGCATTGAAGGAGAAGTATTTAAGACCAAAACAGGAGAAATCTCCATTCATGCAAGCAAAGTAACCCTTTTATCCAAGAGCTTACAAATTCTCCCGGAAAAATATCATGGCCTGGTAAATACCGATATTCGTTACCGCCAGAGATATACCGATCTGATTATGAACGAAGAAGTAAAGAAAACCTTTGTGATGCGTTCCAAAATCATCAGTTCCATCAGACGTTATCTGGACGGACTTGGATTCTTAGAGGTAGAAACACCAATGCTTGTATCCAATGCAGGCGGCGCGGCAGCAAGACCTTTTGAAACCCATTACAATGCACTGGACGAAGATGTGAAACTCCGTATTTCTTTGGAATTATATTTAAAAAGATTGATTGTAGGCGGTCTGGAAAGAGTATACGAAATCGGAAGAGTATTCCGTAACGAAGGTCTGGATACCAGACACAACCCGGAATTTACGCTGATGGAATTGTATCAGGCATACACCGACTATAATGGCATGATGGATTTGACAGAGAATATGTTCCGCCATGTAGCACAAGAAGTATGCGGAACCACTACAGTACCTTACGGTGATGTGGAAATTGATTTGGGTTCTCCGTTTAAACGTATTACTATGATAGATGCGGTAAAGGAATACACCGGTATCGATTTTGACCAGATTGCAGATACTGCAGAAGCAAAGAAGATTGCGGATGAGAAGGGTGTTCATTACGAGGAACGCCATACCAAAGGCGATATCTTAAATCTGTTCTTTGAAGAATTTGTGGAAGAACATCTTATCCAGCCGACCTTTGTTATGGACCATCCGGTTGAAATTTCTCCTCTGACCAAGAGAAAACCGGACAAGCCGGACTATGTAGAGCGTTTTGAATTATTCATTACCGCACGTGAAATGTGCAATGCTTACTCCGAGTTAAATGACCCAATCGACCAGAGAGAACGTTTCAAGGCACAGGAAGCTGCTCTGGCAGCAGGCGATGAAGAAGCTAACACAACGGATGAAGATTTCATGAATGCACTGGAAATCGGTATGCCGCCGACAGGTGGTATCGGATACGGTATTGACAGACTGGTTATGCTGTTGACTAATTCACCGGCGATTAGGGATGTGTTGCTGTTCCC
>JAQXTA010000065.1 GCA_029219245.1 Lachnospiraceae bacterium | reverse complement strand
TCATTTACTGCATTATATGGTTCATCTCCCAACTGCCATTCCTTAGAATACTCTTTCGTAATAACAGTCTTTCCCGGATTACCTTTGCCAAATTCAAAATGCTTATGTTCTACAATTCTGGTATATGGTGTATCTGCATCGGTAAAATTCATGCCTGCGCACCCTTGGTAGTTCTCTTCGTCTAATATTTCTGTTTCAAAACGAAGACTTCTATATGCAAGGCAACCATATTCATAATTGAAGTATGCATCTATCGGGCCTGAATAAATAACCCTATTGGCAATAGAATCGTAATGATCCTTATCTGCCAGATAATCACAATTCAACCGTACTTCAATACCTTCTAACATCCTTGCAACCATTTGGGTGTATAAATACTATCCAATATATACACAAAACAATAGATTGCGCTGCTTCATATCTCCAAAAAGAATAAACAACTAAATAAGTTATAAATATCCAAATACAACTCCATAAAGAATTACAAGATGATTTTAACCATCTTGTATAGACTGCACTTACAATCACTGCAAAAAAAATTGAACCAATAACTATTCCTAGTGGTCCATAATCTCTCAAAAAAGTATATATTATTGTACATCCACTATTTGATTTTACGAAAAGTATAAGAAATACTGAATTTATCTTAGATTTGAATTCCTTTAGTCATGAAATGACTACTCTTTTGACGGCTTATAGGTTATGAAAAGAGTGCATCGTAACGGCTCATAAGTTCCTTTTTTTGTTGCATGGTTGGATGGACATAAAGATTTAATGTCATTTGAATATTGCTGTGCCCCAAAATTTCACTTAAACTTTTAATATCCAGTCCCATTTCTACACATCTGGTTGCAAACGCATGTCGCAGCATATGAAAATTAAAATATTCGATATCGCACTTTTTCAATATGCTCTTAAAACGATATTGAATGGTACGTGGTTCTGCCCATAAGTATTTCGTGCCACTGACAACATAAAGGGAATCCTCCTTCTGATATTTTCTTAAAACCGGTACAAGTTTTGGCGGTATCGGAATCACTCTGCAGGAATCCAAAGTTTTTGGGTCCTGTGTAATTACCTGTGTTGCATTCTTTTCCTTAACACGTATTAGATTTCTTCGGATATAAATAATTTCTTCTTCCATATTGATATCTTTCCACATAAGTGCGCTCAATTCCCCGATACGAATTCCGGTATGAAAAGCAATTAAAATTCCCAGGCAGGTATCATCTTGACAATTATCCAGAAGATATTGTTCTAAACGATTCATGGACTTATCAAGTGGCATGATTTTGGGTTGTGTATGCCATTTTTCCACTGGATTATTCGGAATGGTTACGGCACTGTCATATGTTTTATTCATATAAAGCAAAATACGGCGTACGACTCCACATATCTGAAACAGATAGTTCTGTGATAAGAAATGTTCTGTTCCGTTGATTTCAGAAATGAATTGTTCCATTTTCTGATTGTTTATCTGTTCTATGGATATTTCTCCAAAATAGGGAATAATATATTTAATCAATAACTGCTCATACGCTGCATAGGTTCCGGGCTTCCAGTAATTCTTCCTGGATTCCATCCAAAGCATGGCTGCTTCCTGCAAGGTATAGTTGTCCGTTTTCCGCCTTTGCTCCTGCTTGAATAGTAGCATTTTTTCCTTGACTTCCTTATAAGATTTACCGTAAACAGAACGATAACGACCTGTTCCGGTTAGGGTATCCGGATTCCGCAATCTGCCTTCCCATCGTCCGTCCTTCCTTTTGTAAATATTTTCTCCTCTTCTTGACATTTTCTTTCTCCTTTCTGACCAAATTTTTGACGGTCTTAGAAAATATAAAACAATTTTTGCTATAAATCCTGCAAATTTTTCCTTTTTGTTCTTTCTCATATAGTTTGATATGCAATTTCAAACACAAAAATCAGTTGATTTTTTTATAAAAAGGTAGTAATATATAATAGATTTTGTGATAAATACTGATTTTTTGGCTTTTCATAAAATCAAATATTTTGCGAAAAAAAATGTTGTTTGCATCTATAAAACGTATATATTATCCAAAAAAAAGTGTTAAATCAAATTTTTGCATCCATGCATTTCTTGATTCAACACTTTTCTATTTTCTGTTCAAAAAAATAATATTCTTAAATATCCAATTGAAGTTGCACTTCGGTCTCTGCCTGCTGTTTAAATTCCTCTATCTGCACTGCAGACAGCTCTGGTAAGTCCTCCAGGGATTTAACACCAAAGCTTCTGAGAAACTGTTCGGTTGTTCCAAACAAAAGCGGTCTTCCCGGTGCATCCAGTCGTCCCACTTCCGTAATCAGATCAAATTCCAAAAGCCGGTTCACTGCGTGATCACAGCTTACCCCTCTTACTTTTTCAATTTCCAGTCTTGTGACGGGCTGTTTATAGGCAATGATAGACAGTGTTTCCAGAAGCGTATCGGTCAGGACAAACTTTTTTGGTGTTTTGGCAATCTTTATAAGGGATTCATAGAATTCTCCTTTGGTACAAAGCTGTACCGCATTATCCAGAGTTGCCAGTTCAATTCCCCTGTCCTCTTTCTGATATTCTTCTGCCATCTCTTCTAAGATTTCTTTTGTTACCTTTTTATCCTCTTCAATCACTTCTGCCAGTCTGTCAATCTCTACCGAATCTCCCATCGTAAAAAGAATCGCTTCCAGTGTGGCTTTTGCTTTCTGTCTTTCCATTTTTCCATCCCCTGTTTTTCTTAACTGCTATGCGGACTCTTTGGAAGTAATGATAATATCCGCAAAGGTGTCTTCCTGCTCAATTCCGATTTTACCGGTTTTCATCAATTCCAGAATAACCAGAAATGTCACTATAACCTCCATCTTACTGTTCTGCTTCTCTAAGAGCTTCCGGAAACTAAAAGTCTTGTGTGTCTGTATGTATGCCTCGATATAGGTTGTCTTTAAGTCCATATCGATTTCATCTTTTTCAATATTTCCAAAAGTACTTCTGACCGGATCAATCTTGTCCTCCTGCCGTTTCATCATAGATTTAAAAATCTCATGTAATCTGGCAAGTGTCATGTCACCAATCAGTTCTTCGTAATCTACCGGTTGCTTATAATCGCTGATTTCCTTCGGCAATGTAGGCTTTTTATACAGACTTCTCTCTGCCTCAATCATCCTGTCCTTCAATTCATAGGACATATATTTACACATCTTATATTCCAGCAATTTTTCAACCAATTCCGCTCTCGGATCTTCCTCTTCTCCCTCTTCGTTCACTTCTTTCGGCAGAAGCATCCTGCATTTAATATCAATTAACGTTGCTGCCATGACCAGGAACTCACTCATGACATTCATATCTTCTGTTTCCATCTGTTTGATGTAATCCAGATATTGTTCGGTTATTTCTACAATCGGAATATCATAGATATCTACCTTATTCTTATCAATCAAGTGTAATAACAAATCCAGAGGTCCTTCAAATACCTCCAGTTTTACCGGAATTGCCATAACTTGCTATCCTCTCTGTCTCACTGTTTATTCCTTACGAGTTTGCTTTTATCTTCTATCACTTTTCTGATGCTTTCCGTTTCATTGCTTATTGGAAGATACCGGATGCAGACGGATCTGTATCAATTCTCCCGGATTGAAAATCCGAATCGGCAGCGTATGGGTACCAAGCCCTCTGCTTAAAATCATCTCTGTATTTCCTTCTTTAAATCTGCCACCGTCATATTTGGGAAAAAGTGTCAGCTTCGGTGACACCACACCGCCCAGATAAGGCAGACACATCAGACCACCATGTACGTGACCGGACACGACCAGATCGGCACCCCATTTGGCATATTCTGCAAAGTAATCCGGGTTATGAGCAATTAATATCTGAAATTTGTCCTTCTGGGGCTGACCTAACAGTTCCGGCAAATACGTTTCTTTCATCGGATATTTCCGAAATCTTTGATAGTAGCATCTGTCCATCTGCAAACCACAGATACTGATGTTTGCAGACGGCAGTGTAACGGTTTCGTTAATTAAGGGCTCTATACTGCATGCACGCAGTCCGCCCATATATTCCTCATAGATACTTCCATATTGCTCCGGATATAAACCGGCACGATACTCATGGTTTCCCATACCATAATAAACTGGATATTTTGCTGCCAGATGTTCCATCAGGCAAAGTGCTGTCCGGAATTTTTCACCTTTTTGTGCCGTCATCATATCCCCTGCCACTAAAACAGCATCCGGCGCAAGCTTTTCAATCTCTGTAAGCAACTTCTCATTGTCTTTTCCATAGGATTTGTTGTGCAAGTCAGACAGTAGGACGAAGGAATATTCCTTCGAAAGCTTCTCGGATTCCATGTCATAAGTTATGGTCACAAAACGGTTACAATCAAAATACATGATAAGTAGAAAAAAGCAGATAAGAACCGCAATAACAGCTAATATGATATACAGCATTCTCTCTCTCCATCTTCATATAAGTCAACTTATAAAGTATATCATAAATTACGCTAAAACCGCAATTAGGAAACCAGATATTTTTTCCATATCTGATACAGATAATCCAAGTATCCTGCTTCTTCTACTGTTTTCGCCGCCAGAATGGATACACTACCGATGCGGTTACCATTTAATTTATAAACAGCCTCTCCAACGGCATCCCCTTCTGTTACCGGTGCCTCTATAACTTCCGGCAGGCTGATTTCTTTTTCCATTTCACTTAAGTTGTTTCCCGCGGTATCCAGATAGTGAAAAGCCCCTTCATAAGTCAGATTGACCTGTTCCTCCACACCACCATGTACCTTCTGTGGTGGCAGGGCATCCTTGTTTTCGTCTGTATACATGTTGCTGACACTATAACCGTAATTTAATAGTGTAATGGCATCCTGAAACCGCGTTTTGTTATCCGGTGCCGCCATAACGACTGCAATCAGCTGCATTCCATCTTTATTTGCAGTTGCAGACAGACAATACAATGCCTTGGAAGTTGAACCGGTTTTTAATCCGGTCGCCCATTCATACTGCTTTAAAAGCTTATTCGTACTGGACAGGGTAAACGTAGAAGTTCCCTGTGTCGTATGATGTTCAATATCTTCCATCCAGATTCCCGTATAATCAAAAATCTCCGGATATTTCGTAATCAACTCTCTGGACATAATCGCAACATCCTCAGCCGAAGTATAATGATTATCCGAATCCGTCAGACCGCAGCAATCCTCAAAATGAGTATTCTTCATTCCAAGGCTTTCTGCTTTTTCATTCATCAGCTTTACAAACTCACCCTCACTACCCGCTATGTATTCTGCTACTGCCACACTGGCATCATTTCCCGATGCCACAGCAATGCATTTGATCATAGTATCAAGTGTCTGGGTTTCCCCTTCCTCCAAAAATACCTGAGAACCGCCCATAGACTTGGCATATGCACTGGTGGTCACCAAATCCTCCAATTTGATCCGCCCATTATGCAGATGTTCAAATACAATAAGCAACGTCATAATTTTGGTAATACTGGCAGGACTTCTTCTGGTATCGGCATCCTTTTCACAAATGGTCTGCCCGGTAGAAGCTTCCATAACCACAAAAGACGGTGTAGATACATCCGGTGCCGCCATAACCTCTGCCGGCATCATGAAAACCAGAATATTTACGGTAAAGCAAACTGATAAAAGCAGACAAAAAAGTCTTTTTTTCCCATTTTTCAACACTCATCTCTCCCGTTTTTTCCTCTATTCCATACTTATTAACAGAAAAGATTGATTATGACATTCCCACAGGAAAAAGTATTCTATATAACAAAATCCCTGATAAAAATCAGGGATTTGTTCTACTAATAAATTAGTTGTATTTACGTTTTCTTGCTGCTTCAGATTTTTTCTTACGTCTTACACTTGGTTTTTCGTAATGCTCTCTTTTACGAATCTCCTGCTGAATACCGGCTTTCGCACAGCTTCTTTTAAAACGACGTAATGCGCTATCTAAAGTTTCGTTTTCTTTAACGATTACGTTTGACATTCCGCACCTGACCTCCCTTCAGTCCCTAACAAGTAACTCGACTGATTGGGTTATTTATGCACAATTGTGCATTGTGTCTACACACAATATAGATTATACCACAATTTGGTTATGAGTCAACTACTATTTTTCAAATTTTGAATTTTAGGAAATCTGAAAAATTATACAAGCTGACTTTCCAAAACTTTGGCTGTTTCTGCAATAGCAGCATCCATGCCTGCCGGATTTTTACCGCCTGCCTGTGCCATATTCGGACGGCCTCCACCGCCGCCTCCGACAAGTGCAGCGATTCCTTTAATCAGATTGCCGGCATGTGCACCTTTTGCCATAGCACCTTCGGTTGCCATTGCTACCAGGCTTACCTTGCCATCATTATCGGAAAGCAATACGACCACGCCGTCTCCCAGTTTTTCCTTTAACTGGTCACCCAAATCACGCAGACCGTTCATATCTACTCCGGAGACCTTTGCTGCAAGAAGTTTCACGCCCTTTATTTCCTGTACCTGATTCATAACATCACCGAGCGCTTCCTTAGCTGCCTTACTCTTTAAGGATTCATTTTCACTCTGCAGTGCTTTCATTTCAGCCATCAGGTGTTCACAGCGTTCTACCAGATTCGCAGGCGTTGTCTTTAATACTTTGGCTGCTTCTTCCAATCTTTCTTCCAGTTCTGCATAGTATTTCACAACACCGTTACCGGTCAATGCTTCAATTCTTCTGACTCCGGCTGCTACACCGCTTTCGGAAATAATCTTAAAGGAAGAAATCACGCCGGTATTTTTTACATGGGTACCACCGCAGAATTCTTTGGAGAAATCCCCCATCTCTACTACACGTACCTTTTCGCCGTATTTTTCACCGAAAAGTGCCATTGCACCGGTTTTCTTTGCTTCTTCAATTGTCATGACTTCTGTTACAACCGGAATGTTCTCTGCAATTTTCTCATTGACAATCTTCTCTACCTGTGCCAGTTCATCTGCTGTCATCGCAGAGAAATGGGAAAAGTCAAAACGAAGTCTTTCTCCATCATTATAAGAACCTGCCTGCTCTACATGACTGCCAAGCACCATACGCAGCGCTTTCTGTAAAAGGTGGGTTGCACTGTGATTCTTACAGGTTGCCGTTCTTCTTTCCTCATCTACTTGAAGGGTAACGGTATCGCCTACCTTGAACATACCTTTGGTAACTCGTCCGATATGTCCTACCTTGCCGCCTAACATCTTAACCGTATCTTCTACTTTAAATTCCCCATCGGCACAGCGGATGATTCCCACATCGCCAACCTGTCCACCCATGGTTGCATAGAATGGTGTTTCGTCCACAAAAATAGTTCCGATTTCGCCGTCTGTCAACGCTTCTACCAACTCAGTTTCCGTTGTCAGAACCGATATTTTGGAATCATGTACCAGCCTATCATAACCAACAAAAACAGAAGTCACACTCGGATCGATGGATTCGTATACCGTTACATCCGCGCCCATATAATTCGTTACTTTACGAGCACTGCGGGCTTTGACCTTCTGTTCCTCCATCGCAGCCTTAAAGCCTGCTTCGTCTACAGTAAATCCTTTTTCCTCCAGAATTTCCTTGGTTAAATCAATCGGGAATCCATAAGTATCATATAACTTGAAAGTATCCTCCCCGGAAAGCTCTTTTCTGCCTTCCTTTGTCATGGTATCTTCCATTTCCGATAAAATGCTCAATCCCTGATCAATGGTTTTATTAAATTTATTCTCTTCCTGTGTCAATACATTGAAGATAAATTCTTTCTTTTCTTCCAGTTCCGGATAACCGTCCTTGGAGCCTTCAATAACTGTATTACTCAAATTTGCAAGGAAGGTTCCCTGCACACCCAGCTTACGTCCCTGGCGCGCTGCTCTACGGATAATACGACGAAGGACATAGCCGCGGCCTTCATTGGATGGCATAATACCATCGGAAATCATGAACGTAGCGGAACGGATATGGTCGGTAATGATACGGATGGAAACATCGGTATCATAGTCTTTCTGATAAGTAACACCTGCTATCTCACATACCTTGTCACGCAATGCGCGAACCGTATCCACATCAAAAATAGAATCCACGTCCTGTACAACCGATGCAAGTCTTTCCAGTCCCATACCGGTATCAATGTTTTTCTGTACCAGCTCTGTATAATTTCCATGTCCATCATTATCAAACTGGGTAAAGACGTTATTCCAGATTTCCATATAACGGTCACAGTCACAGCCTACTGTACAATCCGGCTTACCGCATCCATATTTCTCTCCGCGGTCATAATAGATTTCCGAACAAGGACCGCAGGGACCGGAACCATGCTCCCAGAAGTTGTCTGCCTTGCCGAAACGGAAAATACGTTCCGGTGCAATACCGATTTCCTTATTCCAGATTTCAAATGCTTCTTCATCATTCTCGTAAATAGACGGATAAAGTCTTTCTTTATCCAGTCCTACGACTTCGGTCAAAAATTCCCAGCTCCAGGCAATTGCTTCGTGTTTAAAGTAATCGCCAAAGGAGAAATTTCCAAGCATTTCAAAGAAAGTACCATGTCTTGCCGTCTTACCTACGTTCTCCAAATCGCCCGTACGGATACATTTCTGACAGGTTGTCACACGTCTTCTCGGCGGAATCTCCTGTCCGGTAAAATAAGGCTTTAACGGTGCCATACCGGAGTTAATCAACAGTAAGCTGTTATCATTATGCGGCACCAGAGAAAAACTTTTCATTTTCAAATGTCCCTTGCTTTCAAAGAATTCAAGAAACATTCTTCTTAATTCATTTACACCATATTGTTGCATCTCTTTTTTCCTCTCTTAGAAAGTAAATTTATCTGCAAAGTAAGCATCCAGATCTTTTATTGCAATTCGTTCCTGCTCCATGGAATCACGAAATCTTACGGTTACACACTGGTCTGTTTCAGACTCAAAATCGTATGTGATACAGAACGGCGTTCCGATTTCATCCTGTCTGCGGTATCTCTTACCGATATTTCCTCTGTCATCAAATTCACAGTTATACTTTTTGGATAATTCCATGAAAATTTTCTCTGCGCCCTCGTTTAGTTTCTTGGACAGCGGTAACACGCCAATCTTAACCGGTGCAAGTGCCGGATGGAAATGTAATACCGTACGCACATCTCCTTCTCCAATTTCTTCTTCATCATAGGCTGCACAAAGGAATGCAAGCACTACACGGTCTGCTCCCAAAGAAGGCTCAATAACGTATGGGATGTATTTTTCGTTCTTGGCATCATCAAAATAAGACATATCTTCACCGGAAGTATTCTGATGCTGTGTTAAGTCATAATCGGTTCTATCCGCAATACCCCAAAGCTCGCCCCATCCAAATGGGAATAAAAATTCGATATCGGTTGTCCCTTTGGAATAGAAACAAAGTTCTTCCGGAGAATGGTCACGCAGACGCATTTCTTCTTCTTTAATGCCAAGAGAAAGCAGCCAGTCACGGCAGAAACCTCTCCAATACTGGAACCATTCCAAATCGGTACCCGGCTCACAGAAAAATTCCAGTTCCATCTGTTCAAATTCTCTGGTACGGAAAGTAAAGTTACCCGGTGTGATTTCATTTCGGAAAGACTTACCAATCTGTCCGATACCAAACGGAATTTTCTTACGGGAAGTTCTTTGTACATTTTTGAAATTTACAAAGATACCCTGTGCGGTCTCCGGTCTCAAATAGACCGTATTCTTAGCATCTTCCGTTACACCCTGGAAGGTTTTAAACATCAAATTGAACTGTCTGATATCTGTAAAATTATGCTTGCCGCAGGTCGGACATGGAATATTATGTTCTTCTACAAAATCCTTCATCTGCTGCTGTGTCCACGCATCAACGGATTCTTTTAACTCAATGTTATTTTCCTCCGCATAATCTTCGATTAATTTATCGGCACGAAAACGCTCGTGACATTCTTTACAGTCCATAAGCGGATCGGAAAAACCGCCCAGATGACCTGATGCAACCCATGTCTGCGGATTCATTAAAATCGCACAATCAACACCTACGTTATAAGGGTTCTCCATAACGAATTTCTGCCACCATGCCTTTTTTACATTGTTCTTCAGCTCAACACCAAGGTTACCGTAGTCCCAAGTATTTGCCAAGCCTCCGTAAATTTCGGAACCCGGATATACGAATCCTCTTGCTTTCGCCAAAGCTACAATTTTTTCCATTGTCTTTTCCATGATTTTTCCCTCACATTTTTTTATTCTTTTCCGTTTGTTGTAAACGGCTGTCTTCTATTGAAAAATTATATATGAGAGCATGTCCTCTCCCTCTGCTCCGATATAAACATCTTTCTTACCGGAAGGAATTACGTTTCCGCTGGTATACAGAATTTTATCATATACCTTGACATCCAACTCTTCTCCCTCTTTGGTCTGCACAATAAGGACATGATTCTGTGCAATCCCGGCAAGCTGTTCTTCGTTAATATCACTTCCATCCACTGCTACCGCATGCTTCAAAGAATATCCTTTTGCTTCTGCTTCTTCTACCGTTCCGCTAAAAAGCTCTCTATTATTAAAATCAGAATAATCGGTACCGGTCTGATAGGTTATCTCTACGATGATCTTACCGTCCTTTGTTTTTATGGAATCACAGACGATATTATCTGCTCCGTTATTGAACTGGTCGATTTTTTTCTGTGCCATTTCCGAAAGTTCGTCTACATTATAATAACTACGTTCAAACTGTTCTACAATTACCTGCTTGATACTGCCATCCTTCTGGACAGAAATCGTATTGGCATCAGCAAGATTCGAGCCACCGCTGCAGCCGGTTATTCCGAACACTGCCGCTATTATTATAAGAGTCCATTTCCATTTCTGCATAGTTTTCCTCCTGCTTATCAACCACTGACAACTTTACATTATATCCGACTTATCGGTGATTTTCAACCTGCATCTTTAAGATTATTGCTTTAGAAAAGATTATCTACGATTTCAAGGCTTTTAAATATCTTATCAAGATAACGTTTCCGGTAATCATCAGCAATCTCTTTTAACTGCATTAAAACCTTATCCGTAACCGAAAAAGTATAAAGTTTTTCTACGCTGGAGGTCATAATGTATTGTACCGTATATATGGTAGAATCATCCCAGTTTCCCCACTCCGGCATTCCGGGGAATTCACCGTTTAAGACCATCGCCTTCATCTCAAATATGTAACGAACCAGCCGGTTTGGAAGTTTTTCATGCATCAATGCCCGCAGGGACTGATACAGAAGCTTTAGCATTTCCTTATCATCATTATTTTCCCTTGTATAATAATCCATCACTTCGAGAAAATACATACCATAATAGGCACCTTCAAAATCATTACGAAGCCCCTCAAAATAATTACTGATATTCGCTTCTATCAGATTATAAGAGGTTCTTCCCACATACAACCTGAAACTTCCAAAGGAAAAAGGATTGGTAGCGGCAAGCAGCCGGCTGGTCTGTTTTCTTGCACCTTTGGCAAATGCCGATATCTTTCCTTTTTCCTTCGTCAGAATTACAACTCTTCTATCATATTCGCCGATTGGTTCAGCTTTTAAAACCATTCCCGTAATCTCTGTAAAGTCCTGCATGAGAATGTCCACCTGACTCGTCTTCCCTGACAGAGCCGTCTGCTCTGTCATCTTCTATTTCTTGTACTGCATTTTTGTATGCTAAAAAATCCTTTATACTTCCCGTCATCAAAAATCGTTCCCAGTAATTTTCCTCGTTCATCTTAAGCCCCCTAACCAAATCTATGCTATTAGGGTTCGCTTTTTTCCTTTTTTCTATTCGGAATCCTTCGGATTATATCCGAAATTTTTCAGAAGGAAATCACTGTCCCGCCAGTCCTTTTTTACCTTAACCCAGAGTTTCAAATTTACCTGTGATTCCACTAAATCTTCTATATCCGGCCTTGCCTGGGAACCGATTTTTTTCAGCATCTGCCCCTGTTTGCCAATGATAATTCCCTTATGGGAGTCTCTCTCACAGATAATCGTTGCCTCGATATCTATAATATGTTTCCGGTACTTCATGGACTCAATGGTAACGGCAATTCCATGCGGTATCTCGTCCTCTAAGCACCGTAATGCCTTTTCCCGGATTAACTCTGCAACAATCTGACGAATCGGCTGGTCTGTAACCGTATCTTCATCATAAAACGGCTGTCCATAGGGCAGGTATTTCATGATACAGGAAATCAGTTCAGCTGTTCCGTCACCCTTTAAAGCAGAAACTGGAACAATCTCCGCAAAATCCATCTGTTTCCGGTAAGTATCGATAAATAGCAGAATTTCTTCTTTTTTTACCGTATCAATCTTATTGATAACCAGAATGACCGGTGTCTTTGTTTTTTTCAACTGTTCGATAATATGCTGTTCCCCTGCCCCGATATAATTCGTCGGTTCCACCAGCCATAATACTACATCTACTTCCGCCAAAGTACGTTCTGCCACATTTACCATATAATTTCCCAGTTTATTCTTCGCCTTATGAATACCGGGTGTATCTAAAAATACAATCTGCCCTTCTTCCGAAGTATAAACCGTCTGAATCCGGTTTCTGGTTGTCTGTGGTTTATTAGAAGTAATGGCAATTTTTTGTCCGATCAAACAATTCATTAATGTAGATTTTCCTACATTCGGCCTACCGATAAGAGTAGCAAATCCTGCTTTGTATTTTGTCTGTTCCATAACTATCTGTTTTCCTCTTCTGCGACTGTTTCCGCTTCTTTTAGCAGTTTCGCTTCTTCTAACCGTTTTGCCGCCTTTTTCTTTTTCCGGTGTTTCCCAAACCATCTGACAATCAAAATTGCCAGAACAATGATAACAATCCAGATCAGGAAATAAGGCAGATTGATAACTACCCAAACGAAACCGTCTTCGATGTCATTTCCAATCTGATAAATGCTGTCCAATAAACCATTCCGGATTCTTCCAAGCAAAGAGGTTTCCACTGCCGGTGTCAGTCTTTTCACCTCCTGGATGTTCAGATTAACCGTACTGTAATCAATCTGGTTATCCATCGTACGAAGCTGGGATTCCATACTTTCCAGTTCATATCGCACCTCTGAAAGTCTCTGTTCAATGGAGATAATATCTTCTACCGTTTCTGCTTTTTCAAGCAGTTCCAACAACCTTTCCTGCTCCGTCTTTAATGCATTCTTCCGGCTCTCCAGATCCACATACTGTAAGGTAACATCTTCTACCCGTTCCTCTTTGTTGGTAATGTTGGACTGTTCGCCTACCTTTCCCACAAATTCATCCAGCCGTCCTGACGGAATGCGTATTTCCATACTGGCATTCCGTACTTCCTGAGAGCGGGAATAATTGCTTCCATTGTACTGATACTGATACTCAATATACCCTCCAAGTGCTGTAACCTGCTGTTCCAGATTCGTCAACAAAGTATCGTATTCTTCGGTTTCTACATACAGATAAACCGTTTTTATCAGCTTCCGCTCTTGAGTCTGTGTATTCTCGTCCAGTGTTCCCATACCATCTTCTGACATCCCGGCATCATCATACACTACCTCTTCTGCTATTTCTTCGGCATAGTCATATTCCTCTGCTGCCGCTTCATATACCGCCTTATCCTCTGCTACTGCCATATTATTACTATAGTTATAGCTCGTATCGTAAGCCGCACTTTTGCTGCTATTACTGCCACAGCCGGTAACCAGAATACTTGCCATAAGTAACGCGACCAACAGTTTGATATCCTTGATCCTCATAATCCTCTCCCTTTTTTGCCCTTTTTTAATGGAACAGATAATCCGTTTCACCAAACAATGCTTTTTGTCCTTTGATTTTTTCTTCATTTCCTACTACGCACAGGCATTCATCCTCCATAAAAGCCTGAATATATTCTGCCAGTTCTCTTATTTTTTGCGGACTGGCTGTAAGCAGTTCATCCCTCTCTTTTTGTACCTCTTCGTAAGAATAATGCGTCATATAGCCAGACATAGAATACATCCCTTTGGCAGACGGTGTCATCGGCATATCCAGTTCACTGATTGCCCCGATAATATACTGTGTCATCGTTCTCTCATCCGCCTCAAAATGACGGATATAATCAGCTGCTTTTTCAAAAACTTCAATTGTTTTCTCCAGATTCGGATCCCGATAGGATACGAAATAGCTTTCTCCCGATCTTCCAAACTGACACATACAGCCGTAGGCACCACCTTTCACACGTACCTGTGTCCAGAGATAGTCATATCCCATCATAACCCGCAATACCCGTAATGCACCATGATAAGGAAGTCCCTTCTTGGTAAAGTTTCCGGCGCGACATACATACTGTACCTGGGAGGAAGACAGAAAGCCTTCGTTTTTCTTCTCTGTTTCCGGCTGATATGGTTTTGTGGCAATAGCTTCGGTATATAAACTGCCGCGAAACTTTTCAATCATCTCTTCTATGCCGTCAAGTCCTTCCATCTGTGCTGTATAATCAATCATCAGATTCTCCGGACGGAACAGACAGACTGCCAGTTTCTTCAGATTCGTTACCAGTTCATCCTTTTTCGCATCAAAATCCTTCTCCAGTTCTTCCAGCATCCGGTAATAAGGAATACCGTTTATTTTATCGGAAATGGTAGCAGTCTTTGACTCATAGGATAATGCCCGCACTGCTGCCAGCGAATGTCCTGCCGACATCATGCTTGCCTGCTTCTGGGATTTCAGTTCACAAACCAGTTCCAAAAGCCGCTTCGTATCCTCATACTTAGAATGCATTACCATCTCTTCTACCAGAGAAAAAGCTTTCGCCAGATTTTCATAAAATACCTTCGCCTTAATCTCAAAGGTTGCCGTATATTGCTCCAAATCTCTGGCATCAATATAGGTATTGACAACCGGAGCAATTCCACCGGTCTGGATATTGATTTCGTTAAAAAGTTCCCCATAGGTATAATTTTGGGTATCAATCAGACCGAGAACCGACTTTAAAATTCCCACATACGGAAACAGTTCTTCCGGAACCTGACGTAAATCAAACACAAAACGAAGATATCCGATACCGTTTGTAAAAATATTATGGTACAAAAGCAGAGTATCACCCACCTTTTTTTCTTCGTTCACATAGGGTTCCGCTTCTTTTCTCATATCTTCTCTGGTTAATAACGGAATTTTTTCCAGATTCTCTTTTTCATCCGGTTCTTCCTGATATGCTTCAAGCGCCTTCGTCTGCTCCACAATGTTTTCGAGCTGTTCTTTTGACATCTGCGCTTTTTTCTGTGCCAGTTTATCAGCCAGTTCTTTATCCTTCTTCGTAGTCAGCCCCTTCACCGGTTCTACTACGACAATCGTCTTATGCATATTTCCAAGCAGATTATCCTGTATCAGCCGCTCATAATAATCCGTTTCAATCGCCTCTTTCAATTCCCTGTAGGTTTCATTGGCCTCAATATGGATAAACGGCTTGTTTTCATCATATAACCAGCTGTCAAACATCTGTAATCCCATTAAAAGCCCCTTCGGATAAGAACCAAAGTCCGCTTCCCGGTATTTGAATTCATAATAATTCAGACCTGCTTTCAATGCCTTTTTATCTAATCCTTCTGTCACAAGCTTTTGCAAAACCGTTTCAATGGTTTCGGTAAACTCCTCTAACTGCTCCTTGTTGGCATTCTTGGCTACAACCGAAAAATACGGTTGTTTAATTCCATTCTCATATGTGCTGTAAACATCTTTACCGATTCCCTTGTCAACCAGCGTCTGCTTTAACGGTGCACCAGGCGCAGAGCAGAGCACATAATCAAGTACCTGAAAAGCAATATACTGTTTCCTGTCCAGATTGTCGCCAAAAGAAATGTTATAAGACAAATAAGTGCTGTCTTTTTCATCTTCATTCTCCATAATCGGGTATTCCTTATACACGGTAACCGGCTTTTCAAACGGTTTCTCTGTTTCTAATTCGGAATCGACCGATATGGCATCGTATTTTGACAGATATTCCTCATCCAGATAAAGAAGCTTCTGTACCATATCCATGTCGCCATATAGATAAATATAACTATTGGACGGATGATAATACTTTTTATGAAAAGCCAGAAACTCTTCGTAGGTAAGCTCCGGTATGACATCCGGATCACCGCCGGATTCTACCGCATAAGAGGTATGCGGATATAAAGAATTCATAATCTCTCTGTCCAGCACATCATCCGGAGAAGAAAAAGCCCCTTTCATTTCATTGTAAACAACACCATTGATGGTAAGCTCATCCTCTGTGCTTTCCATTTCGTAATGCCAGCCTTCCTGCATAAAAATCTTCTCTTCCCGATAAATGTTCGGATGAAAGACTGCATCCAGATATACATCCATTAAATTCTGAAAATCTTTCTCGTTACAGCTTGCTATCGGATAAACCGTTTTATCCGGATACGTCATTGCATTTAAAAAGGTATTTAAGGAACCTTTTGCCAATTCAATAAAAGGATCCTTGACCGGGAATTTATCCGAACCGCAAAGCACGCTGTGCTCTATGATATGTGCTACACCGGTACTGTCTTTAGGCGGTGTGCGAAAACCAATATAAAAAACCTTATTATTGTCATCATTTGACAAAAGGGCAATCCGTGCTCCTGTTTTCTTATGTTTCAACAGATAACTGACCGAATTTAACTCCCGAATTTCTTTCTTTTCCATAACCGTATAGGCTTTTAATTGTTCTATCTGCATTTTTATCCAAACCTTTCTTCTATAATCTATCTGTATAGTATATCACTTACCATGAAATTTAGTAAAGAAGCAGTAGCAAAATAAAAGAACAGGCAAAAACTTATGACGGTTCCTGCCTGCTCAGTGTAAAAGGGGAATTTTACCTAAATTTGTTTAACAATGTCAGTTTAACAGAAAAAATTGTCAAAAGCAAGAAAAAATCGCGCCAATTGACATTGTAAGTTATCGCGTACATTTTAGACGCTAAATGCCATCATAGCTAACTTGGAAATTATAATTTCCTGTATTTTGACACCGTACTTCTTTTTCTGCGCAAGATTCATCTGTACAAAATCCTTTAACGGAATTACCTTATCCTGATACACCAGTTTCTTTTTCCCAAACAAAGACTTTTTTTCCATCAATATGCATACCTTAACTCTCGCTTTAAGCTGCATATAGGTACGGCAGCAAAACTGTTCCGGTGTCATATAATAAAACTGGCTTTCCAATGTCGTATCCGGTTGTGTGTCTTTCAGAATATAATGCTCTATGATGCTTTTCATTTTAAAGGACACCATCTCATGTTCCAACAATTCCGCATAATTATAGCGGGCACCAAAATAAAGACTTCCTGTATCCTGCATAAAATACTTAAAATCATTATTCTGACATTCCAACTCTTCCTTCATTTCATTCTCCGCCACTTCCGGTTTCCTCCAATGATTCAATTTTCCCGGCACTGATACGGACTGCATCCAGAATTGCTTTTCTGCTCATACCGGTTTCCTCTATCAATTCGTCCACGGTTACCTTACGGTGCAAGTCCTCTGCCAGTTCATTTGCCTTATCTGCTACTTTATTGACTTTATCGGCAATCTTCTGATGTTGCTTTGCTTCCTCGGCATTTTCCATGATGAATTCTTCCATGGCATCCATAATCATTTTAGCGAGCATCCCCTGCGCTTCTGCAGCGTGTTCCAATGCGCCAAGCATAGACACTCCCATTGCCACTGCAACATTTCCTTCCCCGATTAAATCTTCCAGAAACACACCCTGCCCTGCATACAATTTGGCAATTTCTACTACCTGTGGCAGAAACACCTGTATTAACCTATTCTGGGCATCCAAATCCCCTGCCATCGCAGAAAGTGTAACTGCCTCCTGTTCTCCGGCAGACAACTCCGGCAGTTCTTTTAGCTGCTCTAAGTATCCCTCCAGATAGTCTGCTTCTTCTTCGCTTAAATACTCATCCAGATTGACCGGTTCTCCGATACCAATCTTGTGTTTATGCAGATAATCATACACCATCGCCAGCTGTTCTTCCGATAAGGCAAGTTCTAAAAATGCTTCCTCCACCTGTTCTCTGGAAATACAGTTTCCCTGATCTTTTGCTGTCTTTCTGACCTTCTCCAAGGTCTGTGCAAACAAAATTTCCTTGTTCATTCCCACCTCATAACTCCTTTTGTTCTATTTCTTTCTGTTTCGGTTTAATGTTCTAAAAATCCCGCTACTGCCGTCTGACATGGGTGTGGGTATATAAATGTTCTTCACAATATTCATAATTGCCATCACATTTGGAGCAGAACCGAAACTGCATATTGGGACTGTCTACTTCCGTTCTTCCACAGATAGCACATTTATGCTTCGTAACACCGGTGCTTCTTTTCACTTCCCGCTTAAACTCCTGCCGTCTGTGTATCTGTTTCGGATTCATATGCATCATATTTCGTGACGTTACAAAAAATACAATAAAGTTAAGGAGTGATGCAGCAATCGCAAACTTCGTATTCACATCGCCCTGTAAGAAAGAAAATACAAGCATAACCGCATAAATAATACCAAGCCATTTTACCTTAATCGGAATGATAAACATTAAAAGGACAGACACATCCGGGAAGGTTGCTGCAAATGCAAGGAAAATAGACATATTGATGTAATAGGTGCTGAAATACAGGGAAACCACACTGAAATAGCTCTCTGCACTAAATACTGCCAGCGCATCCTGTTTAAACAGATAAGTATAGCCCATTAGCAGAAAGCTTCCCGCAATGGTAAACAACATACCCTGAAACAGATAAACATTATAACGGTAAGTTCCCCAGGTTCTCTCAAGAGTTGTACCAATGGAGCAATAAAAATACAACATCAATAACGTAACAAAGATATTCGAACCGCTTGGCGGAATCAAAATCCAGGTAAACAGTCTCCAAATCTGTCCATGCACAATGGCATATGGATTCAGCGTCAGATACCAGAGCAAATTCGGCAACAGCATTTCAACCAGATAACCTATCGCATAACAGATTACCAGCACAAAAGAAATATTTTTAATCGCATATTTCCCAAATTTCTTTTCAAATGAACTCATATTTTCCATTCTCCTGACATTTCATAGTAAAAAACTGAATATATTCTATCATTCCTGTTTTTAAAAGTAAACGGGACAGACGGGAAATTCAGTCAGGTCACAAAAATTTTATAATTAACTTCCAAAATCTTCATACATTTCTTAGAAAGTGTTGATTGCTTTTTCATAACGTCTGTCGTATAATGTCAGAGTATGTCAAATCATGCAAACACATAATAAATAAGAAGTTTTGCTAATTTTTTGCTATAATTTTTCAAAGATTAAAGGAGTGAAATACAAGTTGAGTCAGATGCAATATACCCTCGGTATTGATATCGGTTCTACAACGGTCAAAATCGCAATTCTGGATGAAAAACACCAGATTCTGTTTTCCGATTATCAGAGACATTATGCCAATATCAGGGAAACTTTATCCAATTTATTGCAAAGTGCATACGAAAAGCTGGGAAACATTACTCTGCACCCTATGATTACCGGTTCCGGAGGTCTTACCCTTGCCAATCATCTTGCTGTCCCTTTTGTACAGGAAGTGATTGCAGTGTCTACTTCTTTACAGGAGCTTGCTCCTGCTACGGATGTTGCCATTGAACTGGGTGGAGAAGATGCAAAAATTATTTATTTTGAAGGCGGTAATGTAGAACAGCGTATGAATGGCATCTGTGCCGGCGGTACCGGTTCTTTTATTGACCAGATGGCCTCTTTATTACAGACAGATGCATCCGGTCTGAATGAATATGCCAAAAATTATCATTCCCTTTATACGATTGCAGCCCGCTGTGGTGTATTTGCCAAATCGGATATCCAGCCTCTTATCAATGAAGGGGCAACCAAAGAAGATTTATCTGCCTCCATTTTTCAGGCTGTGGTCAACCAGACCATCAGCGGCCTTGCCTGTGGTAAGCCGATTCGTGGACATGTTGCTTTCTTAGGCGGTCCGCTTCATTTTTTATCCGAATTAAAACAGTCTTTTATCCGCACGCTGAAATTAGATGACGAACATATTATCGATACCGATAACTCCCATTTGTTTGCGGCTATCGGTTCCGCATTAAATGCAAAAGAAGAAGTCTGCTATTCCATGCAGGAAATGGTAGATAAACTTTCCTCCGATATCAAAATGGAATTTGAAGTAGAACGTATGGAGCCTCTTTTTGCAAGCAAAGAGGACTATGATGCTTTCTGTAAAAGGCACTCCTGCCACCATGTTTCTACCGCAGATTTAGCTTCTTACCGCGGCAAATGTTTCTTAGGCATTGATGCCGGAAGCACTACAACCAAGGTTGCCCTTGTCAGCGAAGACGGTTCGTTACTGTATTCTTTTTACAGCAGTAATGACGGTAGTCCGCTAAAAACGGCTATCCGCTCCATCAAAGAAATCTATTCTCTCCTGCCGGAAGGCGTAGAGATTGTACGCTCCTGCTCTACCGGTTACGGCGAAGCTCTGATGAAGGCTGCCTTTTTACTGGATGACGGAGAGGTAGAAACCGTTGCCCATTACTATGCTGCTGCATTTTTCGATCCGGAAGTTGATTGTATCTTAGATATCGGCGGTCAGGATATGAAATGTATCAAAATAAAAAATGGTACCGTTGATTCTGTTCAGCT
>JAQXTA010000064.1 GCA_029219245.1 Lachnospiraceae bacterium | reverse complement strand
CAAAAAAATATGAGAAAAATTTTGAACCAGACCAAAAAGAGAAAAAAATAGCCACATATGGTTCACTCAAAAAAACCTCACAAACAGCGTATTTATGCTTTGTGTGAGGTTTTTACCTTTTCTTAACTGTCAAAGATGGGAGTATATAAACGTTTTCGTTTCTTCGCAACCGTTTTCGGCGTTACTTGAATCCCCTCATTTGATATGATACTATAAAAACAGTCACAAACAGGTTATAGTACTTCAAAATACTATTATGGAGGATAACTTTATGAAAGAAAAATTATATACGATTCCGTTAAATGATGCCATAAATGCCGGAGATGAATGTCCCTTCTGTTTCATCGAACGAAACGTTGAGCAGGATTTATTGGATTTTACACTTGGTTCTGGTTCATCCTATATGGAAAGCGATGTCAGGGAAGCTACCGATAAAGCAGGCTTCTGTCGTGATCATTTCAAGAAAATGTTCGACTACGGCAACACCCTCGGAAACGGTTGGATTCTGAAAACACATTATATGCAGATGAACCGGGAAATGAAAGAACAGTTTCGCAACTACAAACCGGGAAAAACCTCCTGGAAAGACAAGCTGAAAAAACAGACTGAGCGCACCAATCCTATTGGTGTCTGGGTTGCTGAAAAAGAAAACTCCTGTTATATCTGCAACCGCTTCCAAGAGACCTATGAACGCTATCTGGATACTTTCTTTATTATGTATAAGAAAGATGAAGAATTTCGTCAGAAAGTCAAAAACAGCAAAGGCTTCTGTTTACATCATTTCGGTGATTTGTGCGAAGCTGCAGAAACCCGACTGAATGATAAGGAAAAAGCAAATTTCTTTGCAATGAGTTTTGAACTGATGGAAACCAACATGGAACGCCTTGCAGATGATGTTTCCTGGTTAGTTGAAAAATTCGATTACCGTAATAAAGATGCTGACTGGAAAAATTCCAAAGATGCCATCCAGCGTGGCATGCAGAAGTTAAAGGGTGGCTATCCCGCAGATGCCCCATACAAGATGAATAAATAGGAAAGCATACCCATAGGTACAAAAAAACAAATGACATTGTCCCCCAGTGTCATTTGTTTTTTATACCATTTTCTTATTTTCTAAACTTACTATTACATGGCATCCAGAGAGCCATCATTGTCATCATCGTCATCGAAGAATTCTTCCACCTTCGCCTCTGCCGCTTTTGCAGTGTCCTCTGCCGCACCAACAATCTTATCAGATGCTTCTGCTTTGGCTGCTTCCAGTCCTTCTTTGAATTCATCAACCTTTTTCTCTGCAGAATCTGCTGCTTTGCTTATATCCAAATCGACATACTTGCGTTCGGAGTTACTCTCCTCCTCATCTAAATCTTCATCAAAGTCGTCAAAATCATCATCATCATCAAAAACTTCATCATCCAGTGCTTCTTTCTTCTGGAAATAATAATATGCACCAGCTGCCAATGCACCTAAAGCTGCAGTCGTCATCAAAAACTTACCAAATTTTTTCGCCATATGTGGAAGTCTCCTTTCACTTTCTCAAATATTCTAAATTGAATTACTTATAGTAATATAGTAATACTATTTTGCGAAAATGAAAAGGGATTATGTATAAAAAAAGAATTAAATTTTTCTTAGCACAAGATATTGTATCTGCGAAAAAAGAAAGAACTAGTTTTCTCCAAGTCATTGAATCCACCCTTTTTTTATGTTATATTAAAGTTCGACTCATAAAGTCAATTTATGACAGAAAAGTTCTTTTCTATTCCGAAAAAAGAGTCCACGTGTATTATTATTTTAGGGAGATGGAAGGTATTCATGAACGAGAAATTTTTTGATTTAAAAAAAGAGAAACAGGACAGAATGATAAATGCCTCTTTGAAGATTTTTGCATTAAACGGCTATAAGCATGCAAGTACTGACGATATTGTCGCAGAAGCAGGAATCAGCAAAGGCTTATTATTCCACTATTTTGGCAGTAAACTCGGTCTGTATACTTTTCTATATGATTATAGTGTCAGATTTATGAAACTGGAATTGACTACCGGAGTCTTAAGTACGGCAACCGATTACTTTGAAATCCGCAAGCAGATTGAATTTGCCAAAATGCAGGTTTTAAAAAATTATCCATATATGCAGCAATTCTTAAATCGTTCCAAAACGGAAAATGTCAGCGAGGCTCTTCTTGCTATTGAAGAACCGCGCAGGGAAATGGCACAGGTTTATTCTGACATCATGGCGAAGGTAGATAAAAGCCTTTTTGCAGAAAATGTGGATTTTGAAAAGCTGGATGCCATGTTAGAATACACCATTAAAGGTCTGATGTCTGAACGTTTTCAGGATGCTTCTTTTCATCCGGAAATGCTCTATGAAGAAACGGTAAGTTATCTGACGATGATGAAAAAACTGTCTTATCATAAATAATAAAAAACCGATTATTGCCATACTTGGAAAAGCAGGCGAAGTCCTTCAACAATCTGTTCCTGTGAAAGAGAAGCATACCCCAGAATAATGGTCGCATTTTCTGCTGTTTCTTCTTTTACGGGACTTTTTTGATCCATCCGTAAATCGCTCATACGATATACTTTGATACCTGCTTTCTTTGCAAGTTCCCACAATTCCTGCTCACTTCTGCCTCTTTTATCCGTCAAAAGCACATGCAGTCCCGCATTCTCTCCCGATATATGAAAGTCCTTTTCAAAATGGTGCAGTTCATTCATTACCATATCATGCTTCATGCGATAGTGCTTACGCATTTTATTTAAATAACGTTCAAAATAGCCATCCCGGATAAACTCATTTAAAATAGTCTGGTCAATACGGGAAACGGTAGAAGAATAAAAACCACAGTTTTGATGATATTTTTCCAGAAGCTTCTCCGGCAGCACCATATAGCTGATACGGATTGCAGGCGCAATCGCCTTTGAAAAGGTTCCTATATATACCACCTTACCATATTGATCCGATGCCTGCAGAGAAGGAATCGGTTTTCCTCTATAACGGAATTCACTGTCATAATCATCCTCTATCAGATAGCGTTCTTCCTTTTCTTTTGCCCATTTCAGCAGTTCCATTCTTCTGCCGATAGGCATAACAATACCGGTAGGATATTGATGTGCCGGCATCACATAAGCTACTTGTGCACCACTCTTTTTCAAGGCATCCATCTGTATCCCGCTTTCATCCATCGGGATAAGCGATACCGGATAAGCAAAAGAACAAAAAATCTGGTATGCCCTTTTATAGGTCGGATTTTCCATGGCAATCGGCACATGCCGTCCCAATATTTTTTCAAGCAAAAGAAGCAGGTAATCATTCCCTGCTCCTATAATAATCTGTTCCGGCTTACAGTTTACCCCGCGGGAAGCATGAAGATAGCGGCATATCGTTGTACGAAGTTCCAAATCTCCCTGTGGTTCTCCCAGCGCAAACATACTGCTCTTGGCATCTACCAGAATATTTTTCGTTATTTTTTTCCACGTTGCATATGGAAAAAGGGACATATCAATCTTATTCGGCGAAAAATCATAAGCATAAGATTCCTTACTGTCCGCATCTTCTTTCTGTCTTTGGACACCTGCTGCCTCTGTCTTAATATCATATAATTCCTCAATGGCACAGACAAAATAACCTTTCTGTGGTCTTGCTTCCAGATACCCTTCGGAAACAAGCTGTCCGTATGCCATATCAACTGTTGTGCGGGAAACCTGTAAATATTCTGCCAGATATCTTGAAGAAGGAAGCTTCTCATTCTGCAGCAGATTTCCATTTCGGATTTCCTGCCGGATAAACTCATAAATCTGTTCATACAGACATTTCTCTCCATCCGGATTCAGTTGTATATGGATTGGTAATTCTTTCATTTATTTCTTAGCAGCGTTTCTTTCTTTGATTTTTTTCATAATCATTTCTTTAATGGTTCTTGCCTTATCCTTCATACGCGGATTCGCATTCGGAGAGGTCAGAATACCGGCTATCAGCCGACTTGCCACATCATACTGTTCAAACCGCATAGCCGTTACAGCAATCAGATAATCAACCGTCGGTTCATCCATACCACACATCGGAAAGCTCTCTGTCTGTCTTGCCGCAAGGAAGCCTTCCAATGCATTGTGCAGGAATTCATTTTCCTCTTCATCCACCTGTTTCTTCTGCTCCGCATAATCCGGTGCATTGGTATCCAGATGTTCTCCCTTCCCCCTGAGAAGCCATGCTGTCTTTAAACAGATATATGCCTTTTCACTTGGTTTTGCTTTCTTTACAATCGCATTAATCAATGTCAGTTTGTAACGTTCCAAAGCTTCATCATAAGTATAGGTTTCCTTTTCTCTCTGTGGTTTGAAGGATGCAGAAATCGCCTGCTTTATATTTTTGGCCTGTGGAGAAGTAACAAATTTGAAAAAACGGCTCAGTGCAGCATAACCGCAATGAGGACACATGATAATATCATATTTCAGTAAGTCTACCTGCTCATACTTCGGGCGTAAATCCAAATCGGTGCCAATCAATTTTGCCTTACCGATTTTAACCGTTCTGGCTTTAAATTCCTGATCACAAATCGGACAGGTAAATGATTTATCAAACAAATAATCCTGCTCCTGCATGACAGGTGCAGCCTTCCCCTCGCCTTTATCTTCTGCTTTCTTTGGTGTCTCATATAATTCCATATTCTCCAGATTGCCCAGTCCGAACTGTTCCAATCCTGACAATAATCCAGCCATTTGTTATCCTCCCACTACTTTCTTTCCTTAACTAATTAGCAAACCCGAAAAGACCCTTGGTCTTTCTCATTTCGTATCATTCTTCGGTAAAACATAAGAACTTTTCAATGATACAATCCTGTTAAATACAAGTGCGCCCGGTTTGGAATCCTTGCAATCCACACAGAAGAATCCCTGTCTCACAAACTGGAAACTTTCATACGCTTTGGCATCTGCAACCGATGGCTCCACATAACATTCTTTCAGAACTGTCAACGAATTCGAGTTTAAATTCAGACTGCCGTCCTCGTTATAAACACCTTTCTCCTCATCAATAATATTTTCATACAATCGGACTTCTGCTTTTACTGCGGAAGATGCCGGTACCCAGTGAATCGTTCCCTTCACCTTACGTCCATCCGGGCTGTTACCACCTTTGGAGGCCGGATCATAAGTACAATGTACTACCGTTACATTACCATCTTCGTCTTTTTCATAACCGGTACAGGTAACAAAATAGGCATGCATCAATCTGACTTCATTTCCCGGGAAAAGACGGAAATATTTCTTGGGTGGCTCCTCCATAAAGTCTTCTCTGTCAATATAAAGCTCTCTCTCAAACGGGACCTCTCTGCTGCCGAGGCTCTCATTTTCCAGATTGTTTGCTACCGAAAGCATCTCAGTCTGTCCTTCCGGATAATTGTCAATCACCAGTTTAATCGGATTTAAGGCCGCCATCACACGCGGTCTTTTTAACTTCAGATCCTCACGAATACAATACTCTAACATGGAGTATTCCGCAGAAGAATTTGCCTTGGAAACACCGCACAAATCCACAAACAGCTTAATAGATTCCGGAGTAAAGCCTCTTCTTCTGAGGGCTGCTATCGATACCAGTCGCGGATCATCCCAGCCATCCACAATACCATCTTCTACCAGCTTCTTGATATACCTTTTTCCGGTCACGACATTCGTCAGATACATCTTCGCAAACTCAATCTGTTTCGGCGGATGAGGATATTCCAGCTCTTCCACTACCCAGTTGTACAACGGTCTGTGGTCTTCAAACTCCAGAGTACAGATGGAATGGGTAATTCCCTCAATTGCATCTTCAATAGGATGGGCAAAATCATACATCGGATAAATACACCATTTATCACCGGTATTCTGATGTGGCAAATGTGCTACTCGATACAAAATCGGATCCCGCATGTTGATGTTCGGTGATGCCATATCAATTTTAGCACGCAGCGTCTTCTCGCCATCTGCAAATTTACCGTTTTTCATATCTTCAAACAATGCCAGATTCTCTTCGATGCTACGGTTTCTGTTCGGGTCATCTTTGCCCGGTTCTGTCAGTGTCCCCCGGTATTCACGCATCTGTTCTGCGCTCAAATCGGACACATAGGCCTTACCTTTCTGAATCAGCTTTACGGCACCCTCATACATCTGATCAAAATAATTGGATGCAAAAAACAATCTATCTTCGTAATCGGCACCAAGCCACTGTACATCCGCTTTGATAGACTCTACGAATTCATTCTTCTCCTTGGTCGGATTGGTATCATCAAAACGCATATTAAACTTACCGCCGTATTCCTGTGCAAGTCCATAATTTAAAAGAATACTCTTGGCGTGTCCGATATGAAGATATCCGTTCGGCTCCGGTGGAAATCTAGTGTGCACCGTATCGTATACACCTTCCGCCAAATCTTTCTCAATGATCTGCTCAATAAAATTCTTGGAAACAACTTCTTTCTCTTCGGTTTCTGTCACAATCTTTTCGTTCTCGCTCATAGTCCTGTTTCTGCCGCATATGCCTCAAACTGCTGTCTTTTCAACTTTCTGCGTGGTTCCTTACCACGCCTCTTTTTGTCCCTGCGGCATCCGATACCTCCTTCGGCACATACTTTCGTCATTATTTCTATATTAACATAGCCATTCCAAAATATAAAGTAAAAATTGCAATGTATCGTAAAGCTGTATCATAAACCGCTTTCCCATTTAACAATAATTTCCTCGCAGGTATCTACATCTACATCCTCTACAGCATTCTGCAGTTCCATAAAAAGTTTCTCTTGTAATCCATCATAGTGATATTGATTCATAGACTCAATAACCTCTTCCATATGATCCATATCCAGATTTTCCAGCGCATCCCGCATATCGCTAAAAAATCCTGTAAGTATTTCTCTGGAAATTTCCTGTTTCCCGGCATCGCCTTCCTGTTGTTCTAAAACAAAGGGTTCCAGTACCGTCAGATATTCTCGATATTGCTTTAACATCACACCGGTAAGCCTTCGTATTTGTGCCGCATCTCTCATATTACCGGCTTTTTCCATAGCGGCCGCCTTTTCGGCTAAGGAAATGGCCCCGATTTGTTTTGAAGCACTTTTTAACGCATGTACTTCAATGGTATAACCTGCCCAGTCTTCCTTTTCCATCAGTTCTTTAATGAGCCTGGATTTTTTATCAATCACTCGATAATAATCCTTCAAAACACTCCAGAACAATTTTTCACTGCCAAGCATCTTGACAGCCGAAACAATGTCCAGATCACCTACCACAATTTTTGTGGCAAAATCCGTCTTGTTGACAGCATTCGGAATAGTATCTGTTTTTTGGATTTTTTCAATAGGAAGCCACTGTTTTATCTTCGATACCATCACTTTATGTTCAATAGGTTTGGCAATAAAATCATTCATTCCTTCTTTCAGGAACATATCTTTTACTCCGTCTACCGCATTTGCAGTCAGCGCAATAATTGGAACATCATTGTATTCTGTATGGAAACGCCTGATTATATGGGTAGTTTCCACACCGTCCAGTTCCGGCATCATATGATCCATTAAAACAATGTCATAATGATAAGCAGAAATCATTTCAACTGCTTCTTTTCCGCTTAATGCTGTATCAATTTTCATCCCTAAAGGCTCCAAAAGGCCCTCTGCTACTCTAAGGTTAATGGCATTGTCATCTACGATAAGAATTCTCGCCTCCGGGGCAACGAAATCTATGTCTATGCTATCTGAGTCTTCATCATAATAATTCATTTTTTCCCGGTTAAATATCATGGCTTCCGACAAAGTATAGAGCGGTTTTTTCACAAGCAGCAGATTGGGCAGGTTACATTCTGTGACATCTTCAAAGTTCATAAGAAGGACTGCCGTAAGTGCCGGATTATCCTTTACAAATTTTTCTACCTCTTCTGTAAAAATACCATGCTCTACAAACAGAAAAACCGATTTTCCTGCCGGTAAATCTGATATTTCTCCGACGGAAGCAATCTCTTTGTATTCTACACCAAGATAATTGCAGTCCTTTTGAAGCTGTTCCTTGATAATGGGGCTGTCTAACAGACCAACAGCCATAACTGCCTGGGGATTTTTTACATGAATACCACTTGTAAAGTCCACAACCTTCTGTGGCAGCGAGAAAGAAAATGTGCTCCCTTTTTCATATTCACTTTCTACCCACATATTACCACCCATTAATGATATAAGCTGTCTGGAAATGGCAAGTCCCAATCCGGTTCCTTCAATATTACGGTTGCGTTTGCTGTCCACCTGTTCAAATGAGCGGAAAATCTTTTCCAAATCCTGCTTTTTTATTCCAATACCGGTATCCTCCACCGAAACATGCAGCTGAATCATATCTTCAGACATTGCTTCATGGAACATATGAACAACTACTTTTCCCTTTGAAGTAAACTTTATGGCATTATTGGTAATATTTAAAAGAATCTGTTTGATACGGATATTATCCCCAATCAGCCGGTGTGGTATGTTAGGGGAAATATCCAAAATGAGCTCAACATCCTTGTTTTCTAATCGTGTTATAAGAATATTGCAGATATCATTTACGATAGACATGGTTTCATACTCTACCGAAATAATGTCCATTTTGCCGGATTCAATTTTGGAGAAGTCCAAAATATCATTAATAATGGTCAAAAGCGCGTTGCCGGAAGACTTTATCTGATGGATGTAGTCTCTTGCCGCCGGCGGCAAATCTTCCCGCAATGCCATTTCCGCCATGCCAATAACAGCATTCATCGGCGTACGGATTTCATGACTCATGTTTGCAAGGAAATCCGACTTCATATTAGCCGCTTTTTCGATTTCCTTATTTGCCTGCAATGCCAGATATTTTCCGTATGCCATATCAGACAAAATATTAGCAATCGTATATAGGAACTGGGCCGCATGGTCTATGGTATCTTTGTCCAGAATATGTACCTTCTGTGCTGCTGCAAACAAATCATCCGGCTTCACGCCAATTTCCTCTGCAACTTTTCCAATCTGTTCCTTCTCCGGCGGATTGGTAAGCACCTGACCACCGATAAAACAGCCAACCAACTTGCCGTCCGCAATAATAGGTGCTGCATAATCGATTAAACCTGCGTGACAAAAATAAGTGGTAGGTCTACCGCTCTCCCATGTAGCCTGTGCACCAAATTTATCACATTGTTCACACCGCATGCGTCCAATGTCGGTCGTCCGGGTATGTCCCATACAGAAATCCGTAAAGTTGGAACCTCGTGTTACAGGAATGCCTTCCGTATCCGTAGTAAGTGCAGCCATGCCGGTCAATTCCGAAAAAGCATCCTGTATACGCTGCAACACTTCAACCGCAATTAAATCCGTCAAATACAATTCTTTTTCCATGTTTTCTGTTGGTTCCATAATTACCTCTTTTCTGCTTCCTGTGCCACAACATCCTGCGTAAGTTTCTGACCGATATGCTTTGTAATAGCCTCCATCAATTTGTCACATTGAATCGGTTTCAGCAGATAGTCTTGAGGTTTCAAAGACAAAGCTTTCAAGATTTTATTGCGTTCCGTAGTTCCTGTGAGAAAAATAACAGGAATATCTTTCGTTTCCTCATTTGCACGAAGCTTTTCCAGTACCGCAGGTCCATCCTCATCCGGCATTTCATAGTCTAATAAAATTAAATCGGTTCTCTTCTTTTCCAGAAATTTCATAGCCACTTTACCATTAAGAGCTGTCGCCACATCATATTCTTCGTGAACATACTCCTTAATGAGTTTCAACATTCTGGAATCATCATCTATCACCAGAATATGTTTCTTCTTAGCAGCTTTCTCTTGTGCAATACGCTCATGTTTTGCACGAATTCTTTCTTCTTTCAGACGTTGCTGTTCTTCCAAATAGTCAACAATTCGGCTCTCAATTTCATTGGCGCTAATAGGTTTATGCATAACGAGTTCCGCATCTTTGACAGGACGTTGGATAAAATTAAGGCATTCCTCTTCCGAACCGATAAGTGCAAGCGGAATACCATTATACAGCAGGCATTCCCTGATAGAAGCAACCTGACTGGCATTTTTCTTATTTTCATAGCTTAAACAATATACAAAAATATCCGGTTTATAATAATTCAAATGATTTGCAATGTCCTCAAAACGCTCAGAAGTAGTCAGTGATTCAAATTTTTCATTCATACGCCCGAAAAAATCATCCACAACCGCATTGTTTTTTCCGGTTAACAGTATTTTGTATTTCATAGCATTTCCCCCATTTCCTTTTACTCAAAAAACCTATTTCAATAATATTAATCTCATTATACACTATATCGGCAAATTCTGCACCTGTTCTTGTAAAAAAGGAGCTGTTGCAACAGTTCAACCATTCATTTTCCTAAAGCCGGTATATATGTTATCCTATGAGGGCACGCTCTCGCTCCATGAAAAAGCGCAACGGTACTAGGCTCGTAAGAACCTCGCCAAGAACCGGCATTTTTCTTTGGTTCGCCATTCTCATTCTATTTATTCTACTTTATTCCGCGACTTCAATCTTTTCATAGGTTTTGAAAAAGATGTCACGTTCAACGACATAGATGTCATGTTTGTCATCACACCGCACTGCCAGATAGTCGCCAGGCTTGCCGAGCATATACTTTTCTTCATCCCATGCTGTAAATACTTTGACTCGTTTGGTCAGTTCCTCTGCATGAATGTGCGTACCGCCACTTGCAATGCACACCTTCGCATAATCTGTCAGATGCAGCACCGAACCATCCGCCCGGTTATGAATCGTCGGCTGATAAATGGTCTTAACTGCACAGTCTGCCGTCCGATAAGACTCGTCCGTAAGTTCATAGGTTTTCTCAAACTTACTTTTCCGGTTGGGATATACTTCCCCTTTGACACCAATCATAATAATCAAATCCGGCTCCACCACCATATCCACGTCTCCCTCTAAGGTACGAATCGTAATCGGTGTACCTGCCGGTAAAACATCCGTTGCCTGCACGAATCCAAGCGGCATTTTCTTTTTCACATAAGACTGCATACGAGAAGTATCAATTTCATACTCTTTGGCTACGATAATCTGACAGTTATCAAAATAATCATTCAGGCGCTCACTGAAAAAGGCCTCCGAATGCAGTGTGGGATAGACTTTCTCATACAATGTTTTGCTGATAAAGCCACCTGCTTTTTCATGATGACCGCCGCCGGAACCGATGCCTTCTGCTAAAAAGAATGCCAACTCATTCGCCTGCACTTCTTTCACACAGCTTCTGACCGAAAATTTATAGCCATCCTTCCATTCATTGTAAACCACACAGGTATAAACCTCTGCCACTTGCAGAAGAAAGTCGCTGATTAAACCTAAAATATTCGGATCACAAGGCTGTGACTTGATAATCGCATAATGATAATCGTCATTATAAATGTGCCGGATAAGCGCAACTCCGGCTATCTCCAGTTCATTCAGGGACAGGTTGGAATTGCGGAACAACTGCACCAAAGAGCGCTCATAAGGTAATGCCTCCCGCATATCCATATCCAGTGGGTTAAAAATCTCCGCAAACTGGTTCGTATCGGTATAAAGACCATAATATAAAGCCGTTCCAAGCTTCGTGTCCTGCACCTGAAACCCTTCTTCCCGCAGCATATTCCAGACCAGAGTGGAACAGCTTCCAAGCTGCGGATTGATTTCATTCATTTCCACATCCCGGATTTCCACCTGATGATGGTCAATAATTGCCACCTGCTCTGCCGGGAATTTCGTCACGTTGCCCGCGCCATACTGACAATCTACCGTCAGCAATAATCCCGGAAGTCTTTCTCCCGGGATGTCTTTCAAAAGCATCTCCGGTCGTTCTACATATGCAATCGGAATCTTTAAATGCTCCAGCATCAAGCATAAATTCGATTTCTGAATCTTGTTTCTGCCGGAATAAATCAGCTTCACATCCTTACCAAGCTGCTTAAAATAAGTGTATAATGCAAAACCGGAAGCAATGGCATCGGCATCCGGATTGTCATGACACTGTATCGTAATCGGATTGTATTTCGCTAAATCAGAAAGCTTCATTTGAAATCCCCTTTTCTTCTATCCTGTTCTTATGCGTTTTTACATAATTGCTTTTCCACAGTAAGTATAGCAAGAAATGTGGATTTTTGCTATAAAAATGTGATGATTCATAAAAAACACATTCATTTTTTGTTTTGATTTTCATTCTTTTATGCTTGTAATTTCAGTTGTTGTGTGATATGATGCAGACAAAGCATATGGGATCTTAATTCTTTGGCAAGTGCCATCTTTCATCTATTAAGTTCGAAAATCTATGCTTTTATATTCCATCTACAAAGAACATAAAGGCAGGTGATTTTTCGGTATCTCCTGCGGTAAGGAGGTAATATGGCAGAGAAAGACCTTGCCACAAAACATTTAGAAGATTACAATGATGTATTTGCAGATATTGTGAATGTTCTTCTTTATCAGGGTGAAAAAATTATACAGGAAGAACAGCTTAACCTTTTTACAAGTGATTTCAGGATTGTTGCTGATTGTATAATCGCTTTGAACTCGCTTACAACCTTCAGAAAGGAGCACAAACTACTATGAGCGAAATACTATTAGATAAAATCGAAAACCGCGGCATTGAAAAAGGTCTAAAACTTGTTGCCTGCCGCCTGTTAGCCGATGGCACTCTGACCATAGATAAAATTGCAGAATACTGCCAGCTAAGCATTGATGAAGTGAAGGAATTGGCTAAGGAAAAAGGATGATTGTTCCTATTCCACAAGTAAAAAGATAACTCAAAATATTTTTATATGGGTTTATTGATATGTTCTAGGTAACTATCAATAAACCCTTTTTCTTTTATTCCGATTCTATCGAGTGAACAATTATCTTTGATATAGCACATTGTAATTTAGATATCGCAAAACGCAAATATTATATGACTATATAAACTTCTGATTCATTATTGAAATGCTAATTATTTCATATTGACAAATTATCATATTTTGTAACGGATAATTAGAAGTTATACGTTACTTATTTGCCAGAGAAAACATTAGGAAGTAGATTATTATGTATATTGAAAGATTGAATAATATTGAAAGCATTATCAGCTTGCAGAATGATTTTTATAAAACGCACAGTATTGCTCCGATCAATGTTTCAAATTGGACAGTCTCCAAGGAGTTTCGAGATGCCATGGAACATTGTTTTCGACACAGCAATGACATATCACCTATTGACTATTTGTATAGTTATAATATTTCAAGAAATATGAAAGACTCTGTAATGGAAACACTTGGAGTAGAAAAAAGTATTTTGACTCGAAAAACCTGTATTTTTTTTCCCAACAATAGTTTATCTATTGTAAATGTTTGCAATATGCTTCAAAAGATGAAAAGAAAGAATGTCGGCCTGCTCTATCCGGCATATTTTTCAATCGAGTCATGCATGAATACATATGGAATTACATGCACCCCTATTTACACCAAAAGAATCAACGGCACATGACTTTTTAATGTCTTAGAAATACCGCTAATACTGCGTTTTTATTTAAGTATCTATTGAGCAAGATATTACATGTTCTGCCTTAACACCATATAGCAAACGCACTCTTAAGTATAAGATAGCCTAAAAACACCAGTAAGGGATAGCTCATCTCCCTTCCTGGCACTTCTTTTTACTCACTGCAACTCTAATTCTTTTTTTAAGTGTTCCAATTCAGAAACACTCATATCACATACACATATTTCAATAATATCATCTGTATCTGACAATCCAAAATACACTTTATCCATTTTTATATAATGGGAACTTTTTTTGTCTGATAATATTATCCTGGCACCATTAGAATACAAAATAGTTTTAAAAACAGAGCATTCAACATCATCACTATGAAGTATTATTTTTCTATCTTCAAAATTTTCCACCACTAGCTTATTTGTAGTTTCTGAATACTCCTTGCAAAGCAATAGCGTTATTCTTTTTAACAACTTACTCTTTATACCCACTGTAAATTCCAATGAAGAAGTTTTATCTTTTGAATATGAAATATATTCAACCGCTTCCTCATCCTTATTAAATATAATCTTCAAAGGAATATATTCTTCCAATTTCATATTTATTATATCTTGCATATTCTTGTACCTCCTAATGCCATCCATTAAACTGTGCATGTTTTATTACCGGCAACTGTCCTGCTTGTCTTGGCTGAGCAAATATAAATTCCCAATTACCTTGAGTAATCTTTTCTCCATAAATAATCCCTGATTTAGTTGCCTCCTGAAGCGAACCATAAAAATCACTCATAATTTCTTGTGTATAAAGATTAGGATTTGTATATGCTGTGCCATTTCCCGTAGTAATTCCCTTATAAACATCTTCATACATATGTTCAGTTGCATTTCCATGCACCCACATCTTTTCTCCATTAACCTCTATCTCAAATGATTTTGGAATATTAGTATACGGATAATTTTCTTGAGTGGGGGTAATATTATCCCATACAGTACCAGTCTTACTACCACCCTTAAACAGCGTACAATCCACATCATCTATCATTTTAACACTATTTTCTATACTTTGCATCCCTAACCCGGATACTGTACTCCCCGCAGTAAACATCAGCGCCATTACCAACGGGTCCGGCAAACCTAATTCCTGACCGATGGCTCCTGTCAGATAGACTGTTGTGTCCTCTGCCGCATTCACTGCCATTGTCTTGGCAAATATCTTCGCCCCGTCTTTCCCGCCTTCCTTCAGTAATACCGTTGCCTTTCCTATCCCGATAATTCCCAGTCCTGCTGATATACCCTGCATGGCTCGTTCCATATCAGTCATTGTATCTGCATATGTCAGAGTAATCCACTTACAATATGCAGGATGTGTGGCATTGCACCGTATTAAGTCCATAGCATCGTTTATCTTAGGTACTAATTCCCCGATTTTTTCTTCCAGTGTTTCCACTAATTTTTCATACATTTTTGCCTTTTCTCTGGCTTCCGAACCGCCGCCAAACAGACTCCCCCAAAAACTCATATTCCTCTCCTCTCCATTAGATAATCCTTTTTTAACATATAAAATAGTGGCAATAATTACAATGCCATTTACCTAATCGACAAAATATTGACCTATTCGACAATGCAAACTTGTATTTTGAACCAAAAAAGACGACAGCTTTCCCTCTTTCAGTTGGAAAGCTGTCGGTATACTCATCTCATTTAATTATCCTTCTAACTCCGTTGTCAGGTCTGTCTATACAATGTTCCCACTTGTTTTCAACAAAATATCAGCCCCTTCAAATACTCCTCCACGTTCAGGTACATCACATTTTCTGTGACATCTTCTTCTATATCTTTCAGTTCTGTTGTTGGGCCTCTATAGATTACATATTTGCCGGTAATCGGACCATATCTAAATTCCGTATCCTTGCATTTCTGGTCATTCAGCAAATGTCTGCACTGCTCTGGAACCACTTCCATACTATGCTTAATCTCATATATCTCACAGTTGCCTTCCTTCTCATGAAAAACCACCATATCAAACTCGCCAATAGCAAACTGCAATCGGAACACTTCACAGTCACTTTTAGAGAGCTTCGTTTCCAGAAGAACAATGTCTTCCATCATTCTTCCTTTGATTTCATCAAGAATGCGCTCTGTTACCCATTTTCTTTCCTCCAAAGACATATCCCGGAACTTTTCATCCTGCATAAGCGATTTGATAAGAGCCTCCGCCTGAGAATATCTCATACCAGGCTGTGAAAATACTGTTCTTGTTTCTTTCCGATTATAATCAGACATCCATCTGCTCTCAATTTCAACCGTAAGGTCCAACAAATCCAGATACTCTTTTATCTCAAGACGATGAACATCCTGTATCTCTACAGACTGTTCCGCTTTATCTCTGATTTCCAGTAAAGATTTCAGAGTCTCATTTACCTTCGCTATATCAATGCGATCCAGAATATCCGTAGGTTTCTTCCGGTCCTTCCTCATATTCTTCGCAGATATTCTCAAATCGTTTGAATTGAAATCTCTGGTCAACACCTCTATGGTGAAGCGATGATTGATATCCTCTACAATCCGGTTAATGGCATTTGTCAGTTCATTCTTTTCATACAATTCTCTCAGTGAACGGAAGTGCCCTTCATACTGATAATTTTTCAAAGAATGCTGGATGTTACGTGCAATCGCACTATCCACATATTCATCCGTACTCTTCTTTGTAGCAAAAATCGTGGAACTGTCATTATAATACTTTCCACTCAAACTCATGGTACCGCCATAACGAATGTAATCATCAATACCAACAATGCCAAGTACCCGTTCAAACTCACGATACGGAATAAAGGTTGTATGAGACATGATACATCTATCATACAATTCTTCCTCCTCCGTAAACATAAAGCCAAGGGAATCTGTACCTGACAGAACAATCTTCATCCCACTTGCAGCAAACACATCGGAAAACAAAGCAGCACCTTCTATAAAGTCATCCAGAAGTGTTACCTCATCAATAAATACATACTGATAACCATTTGCCTCCAGATACTTTAAGTCTTGGTTTACATCATCCAATGTCTTACTATCCTGTATTTGAATAAAAACCGTCTGGTTTCTCATCTTAGCATCCATTTCAGAAATCAACTGACGAATCAATGTGGTCTTACCGGTTCTTCGCAGACCATACAAAATATACACCCTGTCATGAATGTCACCATAGACATAATCATGCAGATGCTGATAGCAATTCCGCTTCATCCACTTAGAAACAGGCTTCACAAAGCGTTCCAGTTCTTTACCAATTCTTACTGCACAATGGAACTGATAAGCAGGTTCTATCATTTTTTCCACTTTTATTTCCATATCTTTTATCAGATTTTGAAGCTCTTTCCTTCTTTTAATCTGTTTTGTAAGTATTTCTAATTCTTCTCCTTTTGTTCTTCTGGAATGCTGTTTCCCAGCTTCCCTCCACTGATAATAGGCATACTCTTTACCATTTATTTTCTTGTAAGTGATACCGCCGGATGGAAGTGTTTCCATCTCCGCAACAATCTTGTAATATTCTTCCTTTGTCATTGGTATCCCTCCTCTCTTACAAGACCATTTTAACTTTTTTAACTTTTTATGTAAAGTCAAAAAGTTAAATATTCATCAAACCTTTTCGACCTTCTTCTTTCCACTATCCCTTTCCCCCTGCATCACTCCACCGGTTTCTGATAAAATCTGCCGGACAACTGCTGTGTCCGAATCGAATTGATAAAGGCATTTTCATCAGCTTCTTTTACCGCCTGTATCACTTTTCTGCTTTCTGCCGAGGACACGACAGAGTAGACTACATTTCTTTCACAGTGGTCATAGGAGCCTTCTCCTTCCAAAACCGTCGCTCCATGATGGCTCGCGCTGGCAATCGCTTCGCATACCTCCCTCGGTTTATTGGTAACAATAAACAAGGTCTGCTGCTGGTATTTTTTATAAAGGATGTGCAGAACCTGCGTGGATGCATATTGGAAGATAATCGAATAGAGTGCCTTATCCCATCCGAAAAGCAGCCCTGCCACCAACAGAATAAGCACATTGAAAGCGAGGATATAATTCCATACATCCATCCCCTTTTTTTCCGAAAAATAGATCGCAATAAAATCCGTACCGCCCGATGTGGCATCCATCCACAGACAAAGGCTGATGGCAAATCCATTGATCATACCGCCAAAGATACTGATTAAAAGCGTATCATAGGTAATCGCATATCCGGGGAGAATATCCGTAAGGATACCGGACAGAATAATCGTAAGGCAGGAATACATCGTAAATTTTTTCCCGATGAAGCGTATGCCGATATAGATAGGAATCGCATTCAGCACAAGGTTTAGTATAGAATACGGCAACGTAATGTGAAAAAACATCTCTCCAATCCGCTGAAATAAAATGGTCAATCCGGTTACGCCGCCCGGATACAATCCGCCTGTCCGCACAAAGGTTTTAATATTCACTGCCATAATAAAAGATGCCAGACAGATGATGATGATTTTTTTACCATCCTCTTTGAACCGAAACTGCATATCTTGTCCTCCCTCTGAATCCGCTTTTTCAAAATGCGATTGATTGTTATTTTTATAATACAATATGGAGTGCAATTCCGCAAATTATTCTGAAAGTTCATCCGGATTGAAAATAGAGTTAATAATGAAATATATTTCAATAAAATATTTATTTGCCATTTTCTCTCGGAATCGTTATACTAATGGCAGCAGGCTTTTACCCGCTTGCTACGATGATACAATACATAAGGAGGAAACCATGAATCGTAAAGAATTAGCGATTGCTTATCATGATAAGAAATATAACTGCGCCCAGGCGGTTGCCTGTAGTCTGGCAAAGGACTTAGGCGTAGAAGAAGAAACTCTCTTTAAAGCCTGTGAAGGCTTCGGACTCGGTATGGGTGGGATGTGCGCGACCTGCGGTGCCATTTCCGGTGCCGTTATGGCAGCAGGCTTTAAAAACAGTGACGGCAACCTTGCTGACCCGAAAACCAAGGCCGATACCTATAAGTTATCAAAAGAAATTGTAAATCAGTTTATCGAAAAGAACGGTTCCGCAGTCTGCCGGGACTTAAAAGGTGTTGATACCGGAAAGGCACTTCGTTCCTGCCCGGACTGTATTATGGATGCGGTGGAAATTGCGGAAAAAGTTTTAGAGATTGAATAGTCCTATCTCTCATTATCCGGCTTTCCGGCAGCCATATCGGTATACATATCAAGCAGTCCTACCGTTTCGGATGCCGGTCTGCCGTACATATTGCAGCATTGCTTGGAAACTGTTTTTTCCTGCCTTGCCGAATCATCCATTAAAACACTCATTCGATACACCCCCTGTGTCGATTCGGTATCCAGATGTTTCATAATTTCTGCAATCATTTCGTCTTCTTTCATGAAGTCTTTCTCCCTTCCGGAACATTTTGCAAAGGAATGCAAAATGCCTTTCTTGTCTTTATTGTCTTCGCGGTATACCGCCCTGCTTAATGCCGAATTTTTCCCGCATGGCAAGCAGCGCATCGATTTGCTCATTTGATAAAAGATTCTGCTTCCCGAGAATTTTCTCTGTTATCAATAAGATATTCGCATAGTACTCCATGGATTCCAGACGATAGTAAGCCGAATAAGCATCTTCTGCCCAGGTAACAGCACCATGATTGGCCAGTAGAATGCCGTTGTGGGTATGGCAGTAGGGCGCTATGACCTCCGGTACCTCTTTCGAACCCAGTTCCGCGTAAGGTGCCACCGGCACGTCCCCCAATGTAATAATCGATTCGGCTAAAACCGGTGTATCCAGTGGAATTCCGGCAATCGCAAAGCAGGTACAGATAGGCGGATGGGCATGGCATACGGAACGAATAGACGGATTTTCCTTGTAGGCACGCAGATGCATTTTCAGTTCAGATGACGGTTTATAGGTTCCTTCCAGAAGGTTGCCGTCCAAATCCACCTTGACTAACATTTTCTTTTTCATAAAGCCCTTGGAAACTCCGGTAGGTGTTGCCCACACCTCATTCTCTCCGGTTTTGATGGAAATATTTCCGTCGTTTGCCGCTACGAAATTACGGACATACATTCTCTGCCCAATATCAATAATGGCTTTTTTCGCCTGCTTTTTCGTCATATATTCCATGATTTCATGCCTTTCTTCTATCGATTTTTCTTCTTGAAAATCTCCTTCAGTGACTCGGTATACGGTGCTCTTGCCACGCCATACTCCGTTACGATTCCTGCAATCAGGTCGTGGTCTGTCACATCGAATGCCGGATTGAACACTTTCACCCCTTCCGGTGCCATGCGTTCTTTGTACCACATCTCGGTTACTTCGTGCGCCGGGCGCTGTTCAATCGTAATATCGGCTCCGGTCGGTGTATTCATATCAATGGTGGAAGTCGGTGCACAGATATAGACCGGCACGTTGTAACGTTTTGCCACTGTTGCCACAACAGAGGTTCCGATTTTATTTGCCGTATCTCCGTTGGCAGCTACCCGGTCACAGCCTACGAAAACTGCATTCACCCAGCCGTTTCGCATAACGGTGGCGGACATATTATCACAGATGAGTGTTACATCCACACCGGCTGACTGTAATTCATAGGCGGTCAGACGTGCTCCCTGCAAAAGAGGTCTTGTTTCGTCTGCAAAAACCCGGAAATGGTAGCCTCTTTCCTGACCTAAATAAATCGGTGCGGTTGCCGTTCCGTATTTACAAGTGGCAAGCTGTCCGGCATTGCAATGTGTCAAAATACCGTCGCCCGGTTTCACCAGGCTAAGACCATATTCTCCGATTGCCTTGCATACCTGAATATCTTCTTCTTTCATTGCAATCGCTTCTTTTTTCAAGGCTTCCAGTATCGATGGAATAGCTTCTGTACTCATTGACTGACAGAGTCTATCCATACGGTTGAGTGCCCAGGACAAGTTGACTGCCGTAGGTCTTGCGGAGTTTAAGTATTCCTTCTGTCTGGTAAATTCCTGATAAAAAGTTTCATAATCATCCGCTTTAATCTGTTTTGCCAGTAAATAAATGCCGAAAGCAGCCGTTACTCCGATTGCCGGTGCACCGCGTACTTTTAACAGATAAATGGCATCCCAGATTTCTTCGCCGGTTTTTAAGCTGATAAGTTCTGTTTTACCCGGTAATTTCGTCTGGTCAATAATCACAATCGCATCTTTTTCCTCATCCAGCGCTACGGTTTCATAGTCCAAAATTGTCTTCTCACTCATAAATGCCTCCAATCAATATCATTTACTATTTTTCTAAAAAATAATATCCGCAAATTCTGCTCTTGCAGCCTTGCACAAATCTTCCGGTTTCAGTTCTATCTGGGAACCGATTCTGCCACCGCTGACAATCATTGTTTCCAGTGCCTGTGCAGATGTTTCAATCCGGGTTACATATTGTTTTTTCATCCCGATGGAAGTACAGCCGCCCCGGATATAACCGGTTACTGCGTTAATGTCCTTCACATGAATCATACTGACGGATTTCTCACCTACCGATTTTGCGGCTTTTTTTAAATCCAATTCCTTGTCAATCGGAATCACAAAAACAAAATAGTTATTGCTGCTTCCCACCGTTACCAGTGTTTTATATACCTTTTCATAAGGAAGTCCCAGCTTGTCCGCAATCTGAAGACCATCCACAAACTCCTCACATTCATAAGTGTAATGCGTATAAGGAATCTTTTCCCGTTCCAGAATACGCATTGCATTGGTTTTTATTTCTTTGTTTTTCGCCATAATGTTTCTTCTCCTCGCCGCAGGGCACTTATCAGAACTATGCTCACGCTGCCATCATCAGATAATATGTCACAGGGAACAGCTTCTCCAATACCGCAAACAACGGTACATAAAGTGCCAGTCGAATCCAGACCGGACAGCAGATGAGTGCTGCCAACGTCAATATCGGTATGGAAACCGCTATTGTTTCCTGTTTTCTCAAAATCAATCTGATTATACTACAATACCAAACAATAAGGAACTGATAAACCAAAAGGCTTATAAGTTCTTTTCCTGGCTTCCCGATTTTTCCTGTCAATGTCAGCGCAAGCAATGCCATAAGCGAAGTATAAATTGTAGGAATCCAGATGTTGACCGCTGTAGTCATCCAGTTTGGGGTTATCCGGACAAACCGCTTTTCCCTTCTATCATCCCAATCCGTCAATAAGCCGCACATTCCGCTTAGAAAAATACAGATTGCCAGAATCCCCCGTAGCGGAAATCCTGCCGAAACATCCGGCTGATGTACTTCCTCTCCATGGTTTTCTTCTTTCTGATAAGCGAATGAGAAGGTACTTCCGTCAACCAGATGGGACTGATAGGCTTCTTTGGCAAAAGTCAGGATTTCCTCGGATTCCGGGAACGAGTCTGATTGCTCTATATAGTTTACATAACTTTCTTCTGCATAGAGAGTAAAAGCAGCACAGGCAATCCGTTCTTTGGCAAATTCTGTCATCCTGCTTTCGGAGGATTCATAGACCGTTATCGATTCCTGCCAATCGTTTTCCTGCACTTTTGTCGCGAAATCTTCGGGCAGAACAAAGCCACAGTCAATTTCTTCCTTCTTAATTGCCAAAATCAATGCATCTGCATCTTCATAAGACTTAAATTCCAGAATTCCGTCCTGCCTTTGTAACAATTTCCAAAAAGTTTCCTGCCATTTTATGTTTTCTGCCTGTGTTGTTTCTTCCTGTGTTGTTTCTTCCTGTGTTGTTTCTTCCGGTGTTGTTTCTTCCTGCCCCGATAATACGATGCCGATAACCGTTTCGCTCTTTTCTCCCTGTTCCAGCCGGTTCATGGCCAGAATGCAAACCAGAGAAAATACCAGAAAAAGCAAAAACGCCGGCTTCTTTATGGTGCGTTTCATCAAAAGGAAAAACCAGACTGCATATCGTTTCATGCCTTTTCCTCCTTCCGAAGCAAACATATCCCATAGGAAACAGCACAAAATCCTGCCGTATAGCCAAGCAACGCTCCCGTTACACTATGCTCCAAAGTACCGGTAAACAAGCTTGCTGCCGCCTGAATCAAATAGGTCGTTGGCAGAAATTTACCGATTATCTGCACGCTTTCCGGCAAAAAAATGCTCGGCAGAAAACCGCCGGAACAATAAACCATGACCGTAGCCAAAAAGAATAACAGTAACACAGCCGTTACCCCACTGTGCACGATTTGAAAAATCAAAAAAACTAAAGCCGTAACGCACAATAAAATAAGTAACAGGCTTCCAAGAGTGTTTCTGTGGAAAATTCCGATCACAAGAGCAACCGCCAATAACCCGATAGCCAGACTGGTAAAACCACATAGCCACTTGCCGATGCACTGTTTTCCCACACCGATTCCCTGTCTGGAAAGCTGGTTCGACATCACTTTGGTATAAGGCTGCATCATCGGGTAACATGCCATTCCAAGCAAAAGCAGAAAGTAGATCAGTCCGGAAGCCATATAATATTGTGTCCATGTCAGACTGCCCGTTGCCGAAACCTTCTGGGTTTTGAAAAGTGCCATTCTATCTAATGCAAATGCCAGATTCTGCTGGTTTATGTCTGCCTCCAGAACCGATAGATGCTCCAGTGCCCCGAACTCTTTCGCCGTATCATAAATCCCGTAAATTTCAGCCTGCGCCACTTGTAACATGCTGACTCCGGCATCGGTTAATTCCTTTAACAAAGCGGATTCCATTCCGGCATCTTCCGGGAAATAAACCTGTACCGGTACATTCTGCCCGGTCAGTATACCTTCGGCAACGCCAGCCGGTAATATAAGAAGGGCCGCCAATTTCTGTTCCTTCAGCAGCCGGAAGCCTTCTTCCTTTGTTACAAACAAAAACTCACAGGTTTCCGAAATACTTTCCATTCCCTGCACATAATTTAACAGCAAATCTGTCAACGGATTCTCCTCTTCTTCCACAACACAGATGGAAATCCTTATCATCGGTGTGTCCTGATAAAGAAGCTTTCCTGCACCAAATGCTACGGCTGCCAGAATCGCTACTAATATGATTGCTTCAAGCAGCATACCCGGCAGCTTTTTCCACATCTGCTTCCACTCTAATTTCCATAAGATAAATGTACTTCTCATACCTTTCCCGTTCCACCTAGTAAACGGACTCCAGTGCCGCGATCCATTTATACAGATTATGGCTTATCTGTGTCGTTAAATCTTCGTACTCTTCTTCCGTTATTTCAAAAAGGGATATGGTTTCTCCCTCCAGTGGTCGTATCTCTTCCTTCAGCGGCTCTGCCTTGACGGAACCGGTTATTTTATAGGTTCCCAGCCTGTCGACTGATATAGTCAATTTGTTCAAATCAGCAACAACGCTTATGTCATTTTCATCTAGAGCAATGTTCATATCTGTCACAAACTCAATGTTATCCTGCAAACCGCTTTTATTGCCGAAAACTTCCAATGCCTCTTTTGTCTTTTCGTCCAGTTCAAGTGCATCCATTGGAATATCCCACTCGCATCTGACAGCAATGTCATCAATACTTCTTTCTTCTCCGAGGAACATCATTGAACCGGAAACGGATATCGGCTCTTTGACACCGTTGGATATAAGTACCGGCTCCTCGAATTGAATCTGCATAATCCGATTTCTTTTATCCATGGAAACCAGTAGGGCAACATCACTTGCAAGTTCTTCTGTCTTTATGATACTTTCCACCAGTTCCTGTGGAAGCACGATACGATATTGGGTGTAATGATCAACGGTTTCCTCCATTTCTTCTATCGTAATCCCCTCGGTATCCATTTCCTTCCATTTGTTTATCAGTTGTTCTATATCAATTTCTTTTTCTGTCTTATCCTCTCTGGCAAACAGGTCAATAGAGATTTCTTCCTCCTCCATTTTTCCAAACTTCTCTGCCCAAAGAGACTGATTATACTGTCGTTCAATATGGTTTGTCTGAAAAGACAGATTCTGCCGAAAGAAATCCGGCATTGCAAGCATGATTTTCTTCTCATCCGCATAAGTGATAACCTCTGCCAAATCCGTATTGGATACGCTGAAAATCAGGGAAGACTTCAACCTTTTAGCCTCCATATCCCTCATGCTTTCCACATCAATTCCCAACGTAATCGGTAAATCTTCTCCACTCACATTCATAATCGTTGTAAGCTTCATCCTGTCCGAGGCATTTGCAAAATCCTTACCGGTTTCCACTTTCCAGATTTCATTCCAATCTCCAAACTCCTCTGCCAGACTGATAAAACCTTTTAACAGCTTCCTCTCACTCGTATTATAGAGCTTCACGATACAGGCAAATGCCATGGTCCCGACAAGCAAGCAGGCAGCAAGAATTCCTGCTGCCACAAGCCATATTTTCTTTTTATTTTTCTTTTCCGGGATTTCCGGAATATTTATTTCGTTCTGTTCCATCTCTTCCTCACTTACACCTCTATCTTTTATACATCTGCCTTCTTATCTTCGGCATCCACCCCGGGATTCCACAATTCCTTTCAACACTCTGTTTAAACAGATTTGACGGATTTCCCCCTTTTCATCCTGTAATCGTATTACATGGGTGGATACCCACTGGTATTTGCCATCTCTGCCTTTCTGGTACAATTCCGAGTATACTTCCGTTTTTCCGTCATAAAACTTCCGAAGCAGATTTTCTCTGGAAAAACACTCCAGAAAAGCGGTCTGGTAATTGGGATGAATATTTTCTACTCCATCGTCAATCAAGTCATCGTAACAGCCGGAACGGGGCATATCAAATGCCAGAAAGTCATCATTCCGAATCATGGTATAAGTATTCTTTGTCAGATTTGCCATAACAATCATCGGAAAAACTTCCGATACTGCTTCCATAATCCCAAGTGCTTCTCTTAAATCCAAATCCAGATTACTTTCCAATTCCTTTATTCTCTCGGTCAACTTCATATGCACTCTCTCCTTTCCAGGCTCATCCTTCGCTGTCTGTTCCATATCGTTCAATACCCTTTGCTGCCTATTTCCTATCCTCAGGCATCCGTCTTTGAAAACTGTTCCGTCAGCTTTTCACCTCGCAGCATTTTATCAACCGGATGCAATTTTCCTTCTCTCATCACATACAAGCTGTCACAAAGGGACAGTTCACTCTCTTCATGCGTGGTAATGACTACCGTTCCTTTTCTCTCCAGATATATCTGTAAATATCGTCTGATATCCTCTTTGCATACCAGATCCAACGCTGCACTAGGCTCATCCAGAATCAAAACCGGTGGCATTCCGGCCATTGCAATACCGATACTAACCCGCTTTTTCATACCACCCGATAATTTGGAAACCGGCTTTTTCACAAATACCGGAATCCCAAGAAGCTGTAAAAATCCTTCTTCCAATTCCTTCTCCAGAACCTTTTTATCCGGATACCAGAGTCTTAAGTTATCATAGACACTAAGCTCCGGAAGCAGTGGATTTTCCTGCGGCACATACCCTGTCATTTTGGAAAAAACCTTATGATTGGCAAGTGCATCTTTTCCATAATAATGAATTGTTCCCCTCTTGGGACGAAGCACACCTGCCATTGCCGATAGCAGAGTCGATTTTCCACAGCCGTTTGGTCCGACAATACCAACACATTCCCCTCTGTCTGCATATAGAGTAAGTCCGTTTAGAATCTGTTTCTTTCCATATGCAGTTGAAAGATTCTCAATCTCTATCATTCGCATTGCTGTCGTCTGTTCTTTCTGCTTACTGTTTATATTATAAAAATTGCTTTTCTTTCCATTTTTATAAAAAATACTTTTCTTATTATTAGAATACCATAAAAAGGGGTAAAAGAAAACGGTCAGACCCAAAAACTGTCTGACCGTTTTGTGTGTTCTATTGTGTAACTGTCTGCTTATTTTGCAGCAGCGATTGCTGCTTTTAAGCTTTCTGTTAACTTCGGAACGATTTTGTTCAAATCGCCTACGATACCGTAATCAGCAACATCAAAGATAGGTGCATCTTCATCCTTGTTGATTGCAATGATGATATCGGATTCTTCCATACCTGCTACGTGCTGGATGGCACCGGAAATACCGATTGCAAAGTATACGTTCGGACGAACGGTTTTACCGGTCTGACCAACCTGTAAATCTCTCGGTTTCCAGCCTGCATCAACAACTGCACGAGAACAGCTTACAGTACCACCAAGTACTTCTGCAAGGTCTTCCAGAATCTTGAAGTTTTCCGGGCTTCCGACACCACGACCACCGGATACCAGAATCTTAGCATCCATGATATCTACGGTATCAGTTACTGCCTTAACAACCTCTAAGATTTCAACATATTTGTTATCCGGAGTAAATCCAGGATTGAACTCTTCGACAACTGCTTTTGCGCCTTTAATTGGCTCGATTTTCTGCATAACACCTGCACGAACAGTAGCCATCTGAGGACGGTTGTAAGGACATGCAATCGTAGCGATTGTATTACCGCCGAATGCAGGACGAGTCATCAGCAGCTGATTGTGTAATTGTTCCTGTCCCGGAATAGCCTGTAACGGGAAATCACCGATTTCAAGTACGGTACAGTCTGCGGTAAGACCGGTAGCTACTCTTGCGGAAACTCTAGGACCTAAATCTCTACCGATTGCAGTTGCACCAACCAGTACGATTTCCGGTTTGTATTTGTTAATGATGGAAGCTAATGCATGTGCATATGGCTCTGTTCTGTAATCTTTTAATTCAGGATCATCTACAACGATGACTTTATCAGCACCATACTCTGCGAGCTGGTCTGCAAGTCCTTTAACACCTGAACCTAACAGCATAGCTGTTACATCTGTATTTAAATCTTTTGCAAGGTCTTTGGCTTTTCCAAGTAATTCAAATGCAATACTGCTGATTTCATTGTCTACCTGCTGTGCAAAGACATAAACTCCCTTGTATTCTTCTAAATTCATCGTATTCACCACTCTTCCTTTACCTGTTAGATAACATGTTTTTCTTTTAATTTGTCAACGATATAACTTACTGCTTCATCCGGGTCAAGAGTAACCTTTTCTCCGGCACCCTTTCTTACCTTATCAGATGCTTTTGCGATCTTGGTAGGTGAACCTTTAGACCTAAGTTAGCATCATCAACATCCTTCAAATCTGCTCTGCCCCAAACAGTAATTTCCTGCTTGTATGCATCGAAGATTCCGCCAGGAGTCATATAACGAGGCTCATTTAATTCGGAAAGTGCGGTAATCAGACAAGGCATTTTTGCTTTTACTACATGATATCTGTCTTCATACTGACGCTCAACGATAACGCTGTCACCATCAATTTTAATATCCTGTGCATAAGAGATTACCGGAATGTTGAGGTGTTCGGAAATCTGAGGACCAACCTGTGCGGTATCACCGTCGATAGCCTGACGTCCTGTGATAATCAAATCATAATCAATATTTCTGAGTGCACCTGCAAGCGTTGTGGAGGTTGCCCATGTATCAGCACCACCGAGTACTCTGTCAGTTACCAGAATACCTTTGTCAGCTCCCAGTGCCATAGCTTCACGAAGAACTTCTTCGGCTTTTGGAAGTCCCATTGTTAAAACGGTAACTTCTGCACCATACTGATCTTTTAATCTAAGTGCTGCTTCCAGACCTGCTTTGTCATCAGGATTCATGATGGTAAGCATTGCACCTCTGTCTAATGTACCATCCGGATTGAACTTTACGCCACCCTTTGTATCAGGTACCTGTTTAATACAAACAACGATTTTCATCGATTTTTTCTCCTTTACTTATTTTTTCCAATGTGATTATTTCAAAAGACTACCGGAAATAACCATACGCTGAACTTCACTTGTTCCTTCGTAGATTTCTGTAATCTTAGCATCACGCATCATACGCTCAACATCATATTCTCTGATGTAGCCATAACCACCATGTAACTGAACTGCTTTGGTTGTTACTTCCATAGCAACTTCTGCTGCATATAATTTAGCCATAGCAGCTTCTACGGAGTAAGAAACCTTCGGATTGGTAGCATATTCAGCTTTCTTCATAGCAGCTTTATAAACTAACATCTTAGCAGCTTCTACCTTAGTAGCCATATCAGCTAACTGGAACTGTGTATTCTGGAATGCACCGATTGTTCTGCCGAACTGTTTTCTCTCTTTTACATAAGCAATGGTTGTCTCAAGAGCGCCTTCTGCAAGACCAAGTGCCTGTGCAGCAATACCGATACGTCCACCATCCAGTGTATGCATAGCGATATTAAAGCCTTTGCCCTTCTGTCCTAACAGGTTGTCCTTCGGGATACGGCAGTCGGTAAAGATAAGTTCATAAGTGGATGAACCACGAATACCCATCTTATTTTCTTTGGTACCAAAAGTAAATCCAGGAGTACCTTTTTCAACGATAAATGCAGAGATTTCTTTGCTTAATCTGCCACGTTTTTCAACGGTACCTGTGATAGCGAAGATAACGTAAACATCAGCTTCTTTACCGTTTGTGATAAAGCACTTAGAACCATTTAATACCCATTCATCACCATCTAAAACGGCTTTGGTCTGCTGTCCCTGTGCATCCGTACCGGCACCCGGCTCTGTTAAACCGAAAGCACCCAGTTTCTCACCTTTTGCAAGCGGAATTAAGTATTTCTGTTTCTGTTCTTCTGTACCATATGTCTGAATCGGGTCACAGCAAAGGGATGTATGTGCGGATACGATAACACCTGTCGTACCGCAGACTTTGGAAAGCTCTTCAACACACATAGCATAGGTTAAAGGATCACATCCCTGTCCGCCGTATTCCTTCGGAACCGGAATTCCGAGGAAACCGTTTTTCGCCATTTTCTCAACAGTTGCTCTTGGGAAACATTCTGTTTCATCTACCTCTTGAGCGAGAGGTTTTACTTCTTTTTCAGCGAACTCTTTGAAAAGAGATCTCGCCATTTCATGCTCTTTGCTTAAAGTAAAATCCATGATTGTTTATTCCTCCATTATTTTGAATAATCGTAAAATCCTTTTCCTGTCTTGCATCCAAGTTTACCTGCACGAACCATCTTTCTAAGAAGTGGAGCCGGACGATACTTCGGATCGCCTGTTTCAGAATAAATAACTTCCATAATTGCAAGAACGATATCCAGACCTACATAATCACCTAACTGCAAAGGTCCCATCGGATGATTTGCACCTAATCTCATAGCTGCATCGATGTCTTCTACGCTTGCAACACCTGCTTCCAATACGCAGATACCTTCGTTAATCATCGGGATTAAAATTCTGTTAACAACGAAGCCTGCTGCTTCATTTACTTCAACAGGAGTTTTGCCGATTTCTTCTGCGATTGCTTTTACTTTATTGAACACTTCGTCTGTTGTGTTCTCACCGCGGATAATCTCAACTAATTTCATAACCGGTGCCGGGTTGAAGAAATGCATACCGATTACCGGTCTGTCAATGCCTGCGCCGATTTCTGTAATGGAAAGAGAAGATGTATTGGTTGCAAAAATACAATCTGCTTTGCAGATATCCTGTAACTCTTTGAAGGTCTGTTTTTTGATATCCATTACTTCAAGAGCAGCTTCTACAACCAGGTCACAATCTGTACAGATTGTTTTAACACCTGTTGTAATCTTCGCTAAGATTTTGTCTGCATCTTCCTGTGTCATTTTGCCTTTTGCAATACGTTTCTCGAAACCTTTTGCAATTTTGTTTTTGCCGTTTGCAGCGAATTCTTCATTGATATCGCAAAGGAATACTTCATATCCTTCTGTCTGGGCAAAAGCCTGAGCGATACCGGAACCCATTGTACCTGCACCGATAATACCTACTTTCATGGTAAGTCCTCCTATATGTTTTATATTTTTATTTTTTCTTTGAATTTACGCGTTTTTGAATGGCTCTTTTACTTTTTCTTTGTTCTTGTCCAGGAAAAATGCCATGCCGTATTTCTGGTCTTCTGTTTCAAAGCAGTCACCGAACAGTTTTTCTTCGATTACGATTGCTTCATCCATAGAAACCTCTAAGCCGTCATTGATTGCTTTCTTACAGTTACGAACAGCGATTGGTGCATTTTTGGCAATGCCTGCTGCCATTTTCTCTGCTGCTGCCATCAACTCTTCCTGTGGATAAACAGCGTTAACAAGACCGATTCTTAAAGCTTCGTCTGCCTTGATATTTCTTGCTGTGTAAATCATCTGTTTTGCCATGCCCGGTCCAACTAATCTGGCAAGTCTCTGGGTACCGCCGAAGCCCGGTGTAATACCAAGACCTACTTCCGGCTGTCCGAATACGGCATTGTCGGAACAGATTCTGATATCGCAGCTCATGGAAATCTCACAGCCACCGCCAAGTGCAAAGCCGTTAACGGCTGCAATAACAGGAATCGGGAAGGTTTCCAGTTTGCGGAATACATCGTTACCCTTTCTACCGAATGCTTCACCCTCTGCTTTGGTCAGAGTGCTCATCTCGCCGATATCTGCACCTGCCACAAAGGATTTCTGACCTGCACCGGTCAAGATAAGACATCTTACATTTGCCAGATCTACAGCATCCAATGTTTTGTCAAGTTCATCCAAAACAGTGGAATTTAAAGCGTTTAATGCTTTTTCACGGTTGATGGTAATGATACCCACCTGACCTTTTACTTCATATAAAACAAATTCCATGATCAATCTCCTTAATATTTTTCTACGATTGTTGCGCAGCCCATACCGCCGCCGATACAAAGTGTTGCAAGACCTTTCTTGGCATCACGTTTCTGCATCTCATGAAGCAGGGTTACAAGAATACGGCATCCGGATGCTCCAACAGGATGTCCAAGTGCAATAGCACCACCATTTACGTTCAGCACATCATTGCTGAATTTCAGATCTTTCTGAACAGCTAAGGACTGTGCTGCGAAAGCTTCGTTTGCTTCGATTAAATCGAAATCGTCAATCTTCATGCCTGCTTTTGCCATAGCTTTCTCAGTTGCCGGAACCGGACCAACACCCAGGATAGAAGGATCTACACCACCAAGTGCACCTGCTACGAAAGTAGCCATCGGTTTTACGCCTAATTCTTTTGCTTTTTCTTCACTCATAACAACAATAGCTGCTGCACCATCATTGATACCGGAAGAGTTCGCTGCTGTAACGATACCATCCGGTTTGAATGCAGGACGTAATTTGGAAATGCTTTCTGCAGTAACGCCTGCACGCGGTCCTTCATCAGTATCTACGATAATCGTTTCTTTTTTCTTCTTTACTTCTACCGGAACGATTTCATCTTTGAATTTGCCTTCTGCACGAGCTTTTTCACATTTCTGCTGTGACCATGCAGCAAATTCATCAAGCTGTTCTCTTGTAAGACCATATTTTTCTGCAACATTTTCTGCTGTAATACCCATATGATAGTTGTTGAATGCATCCCATAATGCATCGTTAACCATGGTATCTACCAAAGTTGCATTGTTCATTCTGTAGCCGTAACGTCCCTGCATAGCAGCGTAAGGAGCCATGGACATATTTTCCATACCACCTGCAACAACGACATCAGCATCTCCAGCCATAATCATCTGTGCAGCCATGTTAACACAGTTCAGACCGGAACCGCATACAACGTTAACCGTAACAGCAGGTGTGGTAATCGGCAAACCTGCTTTGATGGATGCCTGACGAGCTACGTTCTGTCCAAGACCGGCCTGGATAACACATCCCATATATACATGATCGACAGCATCAGCAGGAACACCTGCTCTGTTTAATGCTTCTTTAATAACGATAGAACCAAGAACCGGTGCCGGTGTTGTGCTGAGTGCTCCACCCATGGTACCGATTGCAGTACGGCAAGCGCCTGCTAAAACTACTTTTTTTGCCATATCTTCTTTCCTCCATTTTTGTTATAAGTGCCCTTCTTTTGGGCTTTGCAATGATTGTTATTTTTTTATCATTGCCCACTGCCCCTATTGTATCATAGGGGCACTTATTTTGCAATGGTTTTCACTGGCAATCACTTCTCTTTCATATCATAAACCCTGTACCACTCCTTGGTTTCCACTTCTTTCCACACCTCACTGCGGTTGCGGTATAGAAACTTCGTCAGTTCGTAGCAGTCTATCCAGATTTCGTTGTTGCTGTCTTTCTGGGATTCATCAAAAATCAGCTGCAGTCCCCAGTGAAGATGGACTACCTCAATGTTGTTCACGTTTTCTTTTGTGCTGTAGCCGGTGTGTCCCATATAACCGATGACATCTCCCGCCGTTACCGTACTGCCTTCTTCCAGACTTTTACAATAAGGAAAGTTCTGGCGTAAGTGTGCATAATAATAGTAGCGTTTGCCATCAAAGCTGCGGATGCCGATGCGCCAGCCGCCATATTGGTTCCACCCCAGGGCTTCTACCACACCGGACTCGATGGCAATAATGGGGGTACCGATCTGTCCCATCATGTCATGCCCAAGATGAGGTCTTGCATAGCCATAGCTTCTGGAGGAACCAAAATCATCATAGTGGCTGTATTCAAACCCCTTTGCAATCGGTGAAAAAGCTTTTAATCCATAAAAGTCCTTCCACTCCTTTTCCACACCATTACCGGTTGTGCCGGTATCACTACTTTCTCCTGTACTGCCGCTTTCACTTACTTCTTTTGGTACCTCCAGAGAAAATTCTCCCACCATGCCGCCCAGTACGGCGCGGTAAGCCTCTTCATAATAATCATAATATTCCATGTCCTTGGTCAGCTTTGCTATGGTTGTTTCCTTTGCCTGTAATGCTTCTGCGGTTTTCTGTATTTCGGAAACACAACCTTTATCAAACTTTCCACCATGTTTTGCCCCAACATAGGCAAGTAACTCTATCCAGTCCAGATGCACTTCATCCCGGTAAGAAGCCACATCCAGTTCATATGCCTTTCCCATTGCCTCGCAGGTCACATTAAAGTCCACCCATTTGATGAAATTTCCATCTGCCGATACTTCGATGGCTTCGCCGTTTTCCCCGGTTTTTTCCTGTGACTTCATAGCATCCTGCTGTCCATCCGGCAGAATTTCTTTTCTGACAAACACACAGCAGACTGCCGTAAGTAAAAGAAGCTCCAGACAAATGCCCCATTTGATTTTCTTTCCACTCTCTTTTCCCCTCATTGCTACTCCTGCCATTTCACGATACCTGACTAAAAAAATATATGAAAATACCCTGCCGGTTATGCCGCAAAGTGCATCCTGACAGGGTACTCCAATCCTTTTATTTTATTATTTTTTCCGATATACAAACTCTCTTTGAATGACAAAGCTTAAGAAGAACAAGAATACATCAACCGGCATCTTCACTGCTACTTCGTAGCCGCCAAACAGGCTGAACAGTCCGTTTACCAAAAAGGCGCTGCAAAGCATCTGACAGATTGCCAGAAGACAATACTTGACAGCCGTTGCCGCCATATTGGCCCGGCTCTTGAATACTACCTTATAATTGATCAGGAAATTATAAATGGCCGAAATGACTCTTGCCATTACGGTTGCGCCGACAATATAGGGCAGGTCCTGTAAGAATCCCGAAGCCCCCTGTAACACCTGACAAAAGAAATGAAATAGCAGCAGGTCCAAAACGCTGGAGGAGAGAGATGAAAACAAGAACTTACCGAATATCATATAAATCCGGATTGAATCCTTAATGGGATTGAAGTGGCTGGTCTTATTTTCCTCAATATAAATGGTTTCTACCGGAACCTCTTGAATCGGAATGTTCCGGTTCTTCGTTTCAATTAACATATTCGTTTCAAATTCAAATCGCTCTCCTTTGACATTCATCAATGTCTCCATAAAAGAAGACGGAATGGCACGAAGTCCGGTCTGGGTATCGGAAACGGAAATGCCAATCAGATACTGTAATACTTTTCTCGTACATTTATTACCAAAACTGGAACGTGCCGGAACATCTTTGGCATCAAAATTACGGCAGCCCAAAATCAGCGCATCCGGGTTGTCCCACAGTTTTTTCATACAAGCTAAAATATCCTTGGGAGTATGCTGTCCGTCGGAATCTGCCGTCACACAGCCTGCCATATCCGGGTATTGCATCAGGCAGTAGTTAAATGCCGTCTTGAGAGCTCTTCCTTTTCCAAGATTGACTGTGTGAGTCAGTACAATACACCCTTCCATCGCCTCTGCCCGTTCAAACAAAGTCCGGTAATCACTGCCGCTTCCATCATCCACGACAACGATATGTGCAATCCCCGCTTCCTGCAAATGCTGCAGCAGTACAATCAATTTTTCATCGGGTTCATATGCCGGTATAATAACCGGTATTTCAAAATAAGAAGACATACATTTCATCCTTTTAAATTAACTGACTTCTATGGCATCCTCACAAGCTTCATCTGTCCACCATCATCCGCAATGCGGTACAGCGTTTCACAGGCAAAGCTTCCTTCTGTCACCAATATATCAAAAACAGCGGCTGCGTCCGCCTCCGTATGTTCCACATAAAGGTACTCAGCATGGGAAGTGCGAATTTCTTCTACCATCCATTCTGTCTGTGCATCGTTTAAATTCAGGCTTTTATATACTACCGAAACAGGGGAAGCCTCCAAATTCGTGTAACTGTTTTTAACCCAGCGCGGTGTATCATCTCTCTGAACATAGCAGACTCTTGTACTTTCTTTTGTCCCAAGTACCTGTATTTTTTCCAGAAAAAGCGCGGCATCTTCGTCAATCATTTCTGCCCGTTCTTCCAGCTGCCCTGTGACCTCTTCCCGATAGCCGATAAGACCATGATACCCAGTTTGATAGCCTGCTGTCAATGCTACAAAAAGAATCAGGCAAAGACTTGTCCCGTACTTTGTTACAAATGGTGGGATTTTTTCTCCCACAAAAAGTTTTCCGCCATAGGACATCCAGATATTCGCAAGAAACAACAGCGTACCGATGGTAAAGGGTGCCCCGTATCTTTCGATGGAGGAAATCATTCCTGATGCTTCGAGATACTGTGTTTCGGTGGCAAAAATCGTAATATGGGCAAGAAAAATAATTCCATAAAAAAGCGCACCGCTGATGACACTGAACCACAAGATTAGTCTGCCCTGTTTTTGGGGCATAAGTTTTTTCCGATAAAAAAAGAGTACGAGCAGGCAGATGCATAAATAAAAGGCAAATGGTGTCAAATCCAGAAGCGGCCCGTTTTCTTTATGCAATGGCGAACCGAAAAAGGCTTTGACAAAGGCTTTTGCAAAATCGCCCGTATAGCCGGAGATGCCATATTCATCTGTTGTAATATATTTCACTGCGGTAGTCGTGGTTTTCGTCACACGCCGCATCAGCAGGCAAAACAGCATCCAGCTACCGCCGGTAACCACCGGTGCCGCAGCCACAGCAAGCATCCTGCCAATTTTAATGTTCCTGCTCCGTCTTTTCCCCGTTTCTTCCTTTACTGCACATTCTCCGATCTTTTGATGCTGATAAAGGCACAAAAACACCAGCCCAAATACTGCCCAGATAAAGCCGACGGATTTTATCAACACTAATACGCTCAGGTACAATCCCAACCTGGTATAATAGATACTTTCCTTTTTTCCCTCTTTTTCCGTTACCGCAAACAAAAAGCCTCCGTAAATACATGCCATCGTCAAATCCGCACAGAACCCGTCATAACCATACACTTCGGCGATACTCGGTAAAAACCAGAGGGCTGCTGCCATCAGAAACATTACCGGAACATTTCTGCCCTTCATCTTACGAAATACCGGCAGCATGAAGGACAGATTCATAATATAATAACCGGCAAAAGCCAGTCCTTCACGAAACTCCCTCGGATTTAAATGCAGAAACCACCATTTGATCAACTGTGCTCCCGGTGGATAATCTCCGAATTCCGGTGCTACATTCCCATATTTTTTCGCAAATCCATCCAGATAATACAGGGATTTCACGTCCGTTGCCCAGAAATTCACATCATCCCACCATGTCACTACTTTCCCGGCAGTACAAAGGCCGACCACAATCAGCAAAAATATTGCCGTAATAAATGACGGTTGTATCACATTGTTGAGACAAGCCTTTCCAAAGTACATCCTCTCTTCTTCTTTTCCGAGAAAAATCCAGATTGCAAAACCTAAAATCAGTAAAATACCAATTCCGTCTATCCAGGAGAGATGATGCAGCATTGCCAGTACATAAAGGACTAACACAAGGCCGCATACGACTACCGGCCAGACTTCCACCAGACTCTCTTTCCAGAAATAAGCAAGTAGTAAAAGGCAGATGACAACTGCCGTCACATTAAGAATTGCCATAAAAAACCTCACACATAACATCACCCTGCCAGTTCTGACAGGGTGAAAATTTGTCTTAATATTCCGGTTCGATTAAACCGTAAGTATTTCCTTTTCTCTTATAAACTACATTAACCTGATCCGTTTCCGCATTACAGAATACAAAGAAATTATGTCCTAACAATTCCATCTGTACGCATGCATCTTCCGGATACATTGGTTTGATATCAAATTTCTTGGTACGAAGAATTTGTACTTCTTCGTCATCCATATAATCCTTTTCCAAATATTCCTGCTTAAAGAAATTTGATGCCTGCTTCTTGTCCGTAAGTTTGGTCTTATATTTCTTCAACTGCCTCTCTATAATTTCTTCTACCAGATCGATAGAAACATACATATCACTGCTGACCTGCTCAGAACGGATGATGTTCCCCTTCATCGGAATGGTAACTTCTATTTTCTGCCTGTCCTTCTCAACACTTAATGTAACATGTACTTCCGTATCTTCCGTAAAATACTTCTCCAGCTTACCGATTTTATCCTGTACCGCTGTCTTTAACCCCTCTGTTACGTCAATGTTTTTCCCAATAATTATAAATTTCATAGCACTCATCCCTTCCATTGGATTATTGTATAAGCATTATAACATATTTTCACTGCTTTTTGCAACAATTTACGGATTTTGTTTCATCTTTATGACATTTTAAAAGTCAATACATTTTACACTTATTTTAAACAGCTTTTACTTTTTTATTACAACTTCACAAAACACCCGTTCTTTCAGTTACCATAAAATTCTTTTTCTCTAAAAGGGATTTCGTGTGGATAATGTGTATAACTCGGTGTATAAATCTTTTTTGCCCTTATTTGTGTACCTTTCTATGTGGATAACTCTGACTGCACATTTTGTAAATCTTATTGGACTTGCTCCCTCGGCTTCTTTCTTTTGTCTATCTTGCACAAGATTTTTTTTGTCAAGACAATAATTGAAAAAAAATAAATTCTGAAAAATTACCAAAAAAAAGAAAAGCAATCAAAAACGATCGCTTTTCTTGTATAGTCTTTTTTAGAAAATTCTTCGGATTGACAAAATTGAACGGTAACTTGCATTGGAAACGATAATACCTGTCTTAGAGGTAGATGCATGAACAATCTGACCATTTCCAATGTACAATGCCACGTGTCCTGAATAACAGATGATATCACCAGGCTGTGCATTCTCCAATCCGTTTACGGTTGCCCCGACACTTCGGTCTGCTGCGGAAGAATGTGGCAAATTTACACCAAAATTCTTATAAACGCTCATAACGAAACCGGAACAGTCTGCACCGTTTGTCAGGCTGGTACCGCCATATACATACGGATTACCGACAAACTGAAGGGCAAAATCAACAACTGCCTGACCGGAAGCATTTCCGCTTGGCGGCGCATAGGTCTTTCCTTCCGAAGAACTGCTTTGGGAAGAGGAAGATTTCGATGCTGCTGCAGCAGCCTTTCTTGCCGCTTCTCTTTCTGCTTCTTCCTTGGCAAGTCTGGCTTTCTCTTCTTCTATGGATTCTGCTTTTACAAATTCAGTCGATAAGGTTACATATTCATTGGAAACATAACCATTACCTTCCTCAATATCTACTTTAACCCATCCCTCCAATTCTTCGGTAACAATCAGTTCATCTTCAATCGGTACCAGACCAAGAACCGTTGCATCCATGCCCGGCTCCTCACGAACCTTCAAAGTAGTCGTGGTAACCGTTGCAATTCTGGTACCTACCTCTTTGGCAAGTTCCACTGCATCATCGCCTGTCACGCAAAACTCGGCTTTTACATAACCTTCTACCGAACCGGAGCTGATTTTATACCAACCGTCCTCTTCTTCAATAAAGGTACCTACAGACTTGTCATAAAGCTTACCGACAATGTTTCCTTCCTCACTCGGTAAATCTCTGACATTCACATAATCATTTACTTTTGCAATTACAAGGCTCTTAAACCCTTCCTCTTCTTCACTCAGTTTGGAAGCGTTAGAAGCTTTCTTCAGGTCTTCCGTATATCCTTCACTGACAACAATAGTATCTTCAATCTTTTTATCCGATACGGCTGACTCGGTGTTCTCCAAAGCACCGCCAATCGGTATCTCACTGACCTCACTCAAAGCAATATCTACATTGGAAGCCGTTAAGTTTTTGCTCTCTTCTTTGACCACTTCTTCCTTCATACTGGAAAAAGAGGTGGATTTCTCTCCGGCTAAAGAATAATCAATACCGGCTGAAGGTAGAACAGAACCGATATTTCCCGATGCACAAACCGGCAATTCCATACCGGAAAAAGTGATGACTGCTGCTATAGCACAAGCCGCGATTCTCACATTTTTTCTTTTCATAAAAACCTCCACTGGGTTGTTTGCTCGTCATTTGTTACAAAATTGTTACATTTGTGAAATAATATAACACCCCATAGTGGTTTTGTCAACTACTGCATCTATGGCAGAAACCCCGATAAATACGCTATTTCTTGTGTTTTTCCAAAATGTTACAAAAGGAATCACAGAAAATTCACATATTTTTCTACACTTGCCATGACATTCGCTCCGTCCGCAACTGCCGTTACAATCTGCCTTACCTTCTTGGTTCTGACATCACCGATTGCAAAAACCCCAGGTGTATCAGTGGAACAATCCTCCCCCGCAATCAGATACCCCTGCTCATCACAGGAAGCCAGTTCCCGGAAGGTTTCCGTATTCGGACGTAAACCTACCGCAATGAAAACGCCATCTACCGGCAGGATTTCCTGTTTTCCTTCTTTTTGATTCTGAATACGAATGTTCTCTACCTGTTCCTGTCCGCAGATTTCTTCTACCACACTGTTCCAGATAATCTCCACATTCGGGCATTGGAACAGCTTCTCCTGCAAGGCTTTGGCGGCACGCAGACTATCCCTTCTATGAATCAGATATACTTTCTTACAAAACCTTGCCAGAAAAACTGCATCTTCTACGGCAACATCCCCACCACCGACTACTGCAGTTGTTCCATCTTTGAAAAAGGCACCGTCACAGGTGGCACAGTAGGATACTCCTTTTCCCTTCAGACGTTCTTCGCCCGGAACCTGCAACATCGCATGAGAGGCTCCGGTTGCCAGTATGACAGTCTTTGTTTCATAGGTTTTCTTCTCGTTCCCGTCTGTCACTGTTACAACCTTATACTTCCCGGCATCTGTTACACCTGTCACCTCAGCGTTTTCAAATATGACGCCCATGTCATCTGCATGTTCCCGAAACTTCATCCCCAAATCAAATCCATTGATACCCGGAAGTCCCAGATAATTATCTACTTCGTAGGTATTTAAAACCTGTCCGCCGCTCATCGGATTTTTTTCAACCACAAGCACTTCAAATCCTGCCCTTTTTCCATATACAGCCGCCGATAATCCGGCAGGTCCGGAACCGATAATAATTAAATCGTACATTTTTCCATTCTCTTTCTACGTTTCTTATTATATAATTGAATTGTATGTTAGTTGCGAAACTATTTCTATGTTTTCGCAATATCCAATTATTAGAATATAATAAAGGAGTATATCCAGTCAATGTCCAAATATGCTTTAGTTACCGGTGCTTCCCGCGGAATCGGCAGAGAAATCGCCACTGCCCTGGCAGCCGACGGTTATCATCTTACCATAACCTGTATTCATTCCAAAGAAACGCTTTTTGCCCTGGCCGAAGAGCTCTCTGCCCGCTACCATGTTACCTGTACGCCTTTTGTGGGCGATATGGGAAATCCTTCCGATGTAGAGAAACTGTTTGAGAATATCTCAAGTCTGGATGTTGTCGTTAACAACGCCGGAATTTCTTATGTAGGATTGCTGCACGAAATGTCTGTGGAAGACTGGCAGCATGTGATAAATACCAATTTAAACTCTGTTTTCTACACCAGCAGACTGGCTATTCCGTTTATGCTGCAAAAGCAAAGCGGCCGCATTATCAACATTTCCTCTGTCTGGGGCAATGTAGGTGCCTCAATGGAGACGGCTTACTCCGCTTCCAAAGGCGGTATCAACAGCTTTACCAAAGCACTGGCGAAAGAACTGGCTCCCAGCCACATTCCGGTCAATGCCATTGCCTGCGGTGTCATTGATACCGATATGAACCGTTGCTTTTCTCCGGAAGATATGGAATCATTACGGCAGGAGATACCAGCTGACCGCATCGGTCAACCATCGGAAGTCGCACAACTTGTACAAATGCTTCTTCATGCACCGAGCTATTTGACCGGGCAAGTCATCGCCTTGGACGGGGGATGGACCTAATTTCCTTAGTAATCCTCCGGTGCTTTTTTACGGTAAGCAGTCGGACTCATACCGGCAAATTGATGAAAGCACCGGCTGAAATACAACATATCCGTATACCCCAGACGTTCGCTGATTTCTCCCACCGGAATCAGGGTAGACTGCAGAAGCTTACAGGCTTCCTGCATGCGAAGATTGGTATGATACTGCTGCATAGTAAGCCCCTTATCTTTTTTAAAGACAGCTGCCATATGCTTATAGCTTAAGAAAAATTGTTTTTCCAATTTCTTTGCCGAAAAGGGCTCTGCCATATGCCGGCTCAGATAGATAGCTATCTGATCGGCAAGTGATTGTTTTCCGCCATTCTTCATCCCATAAAACGCAATCTCACTCAGCAGCCCGGCAAGTTTTATGTTCAGATACCATCGCTTCTGCTCATCCTCTGAATGAAAGTATTCCACCAGTTTACCAAAGGTTCTCTCGATTGTATTTTTCTCCGGGCAGGACATCTTTTTAGGCAAAAGAACCGATGTCTGCAACCGCTCGCCCTGTACAACCGGATTACTGTCCGGTACAAAGACAGACAAATTCTCCTGTTCTTCAAAATAGAAATGCACATAATACCAGCGGGTTCCTTTCGGAATTTCTACTTTTCCGAAATGTCGTATGTCCTTTTTCAAAAAAAGCAGTTCACCTGTTCCAACGGTATAATCCGTTCCGTCCTCCGTCACATAAATTGCTCCCTCCAAAACATACAACAGTACATGAAACGGAAGCACCCTGTCTGCATGCAAAAAAGGGTCTGCTGCCACACATAAATTACATCCGTTCATAACCGGAAGCCCTTGATTATTAAAAACAATTTCGTTCACGATAATTCTCCATATATATCAGAATATATTCCATTTATAATACTTTTGACAAGATTATAATACATATTATAAAGTTTTTGTACGCGAAGTAAATACAAGAAAGGAAAGAAAATTATGAAAGTACAGCACCAGTCCTCAATCAAAGCTTACAAAGCCGATGGTTTTATCGGCAAATACCAACGTCTCATCAAGGATATCGTTATCCCCTACCAATACAACGTACTGTGTGACGAAGCCCCGGATACCGAAAAAAGCCATGTTGTCCAGAATTTCATCAATGCCGGAAAGGCAGTCCGCGGCGAGGACACCGGCGATGGCTTCTACGGTATGGTATTTCAGGACAGCGATGCTGCCAAATGGATCGAAGCGGCTGCCTACTCCCTTTCCCTTTTCCCGGATACGGAACTGGAGAAAACAGTGGACCATCTAATTGCCATCATTGCCGATGCACAGGATGACGATGGCTATTTAAATACCTACTATACCATTAAGGATAGGGAGAAGCGCTGGACGAATCTCTTAGAGGGACATGAGTTGTATTGCTCCGGTCATATGATGGAGGCTGCCTGTGCCTATTACGAAGCAACCGGCAAGGATACTCTTTTAAATGTCATGTTGAAAAATGTTGACCACATTTATAATCATTTCCTGACAGAAAAGCATGAGGGTTATCCGGGACATCCGGAAGTGGAACTTGCCCTTCTTAAAATGTATCGCCTGACAAATAACAGACGTTGTCTGGAACTTGCCATGCATTTTATCAATGTACGAGGTGTTGACCCACATTTTTATGAAAAGGAAAAAGGAAAACGGGATTGGAGCGTATGGAATGCCAATCCTTCCGATACGGATTATATGCAGGCTTCTGTACCAGTCAAGGAACAAAAGGATGCAACCGGTCACGCAGTCCGCGCAGTCTATCTTTACACTGCTATGGCAGATTTAGCCGCTTCCACCGAGGATGAGGAGCTTTTAGCTGCCTGCCGCAGATTGTGGGAAAGCATTACCCGCCGCCGCATGTATCTTACCGGCGGCATTGGCTCTACTGTCTTCGGTGAAGCCTTCAGCGTAGATTACGATTTACCAAACGACACCGCTTATGCGGAAACCTGTGCTTCTATCGGTCTTATGTTTTTTGCTTCCCGTATGCTGGAAAATGAACCCAATGGAGAATATGCGGATGTAGCAGAACAGGCCTTTTATAATACAGTACTTGCCGGTATGCAGCTTGACGGCAAGCGTTTCTTTTATGTGAATCCATTGGAAATCGTTCCGGGCATCTCCGGTATCTCACCGACACACCGTCATGATTTACCGATGCGCCCGAAGTGGTATGCCTGCGCCTGCTGTCCACCGAATGTCGCAAGACTGATTTCTTCCTATGGGAAATACGCTTACGGTGAAAATGCTGATACGGCTTACTGTCATCTGTTCGCTGCCGGAGAAATTACATTGGATAACGGCATACAATTTACCTGTGAAACCGGGTATCCTTATGACTTTACAATTACCTATCGGATTCAAAAAGGTGGCAGACTCGCCATCCGTATTCCGGCATGGAGCAAAACCTTTGAAGTCTACCAGAATCAGACCGTATTAGACATCGTTCCGCAAAAAGGCTATGTGTATTTATCCGTTTCAGACGGAGACTTTGTTCAGGTCATTTTGGACGGTACCCCGCAGTTTCGCTATGCTTCTTCCAAAGTACCGGCACTGACCGGCAAAACTGCCATCTGCCGCGGCCCTCTTGTATATTGCTTTGAAGGAGCTGATAATGAGGAAGATGTGCTGTCTCTTTTCTTAAAAAGAGGCTCTGTTCCTTCCGTTTCTGCCCATGAAAAAAAGCTGTTGGGTGGTATCTGCACGATAACTGTCGATGCCTTCCGTACGGAGGAAATTGACAGCCTTTATACCGACAAGGCTCCTGCCGCAAAACCCTGCAAGGCAGTGGCGATTCCCTACTATACCTGGGGTAACCGCCACGAGAACCAGATGCGTGTCTGGATGAACGAAATCATTTGACAAACCGTACTCTGGCATCCCCTTGTACAATTCTGCCAATCTCATAACAATCATAGTATGCCTTGACATGCTCTATTACAGCCTGCTTCGCACTTTCCGGTACGACCAGAATGAAACCGATACCACAGTTGAAGGTGCGAAGCATTTCTTCCTGGCTGATATTTCCGACACGCTGTATATATTGAAAAATATCCAGCACCTTGATTTTGGTCAGTTCAATTTCCGCCGTCAGTCCCTGTGGTATAATTCTGCCAAGATTGCCCTCGATACCGCCACCGGTAATATGCGCCATGCCATGAATATCGTATTCTCTACCGAGCTTAGCCTTTCCGGCAAATCCCTTTGGCATAAGCAGACCTTTTATCGCCTTGTAATACGGAGTGTGAGGTTTCATAATCCGTTCGATAAAAGTTTCTCCACCTATTTTATCCAATTTTATCTGCGGCATCTTATCCATCAAAAGGCGTACCAAGGAGTATCCATTTGTATGCAGTCCATTGGAAGCAATCGCCAGAACACTGTCCCCTGTTTTGATTTGAGAACCGTCAATAATACGGTCCTTTTCTACAATTCCTGCTATACTTGAGGTTAATACATAGACACCGGCATCTACCACGAGTGGTTGAATGGAAGTTTCGCCGCCTACCAGAGAACATTCATTTTCCCGGCAGGCCTCGGAAATTCCTTTTACAAGTGTCTTGATGGTATCCTTTTCCGCATTGCCACACACAATCGTATCCAGCACTGCAAGGGGTTTTGCGCCCATGACAACAATGTCATTTACCAGATGGTTTATCATATCGTGACAGATGGATTCTGTATACCCATATTCCATTGCAAGCTTCTGTTTGGAACCGGGTTCCTCAGATTTTAAAACAAGTACCGGTCCTTTTATCTCAGGAAAATGGATGTCATACAGGGAAGCAAACGATCCGAGCCCGTTCATAACTCGCTTATCGTCTGTTTCCAGATGCTTTGCCATCTCTCTTTTAATCGTGTCGGTATAAGCAATATCGATTCCCGCCTTGCTGTATGAAAAACCTTCTTTTACCTTTTCATTTCCCGAAAGAATTTCATCCACCGTTACCGACAATGCTGCTGCCAGTTCATAAAGCAGTTCCACATTGGGATAGGTCGTACCGTTCTCCCATTTGGAAACTGCCTGAAAAGATATGTTGAGTTTATCGGCTAACTGCTGTTGTGTCAGCCCAGCTTCTTTTCTTTTCTGCATGATAAAATTGCCAACTCTGCTACTGTCTAACATCGTGTTCCTCCTGTTTCCTGCATTATCACCATATAAGTACTGCACAGGTTATTCCATATGAAATCACATATATACCCATAAGCGTTTCACTGTTTTCAGCTTATCCTATTCTATGCAATTCTCTCAATAACCGTAAAAGGGAAGTTTCGGCTTAGATTCAACCGATGGTTGAAAACTGTGAATTGGAAAGTTTCCTAACAAAGAAAAGCGTAAACCATATCCGATTTACGCTTTTCCATTATGCTCTTTCTTTTCAATTTATTCTTGCTTTGACATAATCCCGGATTTCCATGTTATCCTCTGCCATTCTGCATCCGACAATATATTTTCCTTCATCAAACGAAGACCGGATAATATTGCCTTCAAGCACCTTGCCTTCCAAAAAGTCCAAGCCATCTATGGAAAGTTCCACTTCTTTACCAACTGCATCCGAAAATACGCCATCCCAGCTTGCAAAGGCATACCCACCGGCACTCAAATTGACCATTCTTCCGTCATATGACCGCTTTTCCTTTTTAAAAGTAATTCTACAAGCATTGTCCATCGAAATTCTTGGGAATTTTCTTCGATTAAGTACCTTGGGATTCGTTGTAATCGTGAGCTTATAGTAAGCATTGCCGCCTTTTTTCTGTGGACTGATGGTAACATTTTCCCAAGTATACATCATGTTATCCACTACAATATGTGCTTCGTAATTTCGCTTTGACTTTTTTATTCCCAAAAAATCACTTGCCCGGTCAGATGCTTCAATAAAAATTCCATCTTCCTCCACATCCGCTGCTTCTGTCTTGTATTCTTCTCCTACTGCCTTTCCATTCTCCATCTCAATAATCGATAAATTCATACCCGGTCGTACATCCTTCAGGCCCATAAAGCCACCGGTGCCTAATTCTTCCACCAGTTTGCCGACAACGTTTTCAATGTTGCTGACATTTCTGGAAGTCTCATCATATTTACTGAGCATCGTCTTGGTTGTATGTTCAGAGCTTTGAACGCTTTCGTTCATAACTTCCATGATATCTCTGACCTGTTTCATGTTCTCAACCATGTTCTGATTGGAACTTTCCACCTGCTTAATCGCAGCATTTACAACCTGTATTTCTTCCCCTAACTGTCTGGAGTCATCTGTAATGGTCGCAACACTCGCATTTACTGACTTCATTTTCTCCAAGGTCTCATATATCAGCTGCAAAATCGTTGTGATAGATTCTGTCATTCTGTCGGAGGTTTCTCCAAGGTGCTGCAAAGCACTCATGATACTGCTGGAAGAAGCCTGTGTTCCCATACTTAAATTTCTGATTTCATCTGCGACCACCGCAAAACCTTTTCCTGCCTCTCCGGCTCTGGCTGCTTCAATGGAGGCATTTAAGGAAAGCAGGTTCGTCTGGGATGTGATGTTTTCAATGGTACCGGTCTCCCGTTTTACCATCTCAAACTCCTCTTTAAACTCACCCAATATTTTCTCAACTTCAGAAGATAACTCCGCCATACGGTTAGTTGATTCTACTACATTTGTCAACTCCTCTGAACTATTCGTGGCATGTTCTACCGACTCACTAGCAATAGTAATAATACGTTCTGTCAACCCTGCCACATTTTCCACCTGGCGGTTGATATCCTCCGTCATATCCATGGAAGAATCCACCTTTTCATTCAAGGTTCTGTTGTTATCCGCAAGTTCCTCCATGCTGTTAACAACCGCATTCGCACCTTCTTTGTTTTCATCAGACAATTCCCGTACTACCGTTACTCCATCAACCACTGCCGTACTTGCCTCTTTGACCTGTTCGATGGTCGTAACGACTCTCTTTAAATTACCTTCTACGGTACTAAGCAGCGCACCATCTGACTGATTCATATGGTTGATGGACAACACATATCCTACATAGCAAAGAACCGTTGCTGCTACCTGAATCTCGTAATTGGAAATATCACTTGGAGAATTCATGCCTCCCATATAATTCTTCACAATGGACACTACAATTGCAATCACATTCACAATGCCGCAGTACAGCATAAAATTACGGTTTTTAAACAAAATCAACATACTGGTTAATGGCAGGATAAACATGACCGCCAGCATAGATGTCGTCGTCATCAAAACAAATATGTAAAAGATTCCGTAACCGATTGCTATAAAATACTTATAAAGCGGCGAACTGACGCCCTTCATTTTTAATACAAGCAATCCAAGTGCAAACGGTATCCAGCACATTGCCACAAATGTCAGATAATAGCTTACTGAGCGTAATCCCTTAACAATTTCAATCGCATACGCTGCAGTAAGGACAATTCCCAACGTTGCCCAGATTGCCATTGCTTTGATATTCGCACTTTTTGCAAAATGTTTTTCATTGTATTCCATTGTAATGCCCCTCTTCTTTCTCAAAATATACCATATGATATTCTATTTTATCATAAAAGAAAGGGTTTTCCTACACTAAAATTCCTTTTTTTCCATAATTCTGACACTGATAACAAAGGAAACCATCACTGCCAGCACCGCTACAAACACTGTTGCAATGGTAAATCCTGTATCTCCTATTTTTTTCAGAAAATTGTCAACTTTGCTTATATCAATCGACAGATATTCCTGCAGCTTTCCAAGGATAATTCCAAACACAACAACTACTCCCACAATAGCAAAAGTAAATATCCTTGATTTCTCCGGTCCGTATTTCAACATTATCGGAAGCAGCAATGCAAGAATCATAAAACTGACCGCAATAATACAAATGGCACTCTGTACCATATCAACAGAAACTGCACTCTTTTGTCTTACAACCATCACCACAGCACAGGCTATCGCTGCTACCACACCGGTAAACAGACAGTAAACACTACATAGAATGTATTTTCCGGCGACATATTCTTTCCGCGAGATGGGAAGGGTAAACAAAAAAGAATAACCGTTATCAAACTCATCATAACTAATAGTTCCAAGCGCCATCATTAACATCAGTATTGCCGCATAAGCAATAATAAAGGAAGGGTCTTCTACGCTTCCCAGTACAATAGCTACACAAACCAGCAGAAGAAGTATCATCCTCTTTTGCTGAAACAACAATTTACAATCTTTTACAAGCAATCCCTTCATATTTTTTCTCCCCTTATCATTATCATAATCAACTCATCAATCGTTCCTTTTTCAATAACCATAGATGGATAATTCTCCTGATAAAACTGTCGTTCATTTGTCAGACATTTATAGCCGAAGTTTTCTTTTTGGACTTTCAGAACATATCGCTTATCCATTTCTTCATACTGCTTTTCATCCACCTTCAGCACTGCATAACGGTCAAGCAGCACATCCGTTTCTTCATGAAGTACGATTTTTCCCTCATGAATCATATAGATATCATCGCATAAGCCTTCCAAATCCGAAGAAATGTGCGAACTGATGAGTATCGCCCTTTCTTCATCCTGCTCCATATAACTTCTAAGCATATCCAGTACCTGTTCTCTTGCCACTACATCCAGACCTGCTGTTGGCTCATCCAAAATCAAAAGGGATGCCTCATGGGAAATTGCCACAAGTACTTTCAATTTTGCTTTCATACCGGTGGAAAACTCTTTGAGCTTCTTATCAAGCGGCAGTTGAAATTCCCTGCACTTCTCTAAAAAAGCATCCTTATGAAAGGCATCATACATTCCTGCCATGATTGGAATAATATTCTTGATGGTCAGCCAGCCGCTGAATCCGGAATCCGATAACGCAACTCCGATTTTTTGCTTATCCCGTTTTTCTAATGTCTCTATATCCTTTCCAAATATCCGAATGCTTCCTGCATCTTTAGCGACCAATCCCAGAATCGCTTTAAAAGTTGTACTTTTACCGGCTCCGTTTTGACCGATTAGCCCGGTAATACTTCCAGTCTTCACTTCTAACGAACAGTCCAGTAAAAAGTTATCATACCTTTTTTGTAAATTTTCTATTTTAATCATAATTCCCTCTTTTCTGCTCCTTTTACTCTTCCAGAATGATTTCAAACAATTCTCTCAATTCCTCCGGATGTAACCCATATCCTTTTCCTTTTTCAATCGTTTTCTCAAACTCTGCTTCAATTTCCTTTTTCTGTTCTTCCAGCATACGTTCCTTATTCATTGCGGCAACATACGTTCCCTTGCCATGCACCGTTACCGTAATTCCTTCCTCTTCAAGAAAATCATATGCTTTTTTAACCGTTAAGGCACTGATCTTCAAATCCTTCGCCAACGTGCGCACCGATGGCAGAATGTCCTCGGGTTTCAACTCCCCCTTCACAACCAGCGCTTTTACCTGCTCCACAATCTGTTCATATATTGGTACCATTGATGTATGATTGATTATGATATTCATAATGTCCTCCATTTCCTCCTCTAACAATAAACAGTATATAACAGTTAGCAACTGTTGTCAACTGTTGTATACTGTTTATTGTTTTAAAAAAAGAAACTGCTATTCCAGTTTTCTCTGCCTTATCGAAAAGGTATCGATACTATTTTCAAAGACATAGAATGAAATAGCAGCTTGCCTTTGTTCTTTCTCTCTATCTTACCAGGTACGGGAATTTAACTCCCTGAACTGGGCAACCGTAGAAACATGGGAATTCAGTCCACCGTCTACATTGATAATCTGTCCGCTTACATAGCTGCTTTCATCCGAAGCAAGATAGACACACATATATCCGATGTCTTCCGGACAGCCGTAACGGTTCACCATAATATTGCTTAGGAAAATATCTTTCAATGCCTGCGGTACATGAGCCTCATTTTGTGGAGTAACAATCAAGCCCGGACGAACACAGTTGCAACGGATATTCTGCTTGCCATACTGTAGGGCAACCGACTGCGTGAACATATCCACACCTGCCTTGGCACAAGCGTAGGCTGTGGAACCCAAATCGCCACCACAGGAAGCCATAGAACCGATATTGACAATAGAACCTCCTGTCTCATTTTTCTGTAAATATGGGAGTACACATTTCGTGGTATAGAAGGTTCCCCGTAAATCACTTTGGAAAACGGCATCCCACATCTCAATGCTCAGTTCATCCACACGCCCGTCTTTTAATCCAACATTGGCGGCATTGTTTACCAAAACATCAATCTTTCCGTACTTTTCAGCAGTATCTGCCATCAACTTCTCAATGCTTTCCGGTGCGGTAATGTCCATGAAGTGATAAGATGCTTCTCCACCTTCTTTTAGGATATCATCTACCACTGCCTGCCCTTTTTCCTGGCGGCGTCCGCAAATTACTACTTTCGCACCCTCCGCCGCAAACAAGCGGGCAATTCCGATGCCGATTCCGCTTGTTGAACCGGTAACAACAGCAACCTTATCTTTTAGTCTGTCCATGCTAAAACCCCCTTGATTCTTTCCTTTTTGCCTTCTTTTTATCTTATTTTTCTTTCTTAGTATACGCTTTTCTATCTGAAAAATAAGTAAATTCTCTGACAATTTAAATATAAATCATTGCAGGAAAGAAATCAAGATTAACCAGTAACAAATGGCATTATAAATATTTCACAGATTGGATATGGGAATCTCTTTGGTCTGCGTATATACTTAACCTATCGTGAAACAGAAAGAGGTACGCTATGAGTAAAAAAGTTCTTCTAATCAATGATATGGCAGGCTATGGAAAAGTAGCACTATCCGCTATGATACCGGTTCTATCCTATATGAAATATGAAGTATTTAACCTGCCAACCGCACTCGTATCAAACACCCTGGATTATGGGAAATTTGACATTCTTGAAACAACCGACTATATGCGAAATTCCATTCGTATCTGGGAGGAATTAAGCTTCTCCTTCGATGCCGTTTCTACCGGATTTATCGTTTCCGAAAAACAGACCAGACTCATTATTGAATTTTGTAAGAAAAAAGCATCCGAAGGTACCTTTATCTTTTCCGACCCGATTATGGGAGATGACGGAAAACTTTATCCCGGTGTGGCAGAGAGCACTGTCAACTTAATGCGACAGCTTATATCCGTAGCCGACTATATCGTCCCCAATTATACCGAAGCGGCATATCTGGCAGACATACCATATAAGCAACGCGGAGCATCTCTGGAAGAGTTCCATTTCATGATTGATAAATTGCGTGCGCTTGGCGCGAAATCGGTGGTCATCACAAGTGCTATGGAAGAAACGAGTGGCACCAAAACAGTGGTTGGTTATGATCATAAGACACAGGAATATTTTCACATTGACTTTGAAGAGGTACCCGTCAGATTCCCCGGAACCGGCGATATTTTCTCTTCCGTATTGATGGGGAAAATCCTTGACGGAGCGAGCCTGTTTACCGCAACCCAAAAGGCAATGGATGTTGTAAAGACGATGATAATCGATAATGCCGGAAATGCAGACAAGTATAAAGGAATCCCATTAGAAAAATATCTGGAGGTACTGGAAATGAAAAAACCTAAAATTCAAATTACGTTAATTGACAGAAAAGGTCCCATGGGATGCCATAGAGGACATAAAATCGGAGACACCTTTGATTTTGATACAGAACGGGGAAATCTGTGTCCTATGGCAACGCATGTGGCATTTCCTTATGTAGACATATTAAGGTATGGTGGCGAGATTCCCGGACAGGAAAAAGGAACCGCCGTCTTTGCCTGTCCGGATGTCGACACCTTGAATGTTTTTAAGATTGAGCGGTTGGAGAGTTAAAGCAAAAATCACTTATAATCTCTAAGACCTCCCCAGACCAAAAAGCATTACCGCTATGATTCACACCCTCTAACTCATAATAGACAACATCCTTTTTCTTATCCTTTAATAACTGGTACAAGTTTCTGCTGTGCTCTACCGATACCACATCATCCTTGTCTCCATGCAGCAGTAATACAGGTGGCAACGCAACCTCATCTTTTACATACATCGTACAGGATGCCTGTCTGGCAAGCGTTAAGTGTTCCTCTACCCGTTCGACTCCCAGCAGTTCTGCGGAAGGTCTTTTTTTCATCCATGGTGGTAATTCTTCCTTCTGGCATAACAACAAATCAGACGGTGCTGCTTGGGCAATGACACCTTTTATGTCATAATCTTTTTTACCTATCTGCTTCGGTGTCCAAACACCATTCGCTTTAGTAAAGGCGGTCATCAGAGCGATATGTGCTCCCGAAGAATGTCCTGCTAAAAATAATTGTGCCGGGTCTATATGGAATTTTTCTGCATTTTCAATTAAATAGTTGGCAGCGCGGTGTAAATCTTCAATCGGCGCCGGGAATACTGCAAGTTCCGACTCCCGATGTTGTACCATAGCTACCACCATTCCACACTCTGCCAGTTTTGATACCTTTGGAATATCATTGTACATTTCCTGCCTATGCCATGCAGCACCTGGCACATATAAAACAACAGGATATCTGGTATCCTTTTCCCACTCTCTCCGATACGGAAAGATTATCTGAAGTTTTCGCTCCACTCCATCAATGCTGGTATAAACTTCTTCCGGCGCATACAGCCATTCTGTTTCATCATAAGTAACCGTTACTTTTTTCAATATTTTATTCCCTCCCTAAAATTTTGGTTCATTAGATGCTCTCTACAATTTTTCAAATAATGTAATGCATTTTTGTCCCTCATACTCACGTTCACCGCAAAACGCGGGAGCATGGAACCCTCAATGGTAATATCTATTTGATGCGATGGTTCCCAAACTAATCCAAGATTTTCACTCTCTACTTCCTTGAATTTCGGTATTGAATCCTCTACACATATGTCCCAATTTCATATTGCTCATCCCAATTTTCCATTTCTGTTCTATGCTAAACTCAAATTATTTTCTTATAAAGTATTTTATCCCATGAAAATGCAAATTTCTATAAACTTATAGTTTAATCCGGTATTGTAATAAACTTTCAAACCAAATAAGAAAAGTACCTCTGGCTCGTCGTCTAATTCATAGATACTTTCCAGAGGCACTTTATATAGTTCTTTTAAAACAAACATATTATTGATATCCGGCAAACATCGCCCTGCTTCCCACTTATAGATTGTTGTGGGATTATTAAATCCAAATATTTTCTGTAATTGTCCGACAGTTAAGTTTGAACTAAGCCGTAGTTCCTTTAATTTTTTCCCTGTCTTAGTCAAATTGACATTAGGAATCTCATTTGCATTAAAGTTGTAAATATTGTCCATATGACCTTTCCCTCCAATTTTTATTTATGTATGCAAAACACGCAAACCCAACATTTAAATTCCATTCATATGTTTTCCACCTTAATTTCAAATTATAGCAATCATTATATCATCCTGCATCTCATCTTCAAAGCACTTTTTATGCAAAAATAGAATTCAGAATAGAGTTTCGAAAATAGATTTTTTACCATACTATAATGAATAACACGAACTACCAAATTGCAAAAAGGGGATTGTATCAATGGATATGTCCAATCCGTTGGTAATTCATCCATAAGAATGACCTTCTCCATCTCACTTTCCAATTTACCGGAGAATTCTTCTATCTCCGCATAGCATAAAAGGCCAAAGGTTTCTTCGCCGGTTTCATTTGCACGATTTTTTCCCGTAACAGACTATACGCATACTGGCTTAATTGCGAATTTTTGTAGCTCCCGTTTCCTCCTGCAGCTCTCTTTTTGCGGTTTCAAGGATAGTTTCCCCGGCTTCCCTATGTCCGCCCGGCACTTCATAGGTATCACGTTCCTTATGCTTGCAAATTACCCATCTGCCATTACTTTTTGATATGATAACTGCAAACTTTAATAAAGAGTCGTCAACAGCATCGTAAAATTTCACTTCTAACATTTCTTATCCTCCGATTGTTTCATCCTAACAAACCTAAAACCTTTTTTTCTGATCGTACTATGAGGCTTGTCTGTCAAAATAAACTTTTCACTCTCCATAGAAGGCTCCATCCCCTCATAAACATGTGTTTTATCTTTTACAAAACAAATTGCATTCTTATATCTTGCCGTAAGGTTTCCAAACTGTCTTACAAGACCTGCATAGTATTCTATCATTTCTTCGTCAGATAAACATTTTCCATTCACATTACGCACATACACCCCAGTTGAACTTCATCCGGTACATTATCAAAATATAATCCGGAATCACAGGAAAATACAGGCATCTGAAATGCTTCATAATATGTCCATGCTTTCAGTCTTGCATTTTAAGTCATCTCCTAACCTATAGTTATTTTCCAGTACTGGAACTATGTCTGCACCACAATTTATCCATTATCATATTCAGCATTTACCTTATGAATCGTCACACCTGTTTCACTTTCTTTAGTACCAATAACAGCTATATGTGGTGCATTCATTCCATTACTTTTTCTATAAATCAAAAATACCTAACTGCTGTTCTTTCAAAGATTTTACTTTTCTCTCTGTTATCTTATCGTTCTCATCAATTTCACCACACAATATCGGTGATTCCGGATTATATTTGCCGCAATTCTTTATAACACTTTCTTCGCTGTAATTCGCATAACAATACTGGCAACCATTTTTACAGGTATTATAGGTGCCTATCTCTATGCTTTCCACGCACCCACATTCTCGGCGCTGATTTTTATCTTTTCCTACTTTTACCTTGCAACCGATTATTTCTTCTATCAGTGCTTTATCAATGCAACAGTTATGTTCAATCCCACATTCGTCTAAATCTATGTTCTCGGCACAGCTCCCTATCGTCATTCCGTTTTCTTTTGCAATCTTGCTCATCTTTTTTGCGAATTCCAATAACTCGGATTTATCAAGATTATAGGCATCCAGTAATTCCATACTTTTTTTATTCTTGGCATATACATCAACAAAGCTTATGACACACTTCTCTGTATAACCTTTCAGTGCTGCCGCAATTTGTTCAAAAGCTTTTAAATGGTACTCCGGAGTATATTTTTTTGTAAAAATAATAGGGTCATATCTCCATATGACCTTTTTCATGCCAATCTTTTTCGATAATTCCTGGAATATCGGAATCATCTTATCTTTTTTATGGGGAACATTACGCTCTATATCTTTTCCATATCCGGTTAATGTAAACTGAAAATAGTAATGATATCCTGTAAGTTCATCCAATCTGTTTATCATCGGCTCCGGATTCTTTGTCCAAAAAACAATGCAATCCACAGTTTCTGATGTTATGTCAACCTCGCTTATCTGATGTGCGTTCATTGGATTTCTGACATACACAAATCCTTCTTTTATTCTATTGAAAAACCACTCCGAATAATAACTTGGAATGTCAGTTCTTCGACTTACACTTAATATCATTTTTGACCTTCTCTATTTCTTTTTATCAGTGTTTGGTATTTTGGTTCGTAAGTAATTGCTTAGCTTCTTGTGAGCTTTAACGTTACTTGCGAATACAAGAAACAACTCATAAATGCTTTGCATTTATTTCGTCATTTCTTGCATTCTAATGAATCAAAATGCATAATAAAAAGCCCAAGAATGCAAGCATTCCGGGCTTTCCATATGCATTTTGATTCGCAAGTAACTGCTTAACGCTTTGAAAACTGTGGTGCGCGACGAGCTGCTTTGAGACCGTATTTCTTTCTTTCTTTCATACGAGGATCTCTTGTTAAGAAGCCTGCTTTCTTTAAGGTAGGTCTGTAATCCGGATCTGCCTGAAGAAGTGCTCTTGCGATACCATGTCTGATTGCACCAGCCTGTCCTGTGTATCCACCGCCTTTTACTGTAACGATTGCATCAAATTTATCTGCTGTTTCAGTAGCTGTCAAAGGCTGACGAACGATAACTTTCAGTGTCTCTAATCCAAAATAATCATCAAGTGTTCTCTTGTTGACTGTAATTTCACCTTTACCCGGTACTAAGTATACTCTTGCGATAGATTTTTTTCTTCTACCGGTTCCGTAATATTTTGCTGCTGTTTTTGCTGACTTAGCCATTTTAATTTTCTCCTTTCAGTCCCTTGAATTAAAATGTTAATACTTCTGGTTTCTGAGCTGCATGTTCATGCTCAGGTCCTGCATATACATGCAGTTTTGTGTACATTTGTCTTCCTAAAGGTCCTTTCGGAAGCATGCCTTTTACAGCAAACTCAATAACTCTTTCAGGATGTTTCTGTAACATCTCTTTTAAGGTAGTTTCTTTCATACCACCTACATAGTCTGAATGATGATAGTAAATCTTCTGGTCTAATTTCTTACCTGTTACTTTTACTTTTTCTGCATTCACAATGATTACATAGTCACCTGTATCAATATGAGGTGTGAAAATCGGTTTGTTTTTACCTCTTAAAACTTTAGCAACTTCAGATGCTAAACGTCCAAGTGTCATATCTGTAGCATCAACTACATACCATTTTCTTTCGATTGTAGCTGGACTAGCCATAAAAGTCTTCATCGTATTTCCTCCGTTAAAATCAACCTTATTTTCGATTGTCATGTTTTTGTTCTCTCTATCCTCTTGTGCAGATGTCCGGCCACACGCCAGAATATTCAAACAAAGCTCTTTGTACTATATTCAAAATGTCTTCGCCGGGGCTTTGGCTTGACATTTTTAAACATTGCCACAGTTAGATATTATATTATACGCTTCCTCGTGTGTCAACTGGTTTTTGGAAAAACTTATTCTTATTTTGTAAGGTTTTTTCCACAAAAAATCATAATTTATCGATTTATCACTCCATCACGATTAAATGATACGACATCGGCTATCATATCCAATTTTTTGTCATAAACAAGAATAGAAACATCACTATAATTATTATTTTGATTTATTGAATTAACAACAACCTGCATTTGTCCACCATATTCTCTGACAACAGCAATATCCATCGCCTCTGTCTCTAAATACCACAAATATTCCGGTTCATCTGGTGTCTGATATAAAAGATTTTCACCATCTATAACAAACGTCCCTTCACCTTTCAAATCATACGGATTTTTTCCAACTACTTTTTCCAGCAAAGCAACATAGGGATTCTCTTTATAATTATTATCGAATGAAATAAACAAAATATAATTCTCCGAAAATTGAATCATATCTATGTACTCTTCTGCTTCTTTTATCTTTACCAAATCCTGATTCTTTTGATATAATTCCCACGAATCACTATAATTCTGCCATGAAACATATTTTTCTTCTCCACGCCTGTCTTCCAGTTTATAACTTTCCTTGAGCCATTTTCCGAGATATGTAGTAAACTTACATGCTCCACTATAATTTAAATGCGAAGCCTCGGCAAAATCTGTTGTAGAGTCAAAACTCATTTCCTTATAATAACTATTCCCATCTAAAAAAGGCACGTCATTCTCCAATGCAAATTCTTTTACCCACAGATATATTTCCTCATCTTCTTTTTGGACACCTTCATAGGGAACTACGATAAACACCAACTGGATTTCTTTCTCTTTTGCAAGATTAACCATTTTCTTTAAATATTCAATGTTCTTTTCGGAAGGGGCTGTTTTTTCTACATTTACATCAATCTGAGGCAACTTATCATATTGCGTAACCGCAAATGATGGTTTAAATCCCTTATACCATTTTCCTCCAACCTGATTTATCTCTTCAATATAATTTCCCTTTTGTAAATCTTTATAGCTATCATGTGTCAATGGATAAGAGAACAAATAGGATAAAAAATCCTCATGTGGTACACTCGCCCAAACATTTTCTATTTTATTTATCGAAAAACGCATATTACTGACATTTTTAATTACATTGGTAGAGGTATAATATTCTTCTTCAATGAGTGCCCCATAAACATCCACTACCATCACTTCAGGTGATTGGTATTTTAGGCTTTCTTTCATATTATAATATGAGTTCCACAAAGTCTGCATGGTTCCTGCTAAATCATATCCTGCAATTCCATATTCATCCCATAATTTAACAGTGTTTACTCCTGCATAAATGTGACTGCTTCCATAAAATATTACATCGGCAGTATTTTTATCCATTTGATACAAACCATTTAGTGCCTGATTTCCATCATAATTAGCTTCCAATATACTGCCAAGCTTGCCAAATATAAATAAACTTAATAAAATTACTGATATAACCTTTAAATATCTTTTTTTCACTTTATAGCTTTCCTTTTTATATATTGAAAATTCCTAAAAATTATAATAAATAAAATTATTTGAATTAAATCCCGGTCCATAAATACCAAAAAGATACCATATTACTAATGCAAAGAGAATTATTATTGTCTGGCACAACCAACTTTGCTGTAAAAAAATATGATGTAAGTTTTTTTCTTTACTTACTCTTGATACCCATCCTACGCTAATGGCTCCTATGATAAGAATTATAAAATCCAATGCACCCAGCCCAACTTGATAAATGGAACCATCTGATAATATCCATGGATTCCAACCTGTAAAGCATCTCTTTATCATAATAAATGCTTCTTGAATCCCATTTGCGCGAAAAAACAGCCATGCAAATTCTCCCAGGGTAAAAGTAACCAACCGCTTGCGCCAAATAGTACCCCAGCTATTTTCTTTCAATCCTATAATATCACATACAGTTCTTCGGAACCCAGATGTTAGTTCTCCGACTATTTGATAAAGTCCATTCAAAAACCCCCAAACAATATAAGTAATTCCTGCCCCATGCCACATTCCACAAAAAATGAAAACAATCATAATATTTAAGTTTTTTCTGGCTTTTCCCTTTTGATTACCTCCCAATGGAATATAAAGATAATCGCGAAACCAAGAAGTTAACGACACATGCCATTTTCTCCAAAACTCTGCAGTTGTAACAGCACCAAATGGAGCCTGAAAGTTTTCTTTCATAGCAATACCGAAAAGATTTGAAACACCTATTACAATATCCATACATCCGCTAAAATCCATATATAACTGCAGAGTAAACAGTAAAACCGCAACTACAATATATATTCCTCGATACATATAATAATAATCAAAGACCTGATTTACAAAAATTGCCGCCCGATCTGCTATAACCATTTTCTTAATATAGCCCCATAAAATTCGTAATACACTCGAATATATTGTATCTGTACGATAGGTATGCACTATAAAAAATTGATTTTTCATTTCCTCATAACGATTGATTGGACCGGATACAATGTATGGAAAATAGCAAGAATACAATAAATAATGCCAAAAATTTTTTTCAGCTTCTTGCTTTCCTCGATATACATCAAATAAATAAGATATATTTTGAAAAGTAAAAAAAGAAATTCCTAGTGGTAAAATAAATTGCCAGGCCAACTGTAGATGAAAGATCTTGTTAAGCAATGCCAAACCCATACTTCCCCACTTTAAAGAAAAAAGGAAACCAATATTGGCTATAACGAGACATGATACAATAAAAATTGCCAACTTCGATTTTTGACCACCATTTGCCTCATATTTTTCTATCTTTTTTGCTCCATACCAGGATATTGCCGAAAAAATCAAAAGATATAATACAAAGAACGGACCGGAACTCAGATAAAAAATAATACTCGCTCCCAACAGAATTTTCCATTGCCAACATTTTGGCAATATATAATATAAAAAGACAGTCAAACCTACAAATAATACAAATACGTATGATACATATGTCACTTTTCTTCCCCCATTATTTATCAGACTTCATACTGAATTTTTATCAACGTCAACCCACATGCCGGGGCTGTCGTTCCTGCTGCCGAGCGGTCTTTTGCCTCCAAAATCTCCGGTATGTTCTCCGGCATCCGATGTCCTCTGCCGACTTCCATCAGGGTTCCCGCCATGATTCTTACCATATTATAGAGGAAACCTCTGCCCGTTACCCGTATGATGATTTCCTCGTCCTTTTTTTCGATTGTCACCTCATCTACCTGCCGCACCGTACTTTCTACCTGTGCATCCGCACTGCAAAAGCTGTGAAAGTCATGAGTACCGACAAAATAAGCCGCTGCCTCCCTCATTTTTTCAATATCATAGGGGGTATACGAAAAATAGGAATACAGTCTTTTTACCGGCATGGGAAAGGGGGCATTGTAAATCCGGTATTCATAAGTCTTACGGCTTTCGCAGTGTCTTGGATGAAAATCCGGTGCTACTTCCCTCGCACACCTGACCTTGATATCCTCCGGTAGTCTTGCATTCAGTGCATAGGGAAACTTTTCCGCCGGAATCCTGCTATTGGTGTCAAAAACAGCTACATTACCGAGGGCATGTACCCCGGAATCCGTACGGCTTGCTCCAATTACTTCGATATTTTCCTGTAAAAGTTCAGAAAGGCATCTGTTCAAGACACCTTCTATGGTTTCGCCGTTTTTTTGTATCTGCCAGCCATGATAATTCGTACCATCGTAAGCTACCGTCAGCATAATTCTTTTCATAAAGCCATTTCCTAACTTTCCCTCGTCGCGGATACTAAAGCAATATATTTGCCGTAATACAGAGTGCCAGGTAACATACTAAAATGCCATAAGCCGCCGCATCACGTCTTTTGTATTTTAGTGGTTTCATTTTGGTCCGGTGTTCCCCGCCGCGATAGCACCTTGCTTCCATTGCCATTGCCAGATCATTGGCACGTCGAAATGCTGAAATAAAAAGCGGTACCAGAAGCGGCACAAGGCTTTTTGCCTTCTTAATCAGATTGCCGCTTTCAAAATCAGCGCCTCTGGCAATCTGGGCCTTCATAATTTTGTCTGTTTCTTCTAATAAAATCGGAATAAAGCGAAGGGCAATCGACATCATCATAGCCACTTCGTGAACCGGCACTTTAAATACCTTGAGTGGATTCATCAGTTTTTCCATACCATCTGTCAGACTGTTCGGTGTCGTTGTCAAAGTCATAACGGAAGATCCGATAATCAGAAACGTCAGTCGAATCGCCATAAAAACTGCTGTCCGTAAACCCTCTTTGGTAATCGTAAATTTCCAGAGCGTAAGCAGCGGTTCCCCCGGTGTCAGAAAAAGGTTAAACACTACTGTTACCAATAAAAGAAACATGATTGCCTTCATACCTTTTACCATAAAGCGGAAAGGCACTTTGGATAATTTAATTGCCAGTACAAGAAAAAGGGCTGCTATCAGATAACCCACAAAATTCTGTACGATAAAAAGGGATATAATAAAAGTGATTGTCGCAACCAGCTTGACTCGTGGGTCCAGTTTATGAATGACGGAATCCGCCTGATAATATTGGCCCAGTGTAATATCACGTAACATTTTGTTCCTCCATAAAAATATCTGTTTTATGCATGCAGTACTCTCAAAATCTCATCCCTTGCCTCCGGGATTGTAGTAACCTCCGTATTAACCGGTAGGCCCTTTTCTTTTAATGTCTGCATAATATAAGTAACCTGCGGTGCTGCCAGCCCAACCTGCTCCAGCTCCTTGTAATGCTTAAAGACCTCCTTTGGAACATCATCATAAAGCACCGCTCCTTTGTTCATCACAATAATACGCTCCACATAGTTGGCAACATCTTCCATACTATGCGATACGAGAATAACCGTAATGCCTGTTTCTTCGTGAAGCTTGGCAATCTGATCTAAAATTTCGTCCCTGCCTTTCGGATCCAGTCCTGCCGTAGGCTCGTCCAGCACCAGTATGTCCGGTTTCATTGCCAGAACCCCTGCAATCGCTACTCTTCTTTTCTGTCCGCCGGAAAGGTCAAAAGGCGATTGATAGAAAAGCTCATCCTCCAGTCCAACCTGTTTGAGTGCCGCATAGGCGCGCAGTTCCACTTCTTTCTGTGGCAATCCAAGATTTTTAGGACCAAAGCAGACATCGCTGAATACATCGATTTCAAATAGCTGATGCTCCGGATACTGAAAGACCAGTCCTACCTTGCTGCGCAGTTTCTTTTTATCATAATCTGCATCGTGAACATCTTCTCCGTTAAAGAAAACGGTGCCGCTTGTCGGCTTTATTAAGCCATTTAAATGTTGCACCAGTGTTGACTTTCCCGAACCGGTGTGTCCAATCAGTCCGATGAACTGTCCGTCGGGTATAACCAGATTGATGTCTTTCAGCGCCCGCACTGCGAGCTCTGTGTCACCACCATATACATAATTAACATGATCCAAAATTAAAGACATACTTTTCCGTCCTTTATCGATTCTTTAATAATTCTTGCACCAATTCTTCCTTCGTCAAAATACCATCCGGCAATTTTATACCACTTTTTTGCAATTCATAAGCTAACAACGTTACCTGTGGTACATCCAGGCGCAGTTCCTTCAACCGCTCTACCTGCGAGAAAATCTCTCTTGGTGTGCCTTCCATTGCAATTTTACCTTTATCCATGACAAAAACCTTATCGGCATTAATGATTTCTTCCATATAATGTGTAATCAGGACAACGGTAATCCCTTCTGCCGCATTGAGTGCCCGCACTGCACGAATGACTTCTTTCCGCCCATTTGGGTCAAGCATCGCCGTTGGCTCATCCAAAACGATACATTTCGGATGCATGGCAATGACACCCGCTATGGAAACTCTCTGCTTCTGCCCGCCGGAAAGCTTATTGGGAGAGTGTTTCCGGTATTCATACATACCGACTGCTTTCAGACTTTCTTCCACACGTTCCCATATCTCCGCTGTCGGCACTCCCATATTTTCCGGTCCGAATCCAACATCTTCTTCTACCACCTGACCAATAATCTGGTTATCCGGATTCTGAAATACCATACCGGCATTCTGCCGGATGTCCCAAAGATGCTTTTCCTCCTTCGTATCCATGCCATCTACCCATACGGTTCCTTCCGTTGGATATAGAATCGCATTGATATGTTTGGCCAGTGTGGATTTTCCGGAGCCGTTATGTCCGAGAATCGCAATAAAATCCCCCTGTTTCACATCAAGGTCTACTTCATCTACTGCGCGGGTAATTCCTTCCACATTGCCTTCTTCATCCCGTCTGATATATTCAAATACTAATTTATCGGTTTTAATAATTCCCATTTGTCATCCTTTTTTTCAAATTGGTTTACGTTACTGTTTTCATCCCCTAATTGTACTAGATAACGGCTGGAATTACAAGTCATTCCAGTATCATATTCCCGAATTTTGTGGTACACTATGTATTATATTATTTGATACCTTATAGAGAAATGAGGATATTTTTATGAAAAAAAAATTTGACAGCCGTCTTTTGAAACCCCTTTTTGGTCTGGCTGCTTTTGTGATTATCTGCGGCTTTCTTGCCCGTTACCTGACCGATTCGGAAACCCTTGCCGATTATGCAAAAAAGAATCCCGAAGCGGCATATGGAACAAATAATGAGGAAACATCCTCTTCATCCACTCCAGATTCTACATCCGAAAATTTATCAATAAACATAGATGATTCGCATATAGATAAAACAAATGAAGCTGTTGAACCCGATAAGGATGCGGATACTATGAAAGCAACCAATACGCAGACTAATACCATATCTTCTGACAGAGTTACCTATCAGGAAGGATTTTATTATGAGTCATTGACTGGTGAAGTCAAAGAAAAAATTACCGGTATTTCCTATCCGGTTTCTGCCAAAGAAGCGGATTCTCTTGCAGTTCCGGCTGTCAATATGCTGGCAGAAGACGCTTTGCCTGCCATCTCCTATGATGATTTATGTTACATGTCTATTCTTCATTATGACTTTTATGGAGAAATCCAGACAGGAGAACTGATTTGTAACAAAAAAATTGCTGAGGATTTGGTGGAAATTTTCTATGAACTATACCAGAATGAATACCAGATAGAAAAAATCAAACTAATTGATGAATATAACGGTGATGACACCGCTTCGATGACTGATAACAATACTTCCTGCTTCAACTACCGGGTAGTGGACGGAACCACAAGCCTCTCCAAACATGCGCTTGGCTGTGCCATTGACATTAACCCGTTTTACAATCCCTATGTTGTCTTTAACAAAGACGGAAGCGGCGAAACCTATATATCTCCCGAAGGCAGTGAGGCCTATGCTGACCGTTCCAAGGATTTTCCTTATAAAATTGATGAAAATGACTTATGCTATAAGCTTTTTAAAGAGCATGGCTTCGTCTGGGGCGGTGACTGGAATTCCTGTAAGGATTACCAGCATTTTCAAAAGGTTGTAGAGTAAAGTCTACAACCTTTTGTGCAATTGGTATTCCTCCCCCTCAAAATAGTGCACAATACAACATATTGTAGTACAAATTCTTATTTTTCTACTTTTCCTCCATATTATGATATATTAAGAAATCTTTATCTGTTTTTACCCTATTTTTTCTACATACGTTTTTTCAAAAAATTCTTGCAAGAACCTTTTCCTCATGTTATAAAAAATATATCTTTCATGATATAAAGCATAAGACATTCATCCTTATGTTGCTTAATGTTATCGCTTTTTATCATTATCTGACATCTAAAAAAGATTTCTAATGAGGTACATATCTATGAATATTTCTAACACATCTTTTTATTCTGCTCATGGAGCAATTCCTTACACCTTAACAAATGATTACATGTTTCGGGCTATTTTACAGCAAAACAATACTGTACTTAAAGGTCTTATTTGCTCTCTGTTACATTTAACTCCAGAACAAATACACTCTGTCATAATCCGAAATCCAATTGAACTTGGAAAAACAGTTGATGCCAAAGCATTTATATTAGACATAGAAGTTATTCTAAATAATCATACATTAATCAATCTGGAAATGCAGGTAATTAATCATGGTTTCTGGCCCGAACGCTCCCTTAGCTACCTATGCCGTTCTTTTGACTCTCTCAATAAAGGCGAAAATTATTCCGACGTCAAGCCGGTTATTCACATCGGTTTTTTGGATTTTACACTTTTTCCTGAGTATCCGGAATTCTATTCTAAATATATGTTATTAAATGTTAAAAATAATGCGGTTTATAGTGACAAATTCAAGTTATCTGTGGTAAACTTAAATCAAATAGAACTGGCTACCGAAGAAGATAAGAAATACCATATTGATTATTGGGCAAAACTATTCAAGGCTACTACATGGGAGGAGATTAAAATGCTTGCTGCAAAAAATGAATATATCCAAAAAGCTTCTGAATCCTTATTTGAACTCTGCGCAGAAGATGATATTCGCAGACAGTGTGAAGCGCGTGAAGATTACTATCGACTCGAACGTACCATTCAGTCTGAGCATGAACAGCTTTTAAACAGTATACAGCACACACAAAATGAACTATTCAACATGCAGAATGAGCTGTCCAACACGCAGAATGAGCTTGATATTGTCAAGCAGGAAAATGCACGTCTAAAAGCACAACTGAAAGCCCTGCAGGCAAATTAAAACTATGACAACATAGAACAAGCCCTGCATTATCATGCAGGGCTTGCAATCTTTGCTATTTTTATGACTTTTATACTAATTCAAGTACAACTTCCATAGCGGCATCACCTTTACGCGGTCCAATCTTAACGATTCTTGTATAACCACCGTTACGGCTTGCATATTTTACACCATATTCATCAAAAAGCTTAGCAACTAAATCAACTTCTTTTGTAGCTTTCTTCTTGCCGGCAGAAGTTGTAGGAACTTCTGTTACAGGATATAAAACCTTCAACATCTGTCTTCTTGCATGAAGTCTGGAAGGTAAATCTTTCTTGATTTCCTTTTCTACTGTATCATATACAGTAACCTTCTTACCATCTACTACTTCTTTCACTCTCTTACCGTCTTTATCCTTTTTCGGAACTTTTGCAGTTACTTTAACGATCTCATAATTATCTTTTTCTTTCACAGCTAATGCAATAAGACCTTCGGCAATTTTGCGAACTTCTTTTGCTTTTGCTTCTGTTGTGATAATCTTTCCGTTGTAAAGAAGATTGGTTACCTGATTTCTAAGTAATGCTTTTCTCTGGTCAGATGTTCTGCCAAGTTTTCTGTATTTTGCCATAATAGGCTCCTTTCTCATTCGGGTACTCTACCCGTTCATGGTACATCCGGCCACGCTCTTTGGACTTACTTACCGAATGCAGTTTCTGGTTCCATTGATGAGTTGACATATATGCGCTCTTTGGACTTATCTCATATGCCAATCATATTTTTAGGCTTCATCGCTTGGATTAAGCTGAAGTCCTAATTCTTTTAATTTTGCTAAAACTTCTTCCAAAGACTTACGTCCCAAGTTACGAACCTTCATCATATCTTCGGAAGTCTTGTTTGTCAATTCCTCTACGGTATTGATACCAGCTCTCTTTAAGCAGTTATAGGAACGAACAGATAACTCTAATTCATCAATGCTCATTTCCAATACTTTTTCTTTCTCATCATCTTCTTTTTCTACCATAACTTCTGCAGTTTTGGCATTTTCCGATAAATCAATGAAAAGGCTTAAATGTTCGCTGAGTACTTTTGCAGCTAAGCTAACCGCTTCATCCGGAACCAAGGTTCCGTTTGTATGAACGTCCAATGTCAGTTTATCATAATCTGTAATCTGACCTACACGAGTATTTTCAACGGTTACGTTAACTCTTTCAACAGGTGTATAAATAGAATCTACTGCAATGACACCAATAGGTAAATCTTCTGTTTTATTTTTATCAGAGCTTACATATCCTCTGCCTTTTGTAATGGTCAATTCCATATACAATTTGGTATCTTTTCCACTTAATGTAGCAATTACCAAATCCGGATTCATAATTTCTATATCCTGATCAGCCTGAATATCAGCTGCTCTTACGACACCTTCACCTTCATACTCAATGTATGCTGTTTTCGGCTCATTGGTATCACTGCTGTTTTTGATTGCAAGGCTCTTGATATTCATGATAATCTCTGTAACATCTTCTTTTACCCCAGGAATAGAGCTGAATTCATGTAAAACGCCTTCGATTTTTACCTGGCTTACGGCTGCACCCGGTAAGGAAGAAAGCATAATTCTTCTTAGAGAGTTACCAAGTGTAATACCATACCCTCTTTCGAGTGGTTCAACAACGAATTTACCATACTTTTTGTCTTCAGAGATTTCTACAACCTCAATATTTGGTCTTTCAAAATCAAACACTGCAAATACCCTCCTTTACGAACAATATTAACGTTGATACTCCTATATTAGGGAAGAATGGCTCGCAGAGACATTCTTCTGCATAAAACTTAGAATTTCTTGGATTGCGTATCGGGCAATCCTAGAAATTCTTTTTATGCTATTATTTGGAATATAACTCGACGATAAGCATTTCATCTACCGGAACGTCAATCAATTCTCTTGTCGGAAGATGTTTAATAGTTCCTTTTAATGCATCCTGATCTACATCAATCCATTCCGGAACTAATCTTCCGGCTGTTACTTCGAGGATATCTTTATATCTCTGTAAAGATTTGGATTTTTCTCTTACTTCAATAACATCTCCAGCTTTTACTAAGTAAGATGGAATGTTAACCTGCTTGCCATTTACAAGGATGTGTTTGTGTCCAACAATCTGTCTTGCTTCTCTTCTTGTTCTTGCAAAGCCCATTCTGAAAACAACACTGTCAAGTCTGCTTTCCAGCATAACCATAAGGTTTTCACCGGTCATACCTTTCATTCTATCTGCTTTCTTGTAGTAATTTCTGAAAGGTTTCTCTAATACACCGTAGATAAATTTAGCTTTCTGTTTCTCTCTTAACTGAAGACCATACTCGCTCATCTTTCTGTTTGCTCTGTTTAATGTACGGTTTGATTTCTTATCATAACCTAAGTAACTTGGCTCTAAGCCAAGGGATCTACATCTTTTTAAAACAGGAACTCTGTTTACTGCCATTTTATTGTCCTCCTACTATTGTTTACAGTGCCTATAAAAGCACTTTCTTCCAACGGTTTATATTATAAATAGAAATATCAATTACACACGACGACGCTTTGGTGGGCGACATCCATTATGAGGAACAGGAGTTACGTCTCTGATACTTGTAACTTCAAGTCCGCATGCCTGAAGGGCACGGATTGCTGCTTCACGTCCTGAGCCAGGTCCCTTTACAAATACATCTACTGTCTTTAATCCATGGATTAATGCTGCTTTGGTTGCTGTCTCAGCTGCCATCTGTGCTGCATATGGAGTAGATTTCTTTGAACCTCTAAAACCAAGACCACCGGCACTTGCCCAGCTAAGAGCATTACCTTCAGTATCTGTCAATGTAACAATTGTATTATTGAAAGATGACTGAATATGTGCCTGTCCATGCTGTACGCTCTTCTTAACACGCTTCTTAGTCACTTTTTTAGTAGCCTGTTTAGCCATTAACTTAAACCTCCTATGGTTTTCTCAAAATTATACAAATGTATATTACTAATCTAATTCTCTAATCATATATCTCCTATATTATATAGAAGAAACACATTATGCAAATAAGAAATTACTTCTTCTTATTAGCAACTGTCTTCTTAGGACCCTTACGAGTTCTAGCGTTTGTCTTTGTCTTCTGACCACGAACTGGAAGTCCCTGTCTATGACGCTTACCACGGTAACATGCAATTTCCTGTAAACGCTTAATATTAAGAGCTACTTCTCTACGTAAATCTCCTTCAACAGTCTGTGTTGCATTAACAACTTCACTGATTCTT
>JAQXTA010000063.1 GCA_029219245.1 Lachnospiraceae bacterium | reverse complement strand
AGGACAGGAGGTCTTCGATTTCATGAATCTAAACGCCGGAAGCATCGGATATAAAGATGTACAGGTTGAGGATATTACCATCTTTGATCTCTATCCGGGTATGCCCGAAGAGGAAGCTCTTAAGACAATAGAGGCCTACGGCTTTTATTTTCTGGACGGCAGCGAGGAAAGCGGTAATGTCTATATCACCGGTAACGGTCTGGGCAACCGTGCCATCTGGTATCGAGCCGAAGACGGTAAGCTCACAAATATCAGTGTTTATCCATACTGTGCATATGCAGGCTAAAAAAGATACCCGGAACACTGCACACTCATGCAGCTCCGGGTATCTTTTTATAGATTTAAGTGATGAAAATTATCTTTTATTCAGCTTCCAAATATCGCGGTTGTACTCTGCGATAGTTCTGTCGGATGAGAAGAAGCCTGCTTTTGCAATGTTTACAAGCATCATCTTTCTCCACTTGTTCTGATCTTCATAATCAGCCATCATCTTGTCTTTGACAGCGATATAGTCTTCTAAGTCAAGAAGTGTCATGAACCAGTCTTTGTTGAGCAGCTCTTTGTAAAGTCTCTCCAGATTCTCTTTGTGTCCGACTTTGAGTGCTTCCTTGCTGACGATGAAATCAACAGCTTCCTTGATTACAGGACTCTTCTTATAGTAATCCTTAGAAACATAATCTGCTTTTGCATAGTGCTCGATAACCGTCTCAGATTTCTCACCGAAGATATAAATGTTATCATCTCCAACAAGCTCATGGATTTCTACGTTTGCACCATCGGAAGTACCTAATGTAACAGCACCGTTTAACATGAACTTCATGTTACCTGTTCCGGAAGCTTCTTTGGAAGCTAAGGAAATCTGCTCGGAAATATCACAAGCCGGAATCATCTTTTCTGCATAAGCTACGTTATAGTTTTCTACCATAAGCACTGTCATGTATTTGTTTACTTCCGGATCGTTGTTGATGATTTCCTGTAATACTAACAGTAAATGGATAATATCCTGTGCAATGACATAAGCCGGAGCTGCCTTTGCACCGAAAATAAAGGTCATCGGTCTCGCTGGTTTCTTTCCTGCTTTGATTTCCAGATATTTGTGGATGATATACAAAGCGTTCATCTGCTGACGTTTGTACTCATGTAATCTCTTAGACTGGATATCAAAGATGGAATCCGGATTCAATGTAACACCTTCTGCCTCTTTTACATAAGCAGCAAGATCTTTCTTGCGGTTCATCTTAATTTCCGCAATGCGGTCAAGCACTGCCTGATCATCCTTGAACTCTAATAATTTCTCTAATTTGTCTGCATCCTTCTTATAGCCGTCACCAATGGTTTCGGAAAGGAAACCTGCCAGCTCGCGGTTACAGGACAACAGCCATCTACGGAAAGTAATACCGTTTGTCTTATTGTTAAATTTCTCCGGATAAATTTTGTAAAATGCATTTAACTCCGTATTCTTCAAAATTTCTGTATGAATTGCTGCAACACCGTTTACGGAGAAACCATAGTGGATGTCGATATGAGCCATGTGTACTCTCTCATCCTCATCAATAATCTGTACCTTCGGGTCATCGTATTTAGCTGCAACCCTCTTATCCAATTCTTTGATAATCGGAACTAACTGCGGTACTACCTTCTCCAGATACTTAAGCGGCCATTTTTCCAATGCTTCTGCAAGGATGGTATGGTTTGTATAAGCACATGTTTTGCTTACTACTTCAATCGCTTCATCCATTGTGAATGCTTTCTCATCCACAAGAATTCTGATTAACTCCGGAATAACCATGGTCGGATGCGTATCGTTAATCTGGATAACCGCATGGTCATACATCTTACGAAGGTCGTATTTTTTCTCCTTCATTTCCTTTAAGATAAGCTGTGCTGCATTGCTTACCATGAAATACTGCTGGTAAATACGCAGTAGGTTACCTGCTTCATCGGAATCATCCGGATATAAAAACAGGGTAAGGTTCTTTTCGATATCTTCTTTATCGAAGCTGATTCCTTCTTTTACAATACTCTCGTCTACCGTTTCAATATCGAACAGTCTCAATTTGTTAACACCATTATCATATCCAATCACATCAATGTCATACAGTCTGGAAGTTACTTTTCTGTCACCGAAATTTACATCAAAAGTAACATCTGTTTTATTTAACCAGGACTGTTTCTCAATCCAGTCATTTTTCTCTGCTTTCTGTAATTTGTCTTCAAATACCTGTTTAAAAAGACCAAAGTGATAATTCAGGCCAATACCTTCACCCGGTAATCCTAACGTTGCGATAGAATCCAAGAAGCAGGCTGCCAGACGTCCCAGACCGCCGTTACCCAAAGATGGTTCCGGTTCCACTTCTTCAATCGCGCTTAACTGCTTACCGTTCTTTGCCAGGATATCATCCAATTTATCATATATGCCAAGATTGATTAAGTTGTTGGATAACAGCTTACCAATTAAGAATTCTGCGGAAATATAATAAATCTTTTTCTCGCCTTCGATTGGCTCGGATACTTCCATAAGTTTCTTGGATAACTCTAACAGACTGTAATACAATTCCTGATTGTTACACTCTGCAATACTTTTACCATAACCGCTTTTGGTCTGGTTCTCGAGTTCTTTTTCAAGATTCATCATCAGTACATCTCTTTTCAGGTTACTTGCCTGTGTCATAAAAATACCTCCTGCTTTACACCTTTTTAGTTTTTGGTTTTATATTTTTAATTTTTATATTATTATTGGATATTATTAACAGATAATATCCATATATTTCATACGAACCAGTTCATAATTTAGAATAATTTCTTTTCCCTGACCGCCTTCTAAAAGCCGTTTCATTTCATTGACTGCCTGTGCGGCAATCCCGGAAAAGTTCTGGCGCACCGTATTCATCTGCTTTCCTGCATACCCCATCAGAGTAATGCCGTCAAAGCCGCATACCGGCCGGAAAATATCCATCTCCGTCAAAGCCTTCATGGCTCCGATTGCCATCAGATCCGATGCACATACCACTGCATCTTTATTCTTCGCATATTTAAAAGTCAGTTTTCTGGCTTCCAGCTCCGAAAATTCACCATTCCGGACCAATAACGGAAGCTTCATATCCTCTGCCAGTTTACGGATGCCCTTCAGCCGTTCTTCTGTCACATAGCCGTTTTTCTTTCCTGCCAGATACAAGATACTTTTGCAGCCGTTTTCCTTAACGGTCTTCTTTGCCACCTCATACTGTGACTTTGCCTGATTTATCCATACACAGGATGTGCTTTCATTTACCAATGGTGCATCTACGGTAACAATCTTAAACATTTCCGTTGCAATTAGGTCATGTAATACTTTGTCATCCTTGGACATTCCGAAAATAATAAGTCCGGTAATACTCTGCGACTGTAAATATCGGATGACTTCCTCCACGCTCTTGTTCTTTATCATGGAATAAAAAACCGTAATCACATCCAGATTCAACTCTACCGCCTGATTAATCGCTCCTGCCAGATACTGCATATTGATTTCATCAACTGCCTGAGAAGCATCACTTAACTTAATCAGAAGCGCAACCCTGCCGGACTGCTTGGAGGAAAGCGCGGCCGCCACAGAATTTGGAACAAAATTCAATTCTTCTACTGCCCGATTCACTTTTTGCTTTGTTTTCTCGCTGACATTCGGGTAGTTGTTCAATACCTTCGATACCGTAGAAATCGCTACCCCTGCATGTTTTGCTACATCTTTAATTGATACCATCTGTTCTTCCATTCCGAAATATTTCTGCCACACGTCCACTTTATTTAAAATAACGCAAAACCCTTGTACTTACTGATGGAAAATGTTTTCCGGAAATCGTTTTCCACAAACATAATATAACAAAATTTCCTGTTTGTAAACCACTGATTTGAAAAAAATTAAATTTCCTATCATCCGAGTACGGACATCAGTCCCTAAGACACGTAATGCCAAAGACAATAAGCTGTCCTCATTGAGTTCTTGTAAACGCTCAAAGAAGACAGCTTATTCTTAATGAAAATAATATATTTATTACACCAATTTTACAACAATTTGTTGTACGGCATCAGCATCACATTTTTCCAGAACTTCTTTTGTAAGGATTCCTTCTGCACCGGCAGCTTTCACACCATTTAAAAGAACCTCTTCTATCCGGTATTCGCCGTATTCCTTACCAAGCGGATTTTCATAAGTAATCTGAAGCTTCTTGCCGTTAAAGATATGTTCTACGGAAGCCTTACCCTGCTCATCAAACTGTTCCTTCAACAGCTTCGGTTCCAATTCCAGATTGCCCCATGCGCCTTTGACACCGAACATCTCGGTTAATACCGTCAAAAGAAGCCAGCTTGCCGCACCGGTCAGATAGTGGTAAACACCTCTGCCTTTCGGATCGATGTATTCCGGTACTCCCGGATAAATCTTCGACTTTGTCACGTCGCACACATGGCTGTAAAGACTGTGAATGACTTTAAATCCTTCCTTCACGAAGCCTCTCTGATATAAGGCATTCGCATACATCACTGCCATGTGGCAGAATACCGCACCATTCTCTTTCTGACCGTAAGCAAAGCCAAACATTCTTCCCATATCAGTCTTCACTTCATGGAAATTGGTATTTAACTTGTATCCTCCGATTGTCGCATCATATAGATAGGTGTCTGCTGCTTTTACAATCTCTTTTACCTGTTCTTCCGTTGCCGTACCGGACATAATGGAGAAGACCTGACCGGTCAACATCATTCTGACACCCTTATCATGCGGTCCTTCAACCCTTCTTCCGCTGTTATCATAATACCCATTAAACCAGTGATTTCCAGCATCGTCTCCAATCCATTCTGACTGACGTACATGTCGTTTTATCCATTCTGCCTTTGCTTCCAGATTGGCAGCAAGTTCTTCAATATTGAGCGCTTTCTTCTGACCGGAAATAGTATGTCTGCACTTCTCACAGTACTCTTTTAATAGTTTCTGCTTGGCTTCACCGTTGTCATATAGAGTTTCCTCATCCTGCAAAAGCAGTAACATTTCTTCAGCAAGCTCCACTTCCTGTACTCCTGTTACTTCCTGCAACTTGCGAAGCAGTTTCGCAATACTGGACAGGTTTCCCCCATAAATGGTGGTGAAAGCGACACTTTCGCCCCGGTCTTTTGCCATATCAATGGCATCATTCCAATCTGCCCCACGCAGTCTGATGTGGTTATGCTCACCTACATCATAAAAAGCTGACAAATGCTGTAAAAGAATATGTTCCAGAATCGTCCCTTCGTATTCTGTTCCATCCGCTGTTTTCTGGATGCTGCCCTGGCTTTCCTCCCATGCAGTATCCCGCTCGTCACCGCGGCAAACCAAGTTGTCTTTGAAATATTTATTTTTCTCTAATAAGAATGCTAAATCGCCGCTCTGCTTGAAATACAATTCCATGGTCAGATAAGGCCACATTCCATGATCCATCCAGACCCGGGCAATACCGTTTCTGTCCGCAATAAACTCACCCTGCTTACTGCCAATAATCGTGGCATTGGTGCCGTCCATCCTGACACCGCCGAAGTTACTTAAAAGCATGCTTCTGACACCATCCGGATTCATCAGAAGAAGCGCCAGACAATCCTGCCACAGATCACGCCATCCTCTGCCACCTTTTCCGTAATCATGATGCGGCAAGAAGGAACATCCGTAAATACGGCGAAGCATAGGCTGGAAATTTACCCAGTACATCCATTCATCAAATCTTTCGTCTCCGGACTTGTAAGAAATATTGTTCTTCTCATTCCAATACAATTTGCTTTCTGCAAGCAGTCGGTCAAAAGTCTTTTCTTCCAGATACGGAGCCGCTTTGGCAGACAATGCCTCTGCCATTCCCAACACGTCATCTTCGATATCTTCTTTTATGCTCGCATTGGTGCTGCCTTTTCCCACTGTATTCTCCATACATCCCAAGGCAATTACATAAGATGCGGTTTCACCCGGCTGTAAGCTAATCTGTTCAAATACAAGACCACCCATCGCTTCAAAACCATCGATGCGTTCTCCTGCTTTCGCTATCGGAATTTCCGCTGAAACAACCGCATAAGGATTCTCAAAAGAACCACCTTCGCCGATAAAGTCCTCCGCAACCGGATAGAATCCTACCGGTTTCTTACCGTTACCACTGCCGAATACTCCGTATGTCATATGGTTTTTCCGGTGTCCTCGCTCATCAAAAGTCAAGGTCGGTACCACAGCAATACCGTCTTCCACTACCTGAATACGATGCAACATACTGGTCACATTTCGATGATCTCTGATATTATCTGCACTTCTCGCATATAGTGGAATTGCTGCAATCGGAGTTATGTTAAACGTTTTTCTACCGACATTTTTCACAACAACCTTCATCAATTCAATCTGATCATCTGTTACCGGAGCAAAAACCGTTACTTCTGACTCTAAACCAAGTTCTTCATTCGTTCTGGTCATGGTCTGATATAAAAGACCAGCCTCTAATTTTGTTTTTTCTTTCCGGTTGTCAAACTTCTGTGCCTGCTGCCATGCAGATACCCCGGTTGCAGACCAGATATGCTCTCCTCCATCTTTTCCTTCCAACCGGAACCAGAAATTTCTGGTTGATTTGTTATTATGCAGATTCTCGCTACTGACCGGTTCCAATAAAAAAGTGTTCTGACTCGTCTTGGCATCACCACCAAAGGACGGTGTCACACTGCTCATCATACCGGCTTCATTGGCAATCGGAAAATAAAGATAGCTGGTAAGCTCCGGACTTTCCAATGTAAAAGTACCTTCTGTGTCAATAAATTGATATTGCTCCATACATAACCCCCTGTTCACTATTTTATTTAGAAAAAGGCTGAACCGAACCGATTCAGCCTCTTCATTTTTTACTGTTCAACTATACTTTTGTTAGAAAATTTAGTAACTATATTTTCGTTAGAAAATTTAGTTTATTATTTGCGTACTAAGTGACGTGGAAGACCATTTACAAACAATGGCTGTAATTCGCCCATGATAAGCGGTCTTGCATATTTTTCATAGCCCTCATTCAAGCCTTTTCCGTCTTCTGTAATCCACTCATCCGGAACTTTTCTTTCAACATTTGCGATCGCGTGGATATCGTATGCGCTTGTACCACACTGGTAAGGTGCATCACCGTTTCTATCCAATGTAATCATCATACCGGTCTTGCCTTCTTCAGCAGCATTTACTGCATCAAAACCAACCTGGAATGCCTCGTTAATATCGGTTAAGGATGCTAAGTGTGTAGCTGCACGCTGTAAAGTAGAGAACTCAACGGCACGAGTCTTAAGTCCTGTTTCTGCTGCAACCATGTTTGCTAACATAGCAGCTGTACCGGACATCTGCTTGTGACCGAAAGCATCTACTGCCACTTCTTTACCAAGCTCACATACATAACGTCCATCCGCAACCTGAACACCTTCTGATACGGCAATTACTACGGAAGATTTCTCTGCTGCAAGCTTCTTAACATCTGCTAAGAACTTGTCCATATCGAATACTCTTTCCGGTAAGTAGATAGCATCAGGACCGCTGCAGTCATCTCCCTTGGATAAGGCTGCTGCTGCTGTTAACCAACCCGCATTACGTCCCATGATTTCTACGATACAGACGGTAGGCTTCTGAGCACCGAAGGATTCGTTGTCACGAATGATTTCTTTCATACTGGTTGCAATATATTTTGCTGCAGAACCATATCCAGGACAGTGGTCGGTAATCGGAAGATCGTTATCAATTGTCTTAGGAACACCCATAAATCTCTGTGGTTTGTTATGAGCTGCTGCATAATCGGATAACATTTTTACGGTATCCATAGAGTCGTTACCGCCTGCATAGAAAAGGCACTCAATATCATGTTTCTCCATGATTTCAAACACTTTCTCATATACATCTTCATGTCCTTCAATCTTAGGCATTTTAAAACGACAGGAACCTAAAAATGCGGAAGGAGTTCTCTTTAATAATTCAATACCTGTTTCATCATCAAGATATTCGCCAAGGTCAATCATCTTATCCTCTAAAAAGCCTTCAATACCATGAACCATACCATAAATTTTCTTAACACCCAACTTCTTAGCTGCAGCATATACACCTGCTACGGAAGAGTTGATAACGGCTGTAGGGCCGCCAGACTGACCAACAACAATATTTCCTTTCATTGTTACATCTCCTTTTATTTTCTTTGTTTTCTGCTTCCGTCGGTCAAATTTATCTCTTTGACCCAACATCAACAAGATTATACCAAATAAATTCTGCCATGACAAGTGCGAAGCACAGAATGAAGCACAGAATTCCCAGCAAATATCCTTAATGAATCAGATACACAAAATAGGCCGCATAGCAGGCAAGCATAAGTGCTCCTCCTGCTCTCTGCAATTTTTCTTTTCGGCACACACATATCCACAATAACACTGCTGCCAGAATACATACCACACTGTCAACCAGGAAGTCCCCCTGATACACAACCGGCGTAATGACCGCAGAAACTCCGACAACAAATAGTATATTGAAAAGGTTACTGCCCACAATGTTGCCGACTGCGATGTCTGCCTTCCCCTTAATAGCTGCGGTAGCAGAGGTTACCAGCTCCGGCAGAGAAGTACCAAAGGCAACAATGGTCAGGCCAATCAGCCGCTCGCTCATACCGAAGATTCTTGCAAGCTCAGTTGCAGCATCTACCGTAATATCACTGCCCCATACGATTAGAACACCACCTATCACAATCAACGCAAGTAGTTTCCATATATTGTCATCGGCATCTGCCTTTTCTCCCTCCTCTATAACTGCCAGACCTTTTTTCGCCATCTGTAAAAGATACAGCAGATACAGAACCAGCCCGAGAATCAGGATAATGCCATCCAGTCTGCCTACCACACCATCCGACAAACCAAGTCCTGCCAGTGCAACGGACACGCCGATTACCATCGGCAGTTCGTACTTAACCGTAGATTTCTGTACCATAAGTGGAGAAATAACAGCACTGATACCCAAAATCAATAAAATATTCATAATATTACTTCCGACTACATTTCCAATTGTAATTTCCGCACTTCCCTTTAATGCTGCGGAAACACTGACTGCCGCCTCCGGAAGACTGGTTCCCATCGCTACGATTGTCAGACCAATAACAAGCTGTGGAATCCCCAGCTTTTCTGCCAGCTTACTGGCACCCTCCACAAACCAGTCGGCACCCTTTACTAACATCACAAAGCCTACCACCAACAATACCATTTGCACTACTACATTCATACCGCTCTCCTCCATTCATTTTCCTATCACAAAAAAAGACTCCTAGCACGATCGTGCTAAAAGTCTTGTACTCTCATAAAACGAAAGATGCGTAAACATGGTCTTCACCAGGGCATGTTGCTTACGCATAACAACTACTCCCTCTTAACGTTACTATACCCTATCATAATCCTGAAGCCGCTGTCAAGCTTTTTTTGTTTTTACTTTTTCTGTTTTACCATTGTATACATGTTAAAAGTGGAAGCATTCAACATCTCATAGGAGCCATCTGCCTTCTGCTCCAGCGAAACCGCGTAATCATATTTGGCATTGGATGTCATGCCTTTTTCTCCATCAATATAAAGCACTTCCGGAAAAAGGGCAAAATAAATGCCTTCTCCTTCACCAAAGCCTAAAGAATCATTGGACACATCGCAACCATAAGTTCCTTTGTGTACGTTCTTCTCATCCTTGCTACTATCCATATACCATGCGTAAGTACCATCCTCATTCATGACAAGATAGCCACTTTCTCCCAAGTCCCATTCACCGGTCAGAAATTCTCTGGCTTTCGCTTCCGCCTCTGCATTATCCGGTACATTCATAACTACAGAATTCATCACTTTCAACGCTTCGTTTTTACCGGATTCATATGTTGCCGCTTCCGCCACATAAGTCATCGTATAAGCATAATAATTTTTTCCGAAAAAACGGGATAAGGCAACTGTCTTCACGCCGTTTTCTTCATATTGATATACCCATTCATACCAGGTTTCTCCCTGCACCTCTGTTACCTTCGGTGACTCAATTTCCTCATAACCGGAATAGGTAGAATAAATCTGCTTTGAAGTATTTATCATATCAAGCGGGTGCTGATAATAAGATTCCTTTGAACAGGCAATCCCAAGGACCGAACCATTGACATCTTCAAAAGCAATACTGGAATCCGAACTCTGTTCTTCGCTGTAGGTCCAGACCGAGTCATCATAAAGTGCTGTCAGTCCGCCAAGTCCCGCCTGCTTCAGATTTTCTTTCTCTGTATAGGTTTCTGTATTTTCTATCTTTGCTTCTTCCTTGCCGCATCCGGTTAATGCAAATACCAGCATACTGCATACCACTAACTTCTTCCAGTTCTTTCTCATAATCTTTTTCTCCCACATTTTCTTGTAACAATTCAGCCCTGCTTATCCGGGAAAATTGGAGGGCTGTACTTGTAAACATTATCGCATAACACCAAGACCTATCTTACAACAAACATCAGGAAATAACAATCGTTCCAACCTGTTTTTTATATATATAATAAAAATACAATATCTCCGCAAATGCTGTAATACTCCAGGAAAAAGCATAGAGCAGATACAGTGATGTAATGGTTTCAAAATAAGCAAAAATCGTATATACCCAGATAATACGGAATACACAGGAACCCATAAAAACAATCAGTGTCGGAACAAAGCTCTTGCCTAATCCTCTGGATGCCGCAATCGTACAATCCATAAACGCCGAAATGCAATAGGAAAAACCCATAATGGTAAGTCGCATCATGCCGGCTTCCATAACAGCTTCTTCCTTTGTAAACAATGCCAGAAAATGGGGACCACATGCAACCAGCAACAGTCCCAACAAGAGTCCGACTCCAAAGGAATACGCAAGACTTACGAAATAGCTCCGGATAATCCGCGTTCTTTTTCCGGCTCCGTAATTCTGTCCGATAAAACTGCCACAGGCCGTATAGAAAGCTGCCATCACATCATACACAACCGCATCCGCATTGGCTGCTGCCGAATTACCGGCAACCATCGTCGCATCAAAAGAATTGACTCCTTTCTGGATAAACAGATTCGCCAGTTGGAAAATACCGTTCTGCAATCCTGCCGGTACACCAATACGCACAATGGAACGTGCTTTTCCCGGTGTAACCCGAAGCATAGAAAACCGCAGACCATAGATCTCTTTGCTACGAAACAGCACGCTCACAATCAAAAAAGCTGACAGATACTGCGAGATAACACTTGCCATCGCTACTCCGGCTACATCCAGATGACATATAATCACAAAAAATAAATTCAGCAGAATATTGATAATACCGGCAACCGAAAGATAGCACAATGGTCTTTTGGTATCTCCGACTGCGCTGAATACTGCATTTCCGTAATTATACATCGCCAGTGCCGGCATACCCAGAAAATAAATCCGAAGATATAAGGCAGCATCGTCTATTAACTCCGGTTTTGTATTCAAAATCGATAAAATACCGTTGGCGCATGTAATGCCTATAACTGTCAAAAGTACCCCTGCAAGCAGACACAGGATTGCCGCTGTATGTGTTGTTTCTTCCACATCCTTTTTACTTCCGGCACCATAATGTAACGCCACCAGTACATTGACACCACCGGACATACCGATGAGCAATCCGGTAAATAAGGCAACCAGAATAGTGGTAGATCCCACTGCACCCAGTGCAATCGGGCCTGCAAATCTGCCTACTACCGCTACATCCGCCATATTGAACAAAACCTGTAAAACATTGGAAAGCATTAACGGAATACTAAAAAATAAAATCTGTTTTCCAAGTGCCCCCTCTGTCAGATCTTTTTTCTCCTGATGCATTGAATTATGCTCCTTTGTATTCTAACTTATAATTGTGTTTTTTCAGTGTATTTTCTCCAGCGCTTCTTCCGACAGCATTTTGCGTATATTCCCCGCAAAAAGTATCGTTGCTGTGACCGCCGACAGAATATCCGAAACCGGCTCCGAATAATATACTCCCATCACCCCAAAGAAACGTGGAAGAATCAGTGCAAGCGGTATCAATAAAATAATTTTACGGAATACGGCAATAAAAAGGGATATTTTTGCCTGTCCCAATGCCAGAAAGGTCGGCTGGATGCCATTCTGCAATCCGAAAATCAGCATTCCTGTCATAAACACAGGCATCGTTTTCCCCACTAAAGCAATTAACTCTGTATCCTCGGTAAAAAAAGCTGCATACCATTCTGGGAAAATCATGGTTGTCAAAGTTGCTAAAAACAAAAACAAGAAACAAATTCCTATCATCCAGCGATATACCATTTTTACCCGGTCAAAATTCCTGGCTCCATAATTATAACTGATAACCGGTGCAATTCCCTGTGTAAAACCACTGATAGGCGCTGAAAAAATCTGCATAACGCTCTGCATAATGGTCAGAGAACCCACATACAAGTCCCCACCGTATTTCTGTAGTCCATGATTCAGGACAATGCTGATAAAGCTTTCCGTTGCACGCATAATAAAGGGGGAAATCCCCAGTGAAAAAACACTGAACAGGATTCTCTTATCCGGTTTCATACAGCTTCTTCTGATTTTTAAGGAGGTCTTTTTTCCTAATAAAAAACTGACTACCCAGAGTGCACTAAGTGCCTGCGAGATTACCGTCGCAATCGCAGCTCCTTTTACGCCCATTCCCAACGCGAATATAAAAATGGGATCCAGAATAATATTGGCAATTGCTCCAATCAAAACCGAAAGCATAGCCGTTCCGGAACAACTCTGACAAATAATAAATGCATTCAGCCCCAAAGCCAGTTCAACAAAAACCGTACCAAGCAGGTATATGGAAATATAAGCGGATGCATATTCTATGGTCACATCACTGGCTCCGAACATATACAACAATGGTCTTTGAAAAGCATAAAAAAAAGCCATTAACACTACCGTACAGACAAGCAGGAATGTAACGCTGTTACCCAGAATCTTCTCCGCATGATCCCTGTTTCCTTTTCCCAGCCAGATGGCTGCGAGCGGTGCTGCTCCATTACTGATAAAAGCAGAAAAAGCCGAAATAAATACCGTAATACAAAAGGTCACTCCCACACCAGTCAGTGCTGCTGCCCCGACTCCTTCCATATGTCCGATATAAATCCGATCGATGATACTGTATAGAATATTGATAAGCTGCGCTAAAATCGCAGGAAACGCCATGCTTATTATCAAATTTCCCATCGAAGCAGATGCCATACGTTTATCTGTAGCTTGTTTTTCCATAAAGCAGCTTCCTTCTTTCTCCAAAAGGAAAGAGCTGATTCAAATGAACCAACTCTTTCTTCATGCGGATAACAGGACTTGAACCTGCACCCTCTCAGACCAGAACCTAAATCTGGCGCGTCTGCCAATTCCGCCATATCCGCTTATTAACCCGCTAAGTATCATATCATTTCGGCACTTTCATGTCAATCCTTGCCTGCATAGTTTTTATGCTTCGTTTTTTTATTCTCCAATATGGTGAATAATCTGTCTGCCAATCCGGAAACGGAAAATAATTGTCATTGTTATAGACATCAGCTCCGCAATCGGGAATGCCCACCACACATAATTTACATTGCCAAGACAGGCAAGTAAATAAGCTGCCGGGAGCAGAACCACAAGCTGTCTGGCAATAGAAACCAGCATACTGTAAATTCCATTTCCAAGTGCCTGGAAAACCGAGCCTTCGATAATACAAAAACCTGCCAGCAAAAAGCTGATACTGATAATACGCAGTGCCGGAATACCAATATTTAACATCGCTTCCGATGCATCAAACAAATCAAGCAGTATATTTGGGAATGTCTGAAAGACCAGAAAGCCGATAAACATAATACTCATAGCGTATAAAACGCTCAATTTTTCTGTTTTCAACAATCTATCCTTCTTATTGGCGCCGTAATTATAAGCAATAATAGGCACCATACCATTATTCAGTCCAAATACCGGCATAAATATAAAGCTCTGCAATTTGAAATAGACACCAAACACTGCTGCTGCCGTAGAAGTAAATACCATCAATATCCGATTCATTCCATAGGTCATCAGAGAACCGATTGCCTGCATAATAATAGAAGGGATACCAACTGTATAAATTTGTTCAATCATATGTTTGTCTGGTCTGAAGCCTTTGAAATGCAGACTGATTTCTGTATTCTTTTTCTGGTTAATTACAAAAGCCATCGTTCCGGCAACAAACTGTCCAATAACCGTTGCACAAGCCGCTCCCGCTACACCCATTTTGGGCATCCCCAAATAACCAAAGATAAAAATCGGATCAAGAATAATATTGATAACCGCACCGGTTCCCTGTGTAATCATGGTATAAAAAGTTTTTCCGGTAGACTGCAGCAAACGTTCAAAGACAAATTGTGCATACATTCCACAGGAAAAACAGCATACGATTGTCATATATTGAAAGCCATATGCTATAATTTCCGCATCATCTGTCTGACTGGCATAGAAAGGTGTCACTGCCAAAAGTCCAACCAGCAGGAAAACAATATAGCTTACCAACGCGAGAAAAACACCATTTGTAGCTGCTTTATTTGCCTTATCATAATTCTTTTCCCCCAGAGACTTCGACAAAACAGCATTGATACCGACTCCGGTACCGCTGCCCAGTGCCACCATCAAAGTCTGTATCGGAAATGCTAACGAAACCGCCGTCAAAGCATTTTCATTGATTCTGGATACAAAAATACTGTCTACAATATTATAAAGGGCCTGCACAAGCATCGATGCCATCATTGGCAGTGACATGGAAACTAGCAGCTTGTTTACAGGCATAATTCCCATTTTATTTTCTTCTTTTATAACACCCTGTTCCATTTTATTCTCCTTGTCTGCATATTGGAATGAAAAGATTTGTAAACAAAAAACGAATTCAGATAATATCTGAATTCATTTTGCAACATTTGAATTTCTTTGTTTAGGATGAGCCACTGGGAATGTCAACAGGGGTTCGAATCCCCAGTTTCCCAGCTGCTTCTTTCTTTAGGATGAGCCACTGGGGATTCGAACCCCAGACAACTTGATTAAAAGTCAAGTGCTCTACCGACTGAGCTAGTGGCCCTTAATAACTGGGCTAGCTGGATTTGAACCAGCGAATGCAGGAGTCAAAGTCCTGTGCCTTACCCCTTGGCGATAGCCCAATATTGGATAACACCAGGCTGTGCTCCCAGCACATTCCCGTTATGTTATAAGGTGGATAGAGGGACTCGAACCCTCGGCCTCCAGAGCCACAATCTGGCGCGCTAGCCAACTGCGCCATACCCACCATAATAGGATTCGCAAAATCCCACAGCGTGCTCGAAGGGATTCGAACCCCCGACCCACGGCTTAGAAGGCCGTTGCTCTATCCAGCTGAGCTACGAACACGTATCCTTATTACTTAAGGAAAGCGGGTGATGGGAATCGAACCCACGTATCCAGCTTGGAAGGCTGGTGTTCTACCATTGAACTACACCCGCATATTGCTTTGTAAGTCGGGGTGACAGGATTCGAACCTGCGACCTCCTGGTCCCAAACCAGGCGCTCTAGCCAAGCTGAGCCACACCCCGATAATCTTATCTGTCACAACCTATCGGTTCACAACGCAAGTCATATTATATAATAATGATTTTTGTCTGTCAACCTATTTTTTATTTTTTTCAAACCTAATTTTCATCACTGCTTTTCACGATGGTTTTCTTTCTAAAAAGACAGCTTATTCCGGCTACGTCACTCACATACATAATTCAATGTAAAATGAGGTTCTCCTTCTTTATCAATTTCCATTATTACATAGGAAGGTTTTCTTCCTTCCTGTCGCGGATAACTGAGGCTTCCCGGATTTATTACAATCACGCCCTCATCAATGTCTATAATCGGCTTATGGGTATGTCCACACATAACAATGTCTATTTCCCGATTTCTCGCCTCTTCCTTAATCATTTCATAATTCATGGAAACATAATAATTGTGTCCATGGGTCAGCCAGACTTTATACATGCCGATAGCGAATTCTTTTTCCCGCGGCATCTCAGACCAGAAATCATTATTACCCTGTACCATATGTACCGGACATCCCGCTGCCTGTGTTATAATAGCTTCTGCGCCCTCTACATCACCGCAGTGCACTACCATATCTACCGGTCCGACTTTCTTTATAACCTTTAGAAAATTTTCATTATGACGATGTGTATCACTTACAATAAGTACCTTCATATCGTTTCATTACATCCTTTTCTTTAGTTCTTCCTTCATGGCTTCTAATGCTTTGCCCCGATGGCTGATGGCATTTTTCTCCTCTTCACTAAGCTCTGCAGAACTGCAGCCATATTCCGGCACATAAAAAATCGGATCGTAACCAAAGCCATTGCTTCCCTTTGGTTCATAAGCGATTCTGCCTTCAATAACTCCATGTGTCGTAATCACTTCTCCATCCGGCATAACAGCTGCAATCGCACAGACGAATCTGGCCGTACGCTTCGCTTCTTCCACACCTTCCAGACGTTCCAGAATCTTTTGATTTTTCACATCATAAGGTGTGTCTTCGCCCAGATATCTGGCAGAGTAAATCCCCGGTTCTTTATTCAGATAATCAATTTCCAGACCGGAATCGTCTGCCAGAACAATATGCTCTGTCTTTTTTGCTATTGCTTTTGCCTTAATAATGGCATTTTCTTCAAAGGTAGTCCCATCTTCTATAATATCGGTTGAAATACCTGCTTCTTTCATGGAAAGGATTTCTACATCCATGTCACCCATAATCTTACGGATTTCTCGCATCTTTCCTGCATTTCCCGTTGCAAAAATGATTTTTCTGCTCATTGCCGTACTTCCTTTCTGCTATCTCTATTCCTCATAGGCTTTCATAATTGCCTGATAAATTCCATCTGCGATTTTCTGAATATAATCCTCATGACTTAGTAAAATCGCTTCCTGTGCATTGGAAACATAACCGACACGAATCGTTGCAGCCGGTACCTCCGCCCAGTTGATAACAGTATCATCTTTCGTTGACTCAATCAGTCCATTTGCTTTGCCGCTAATTGCAGTAACCACTTCCCTTTCCAGCAAATCAGCCAATTCCACGCTGCCAAATTCCGGTATAAAAAAATGACTGTTATAGACTGCTTCCGTACCGAAAACTTTTCCGTCATCTTCCTCGCCGACCTCAATCCGTATCAGCATATCTGCTCTTGCCGCATTTGCCAGATTAACTCTGCTTTCGTCCGTCGGATTGGTATCACTCATTCTTGTATAGTAAACCTTAATATCCGTTTCATCTAGTTTCTGTTTCAGATTACGTGCAATTGCAAGTGTAATAAAACCTGACACATCATCTCCATATGCCGGGTCAATAATGACAATCTTGTCATATACTTCCTTTGGTGTCATAAATTCAATATACAGGTTATTATTTTCAAAAATACTGCTGTATTCATAGATGTCATTTAGCTGAAATTTCAGCCAGAAAGTTTCCTCTCCATTTTCAAAGTAACCATCTATAACCGCATCCCGATTTCCATATACTCCGTTGGAACGGTAAAATTCCTCATTAACATCATCTTTTCTTTTCTGTTGAATGCTAATCCACAGTTCCTTGTCCATATAGTGATTTTCAATTGTGACATTTTCTGCCGTAACACTCGAATGAAGCGGAATACAGAAGCAGTTTGTTTTTTGACTGTTCGAGTCAAAAACAATTCTGTTCTTTTCCCGGATGTTTTCCGGTGTCTTTTCCTGTTTCGCCGTTCCCATGCTGTGCACCACTTCGTCCTGTGCAACATCGTTCACAACAACCACTTTATTCGCAGAATAATAAATGATAACTGCCATAGCCGCAACCGCAAACAATGCTGCAAAAATGGCTGTTTGTTTCATTAGCTGATTTTGCTGCATACTAGTCTCCCTGCCGTCTGCCTGCACCGGACGGCGGCTTTGGTCCCATAAATTGATAATAATAGGTCTTCATCATACCATTATATATCTTTCTGTTTTTGTCTGCTTTTCTACCGATATATTGTTCTGCCTGTTCATAAGCAGAAATCAGATACATCGACCAACTATCCAGTTCCCGGAACCTCTCCCCTATCGTTTGATATAGAGCCGGCAGGTTTTTCTTATCCTCCAGCCGTTCCCCATACGGCGGGTTCGTAATTAAAAAGCCGTATTTCTTCGGATGGCTGAGCTGCTCCACGTCCCGGCGTTGAAAATGAATCAAATGCTCCACACCCGCAAGTCGGGCATTTTCCCTTGCAATGGAAACCATCTTATCATCAATATCGTAACCTTGAATATCGGTTTCTATGTCCATGTTTACCAAGGAATCTGCTTCATCCATTGCCCGATACCAGCTCTTACGCGGTACCAAATGTGTCCAGTCCTCTGCCAGAAAGCTGCGGTTCATCCCCGGTGCCATATGTGCTGCCATCATCGCTGCTTCAATTGGAAAGGTACCGCTTCCGCAGAATGGGTCTACCAGTATCCTGTCACCTTTCCAAGGTGTCAGCATAATTAAGGCTGCCGCCAGATTTTCCGCAATGGGGGCCTTGGCTGTCAGCTTGCGGTATCCTCTTTTATGCAGAGAATCTCCTGTGGTATCCAGGCCAACCACTACTTCATCCTTCATCAAAAAAACGCGTACCGGATAAGAAGCGCCTGTTTCTGCAAACCATTCCTTGTGATAAATAGATTTTAAGCGCTCTACCATCGCCTTTTTCATAATGGACTGAATATCCGACGGACTGAACAGCTTACTTTTGATGCTTGCTGCCTTTGCCACCCAGAATTTCCCGTCTTCCGGTATAAAATCCTCCCAGGGAAGGTTTTTGGTTCCCTGAAAAAGTTCTTCGAACGTTTCCGCATGAAAACTTCCTACCTTAATGAGCACTCTTTCTGCTGTCCGTAAAAAAACATTGGCACGACAAAGAGCGTCCGCATCTCCTTCAAAGGTGATACGTCCGTCTTCTACTTCGGATATTGAATATCCAAAATCTGTAATTTCTCTTTTTAGTACAGCCTCCAGCCCAAAATGGCATGGTACAATAAATTTCATTTTTTCCATAAATTCATTGTAATTTGTCGTTGTTTTCCTGTCAATCCTTTTGACTCTGTTTTCCCTCTGCTTTCGTTCTCTCATCCCAGATGCACAATGGCAGACTTATTTACAGCAAAAAACGGCATAGCCGAGGTGGCCATGCCGCTTTTATTTTAGAAATTATTTTTCTGGTTGTCCTGTGCCTTGTTGTTAGAAGAATTTTGAGAATTATTCTTCTGATTGTTGTTCTGAGCATTCTGGCTGCCGCTCTTATTCTGCTGTTTTTCATTGTTCTGAGAATTCTGGTTATAATCATTCTTAGACATCTTGCATACCTCCTGATTGATTTTTGTTACAGGAATAGTATGACAAGTTTTTTTGAAAACTATTCAAGCCATTTATAGGTCTTTAGTACTAGTTTTTTATAAAAAAGTACCAAAATATCCCTTGGTACTTTGGTACTATTTCAAATTGCATTTCTATGTATTTTGTATATAATAATAATTGTAGATAGAAACACCCCTTCATTTTCTATTTACAAACCCTTATATATTAATTATTTATACTCCCCTAAATAGCCCATTTACCAAAATGGGCTATTTTGTATTGCTCTGAAACAACTTCACTACCAAAATAATGATCAATGCAATGATAATAACCGGAGAAAAGAAGGATAACAGTGATGTTACAACACCTATTATAACAATAAAAACCACTGCTGCAATCAACACTATGAGCCATTCCGGCAGAATAAATCCACGTTTTTTGAATTCATTCGTATATTCATCTTCTTCTGAATCCGAACGCACCTCTTCATCATATTCCATGTTAGAACCATAGCTTGCCCCGGCGCGTTTATTCGCCTCAATAATACTCTTCGCCAAAAGCCTTGGATCACCTAACTGCTCCAAAACTTCCTGCTCACTTCTGCCTTTGCGTATCTCCGATTCAATATAATCCTGATAATAGCGCACATTGTCCGCAACAAGTGAGCTCCCTAAGCCGCCTGCCAGCGCGCGCTGTAATTTTTCAATAAACTCTCTCTTCTCCATTTCTACCTCGTCACTTTATTTCTATCGATCCAACCCAAAACCACGCATAAATTTCTGCTGATATTGCTCCGGATTCTGTTTCAGTCTTGCCATTGTCATAAATGCCTGCAGTGCCAATTCTTCTTTATTACAGTCAACCGGATTTTTCCCCAAGTCTCTTGTCAGATTATACTTTTCCATCTGCCAGACATAGCAGTCTGTTAAAGAATACCCTTCTATTCTCATATGATCCGCGAAACCATGATGCTCCAGATAATATACAAATTCCTCATACAACTCTGCATCTGTCAAAAAGAGCATCCAGAGTTCATTGCACCACGCTTTATCTTTTCCCGCATAATCACACAACCTTACAAGTCCGTCGTATGCCTTTATTTTTCTGGCATCATATACAATTTGTGACATGACATCCTCCCTCATATGCAACAGTGTATCATAATTTTTTCCATATTGCTATTAAGACATTCTTAAAAAACATAAAAAAACCACACTAACGTTTATGCATTAGTGTGGCAATTTTGTGTATCGTTAAGAAAAGTTATTTGTGAGTTCTATCCAGATAATAGAGTCCCCAGTTACACTCTGAATCAGCAGGAGTATTTCCTTTCCACGGCTCATCAAAGGCCTCAAAAATAAATCCAATAATATGTTCCCGCTCCATCCATTCCGAAATTTCAGCAATGTACCTCTTTTGATTTTCCACACAAGCCTGACCCGGTTTCATCTTGCTATTCGTCATAGTGGTCCATCCCATCTCGGTAAAGATAACCTGCTTATTCGGAAAAATATTTTTTACACGTTGAAGATGTTCCTGATTTGTTTTCAATGCAACATCAATCGTCAAACCATCATGCAGAGGATAACTATGAATACTAATAATATCCAGATAGTTACCTAATTCCTGTAATTTTTCCCATGCAGGAACAATTTCACAAAATGTAATTGGTTTGTTGGTCGCCTTTTTTAATCGTTCCGCATGGCTTAATAACCGCTTTGCCGGCACCATATGAGCAGTCCACTCGGGTGTATTTTCATTACCAACCGAAAGAGCAACAATCTCTTCGTCGAATTCCTCTGCCAGCTGAATCAACGCATCTATTTCTGCATCATTGCGTGCAATATTATTACGAAGTTCTTCCGGAGAATATTCCCTTCCATCATTAAAAGGACAATTCGGATTATTTACTTCAGGATCAGAATCAATACCTATCATACATTTTAGCGGAAGCTGTTTCTCTCTTATAATTTCCAAAACCCGTCTCGCATGAAGATTTGGGTCATACATCCGAATATATTGATATCCGTCCTTCACTAAGATATTCAAATCCTCAGCAATTTGTTCCTTGGTCGGAATTTCTGTTTTAGGACTTTGTCCCTGTCTATATCCGGAATAGCATATTGCTTTCCCATAAGGTAGTATTATTGCCATAATCTCTTCTCTCCTATCTTATAATATAGTAAGAGGCATATCACTATGTAATATGCCTCTTCATCTTTTTTAGAATATCTACCAAAATTATTCTTTTACACCACCAAGTGCAACACCTGCAATAATATATTTAGAAAGTAAAAAGTATACAATAAAAATTGGTAAAATGGTCAATACAAGACCTACATAAATGATACCGTAATCGGAACGGAATCGCTCACCACGCATCAACTGCACAAACATTGGTAATGTGTATTTTTTCTGTGAAGAAAGCAACATGGAAGGTGTATAAAAGTTATTCCATGAACCGATAAAAGCAAAAATACACTGAGTTGCAATCGCCGGTTTCATAAGAGGTACGGCAATTGTGTTAAACGTTCTGAATTCTCCCGAGCCATCAATTCTCGCTGCATCGACAATTTCAAGCGATAATGCACTCTGCATATACTGCCGCATGAAGAATACCGTTGCCGGAGATGCAATAGCCGGAATAATCAAAGGAAGATAATTATTACCGAGTCCTATACCATACATAAAACGGAAGAAACCGATGGAAGATACCTGGGTTGGAATCATCATAATCGCCATGATGAACGCCCATGCAAATGTGCTTCCTTTGAACTTATAAACTGTAACACCATATGCAGTCATCGTAGAAAAATATACTGCTAAAACAGTGCTTCCTACCGAAATAATAAGGCTGTTCACCATGTATTGCCATAATGGAACATTCGCATTACATTGATATAACAGTTTTTGCAGATTACTGAAAAAATATGTAGACGGTATCAGAGAAAACTGACTCTGAATAGCAACACTGTCACGTGTTGCATTTACAATCATAATCCAGAACGGTATCAAACTCAGAAAACAGAGGAAAATACAAATGGCGTTTCTGAAAATCTGGGCTCCGAGGATTCTTGCATGTAATCCACCTTCCTGTTCTTTATTTACTGCCATACTATTTTACCTCCTTTCTTGCCTTCTGTGCTGCCTTAATAGCCTTTTTCTCTTTAATAGCGTCTTTATCTCGCATAATATAGAAAAGAATCAAACTGAAGAATAACGTTACCGCAAATAAAACAACGGAAACTGCAGAAGCTTTACCCATCTGTCTTGCACCGGTAAATGCAAGTTCACGCATATACATGGTAATCGTTCTTGTTGTATAGTTCGGATCGCCAAGTCCACTTGTCGTTAACAACTTCGGAATATCGAACATCTGCATACCACCAATAGCGGAGTTTACTAATGAAAATAGTAAAATTGGTCTAAGCATTGGCAATGTTATGCTTTTGAAAATCTGCCAGCTTGTAGCTCCGTCTACTCTTGCAGCTTCAAATAAGGACGGGCTGATACCAAGAATACCTGCTGTTAATACAATCATCGTATTTCCATACCACATCCAGAAATTGATAAAAGAGATAATACCTCTTGTTGCCCATTTACTCAAAAAGAAATTATATGGATCTTTTATAATTCCCATTGCAATCAAAGCCTGGTTAATCGGACCATTCGGAAAGTTAAATAAGCTGTAAAATAAAACGGAAATCGTAGCTGCCGTAATGATGTTTGGCATAAAGGTTAAGATTTTGTAAGCACCCTGTGCCTTTAGTTTTACTCTGGTATCGGTAAACCATACTGCCAGAAGTAATGCCAGAAGAATCTGCGGTAAGAAATTCATCATCCACATAATAATGGTATTCCACAAAGACTGGAAAGTATAAGTATTAAATAATGCACCATCACTTCCCACAAACACCGTTTTGAAGTTTTCAATACCGTTAAATGTCGGACCAACTTCCACATTAAACATGGTATCTGTATAGTTCTCACAGAATGCTAAGCCTATTGTATAAATCAAAGGCCATAATTGGAATATTGCAAAAACAATAAAAAATGGAGCGATGAAATAGTATCCATAACGGCCATATTCTACTGTTTTGCGCTTTTTACTATTACTTTTTGCCATATCTCCACATCCTTCTTTTCTATTTTCCTGTTGATAGTTATTATCCTATCAGACATCTGCCTTCAGCTCGCGCCACAGGCATTTGACAACTCTCCGCTTCGGAAAACCTCTCAAATATCTGTGCCGCGGCTTGTTTCTTCCCTTTATAATATCTGTACCGGCCCTTCAGCCGGTACAGAATTATAATTTATTTTTGATATTTCTATCTTCTGTAGAGAATATGATTTACAGTCAATGCTGGAAATTATATTCTCTTAACTTTAGGAAACGAAGTTTTCTAAAGTTTATTCTACAGTTACAGACGGATAAGCATCTTTAACAGCCTGCTTGAAGTCTGCAATTGCTGTATCAAGATCTTTGTTTCCGGACTGATATTCAGCAATCTGAACACCCAGTAAGTTGTTGATGTTTAAGTCATATGCGCTCATCCAAGAAACATCGATATCCTCTGCAAGCGGAGAGAATACTGCGATGAAGTCCTGACCGCCTAAGAAGTCATATGCACCCTTACCAGCATCAGATAATGTCTTCATAGCTGTCTTGTTGTTTACATAATCAAGTGTTTCTTCAGACATCTTTGTCATGATTTCTGTATCACAGCAAAGAGATTTCATAATCTGTCCAGCTAATGCTGTATCAGAACATCCAGCTGTTGCACCTAACCATGTACCACCCCAGTAGTAAGGAGCAGGACCCTGGCACATATTCCAAAGACCGTATGTACCTTCACCAACTTTTTCGCCGCCACAGTTAGATTTGATTGTCCAGTGTAAGAACCATGTACATCCGAAGTAACCAAGTACGCTGTCTGTGGAAGGACCAGCATTCCACTCTTCTGTCCAAGTAGTAGTTTTCTGTGTTAAGTCATCCTGCTCAAGTGCTTTGGAAACTTCCATGTATTCAACCATTGCATCGTCCATATGGAACACACCATCAGATGTTACCCATGGCTCTGATTTATTGGAATAGAATACGTTAGAAACGTCACCATTGGAAGAAAGAATTCTTGTAGCATCACCGGATGCTTCTTTTAATTCTTTTGCTGTAGCAAGGAAATCATCCCATGTGCTGATTTTAGCCTGCATTTCTTCAGGGCTTGTTACACCAAGATATTTCTCTGCAAGGTCTGTTCTGTACATGAATGCACCAGGACAGGACTGCCATGAAACACCTTTTAAGGAACCATCTCTCTGGTCTGTTGCAATTGTGATTGTATAAGGATACATTTCTGCTAAATCAGCATCTGTAACACCACAATCTGTTACAGGCAATGTGTAATCACTGTTTGTATACTTCATGATGTAACCAGCTTCGAAAGCGATCATATCAGGATAGTCTTCTGCATCAGGTGTCTGTAATAACTGGTCAATTTTCTCCTGATATACATTAGAGTCACCAACGTTTACATATTCGATTCTTTCTTCCATTCCCGGATTAGCTTCGAATACATATTTCAGTCTTTCCTGTAATTCTGTATTCCAAGAATAGATGTAGAATTTGTCGCCTGATGCTGCTGCATCTGTGGACTCCTCTGCTGCTGCATCATCTGCAGGAGCTGCTTCTTCTGTTGTTTCTGCTGCTGCATCATCTGCAGGAGCTTCTGTTGTGGATGCACTGTCAGAACCACAGCCTACAAGTAAGCTTGCTACCATTGCTGTAGAAAGAAGTGCGCTAAGTAACTTTTTCTTCATTGAAAATTTCCTCCCTTTGAGATATTTGATGTTATGCCATCAGTTACTGTTGCATTTATTTTGAATTATCAGGTTCTCCTGATATAAATGCCTTATTAAATAGTTAAATCGGCTACTGACTTGCCATGGAAGACTTCTCCCTCTACGATAATCTGTTCCATAATTGTTGTCTTCGGGTGTTCAATCAGACTAATCAGTTTTTCTGCGGCTTCCTGTCCCAGTTTTCTGGTATCCTGCCGCAAAGTTGTGAGCTGTGGTTCAATATGTCTTGCAGCTCTGATTCCGTCATATCCCACAACGGAAATATCTTCCGGAATTCTGAGTCCTCTTTCATTGATTGCATTTATACCGCCAAAGCAGGCAAAATCATCCGGATAAAGGATACAGGTAGGTCTGTCTTTTAAATCAAGCAACCTTTCTGTTTCGATGAACGTTTTTTGGGTATCACGATAAGCTGCTTCGCTTATATATTCATCGGGAACTTCAAGTCCAAGTTCTGCCATTGTTTTATAAAAAGAAGATAACCGGCTCTGGGTAACTGCTGAATCGGCCCCATGTATGTAAGCTATTTTACGATGTCCTTTTCTATATATATAATGGAGCAGGTCTCTCATCCCTTTTATATTGTCTGACATAATTGCACAGACATTGTTAAACATATGGTCAATCGTTACGGTTGGAATATTACTCCGAACCAGTTCCAAAACCTCCGGTGCGTAGAAATCCACGCATGCGATAACGACTCCGTCAAAACCTCTGTATCTGCAATGTTCCAGATAAGACATCCGGTTCGGTCTTGTTTTACATCCATTGATAAAAGTAATATCATATCCTTTCGCTTCCGCCGTACTCTTCAAGCTATCCAATACATACGCAAAATAGTCATGTGTCAGACCACTTTGATCATCATCTACAAAAAGCACGCCAATATTATAGGTACGATTTGTTTTCAACGCTTTGGCTGCAGAGTTAGGAAAATATCCCATTTCCTTAGCCACCTGTTTAATATGCTCTTTTGTTTCTATTCCAATGTCACTGTGGTTGTTAAGCGCTTTGCTAACTGTTGCTACGGATACTCCACATACCACTGAAATATCTTTCATAGATACCATTGCGCATGCTCCTTACTTTAAGAAGTCCGACTATTTGCTTACATCCGACTCTTATCGGAACAAGTCTTAATCACTTAATCGTTTTCGTAATGCTAGTGTATATCATTTTTTATAGTTTTGCAATAGACTTTTTTATTTTTTTGTTTATTTTTTATAATTTTGTATATTTTTCACATTTTTTTATGCCACTTTTTTATTCTTTTGCACAGCGTATTAACACTTTGTTCACACTTTGTTCTTAATTAACAGTAAACGGTTTCGTAAATAGAAAAGTTATTGCATTTTCCTTTCTTTTTCGGTATAATTCCTTATATCACTTAATATTATCAATAAATACCTTATGCATTCGGGCATAAAAATCATCTTTCGGACAGTAACTTAATCGTTTTCTTAATTTTCGTATCCTTGAAGCGGTAGCCTTTCGGACCGTTTTCAAATATTTTTCACAATAATAATATAAAGAAAAAGGAGAACTAAATATGAAATTTGGATTTTTTGATGATGCCAATCGTGAATATGTCATCACCACACCCAAAACCCCTCTGCCCTGGATCAACTACCTCGGCTGCAACGAATTCTTTAGCTTAATTTCCAACACCTGTGGAGGCTACACGTTTTATAAAGACGCAAAGCTTCTCCGCATGACTCGTTATCGTTACAACGATGTGCCAAACGATATCAACGGTAAATACTTCTATATTAAAGATGAAGATACTGTCTGGAATCCGGGCTGGAAGCCAACTCAGACCGACTTAGACAGTTATGAATGCCGTCATGGTATCGGTTATAGCCGTTTTACCGGTTCTAAGAAGGATGTGGAAGCTTCCGTTCTTACTTTTGTGCCGCTAAACGATAACTGCGAAATCAGCCAGGTGAAATTAACCAACAAAGGTAATACTGTGAAAAATATTTCTTTATTCTCTTATGTAGAATGGTGTCTTTGGAATGCAGACGACGATTCCAGAAACTTCCAGCGGAATTTGAGCACCGGTGAAGTAGAGGTTGTCGGTTCTACCATTTTCCATAAGACAGAATACAGAGAACGTAGAAATCATTATGCCATTTATTCCGTAAATACTCCGGTTGACGGATTTGATACAAGCCGCGATGCTTTCTTAGGTGCTTATCGTGGTGCGAACAATCCGGAAGTGGTAGAAAACGGTAAGGCTACCAACTCTATGGCAAGCGGCTGGTATCCAATCGCCTCCCATCAGATTAACGTTACCTTGCAACCGGGTGAAACAAAATCCTTTGTTTTCGTTCTCGGTTACATTGAGAATCCTGAAGATGCTAAGTGGGAAGCTCCGAACATTATCAACAAAAAGCCTGCCAATGCCATGTTAGCAAAATATCAGACCGATGCTGATGTCGAAAAGGCTTTTGCAGAATTAAATACATACTGGGAAGGACTTCTTTCCAAATATACCGTAAAATCTTCCAATGATAAAGTTGACCGTATGGTTAACATCTGGAATCAGTATCAGTGTATGGTAACCTTCAACATGTCCCGTTCCGCTTCTTATTACGAATCCGGAATCGGCCGCGGCATGGGCTTTCGTGATTCCTGTCAGGACTTACTTGGTTTCGTACATCTGATTCCTGACAGAGCAAGACAGAGAATTATTGATATTGCTTCCACACAGTTCCAGGACGGAAGTGCTTATCATCAGTATCAGCCACTTACCAAGAAAGGTAACTCCGATATCGGAAGCGGTTTCAACGATGATCCGTTATGGCTGATTGCCGGTACCTCCGCATATGTTCGTGAAAGCGGCGATACTTCTATCTTAACAGAATTAGTACCTTTTGATAATGATATGTCAGTTGCTACACCGTTAATGAACCACCTGAAACGTTCCTTTGATTATATCGTAAATCACAAAGGACCTCATAACCTTCCGCTGATTGGACGTGCTGACTGGAATGACTGTCTGAACTTAAACTGTTTCTCAGAACATCCGGGCGAATCTTTCCAGACATTTGGTCCATCCGAAGGACCGGTTGCCGAATCCGTATTCATCGCAGGTATGTTCGTAAAATATGGTGAAGAATATGCACAGTTATGTGAATTGATGGGTGACCAGGCAGAAGCCGACTATGCCCGCGCAGAAGTACAGAAAATGTATGATGCTGTCTTAAAAGATGGCTGGGACGGTGAATGGTTTGTACGTGCGTATGATGCCTACGGCAATAAGATTGGTTCTAACGAATGTGAAGAAGGTAAAATCTACATTGAATCCAACGGCTTCTGTCCGTTAGCCGGAATCGGTGTGAAAGAGGGACTTGCCAAGAAAGCGCTTGACTCCGTCAAAGAAAAACTGGATACCAAGTATGGTGTTATGATTTTACAGCCTGCTTATACCAAGTATCACTTAGAGCTTGGTGAAATTTCTTCCTACCCGCCGGGATACAAAGAGAATGCAGGTATCTTCTGCCACAATAATCCTTGGGTTTCCATCGCAGAAACCGTTATCGGACGTGGTGACAGAGCTTTTGAAATCTATCAGAAGACATGTCCTGCTTATGTGGAAGAATTCAGTGAAATTCACAGAACAGAACCTTATGTATATTCGCAGATGGTTGCCGGTGCGGATGCCAAATTCCATGGTGAAGCAAAGAACAGCTGGTTGACCGGTACTGCTGCATGGACCTTTGTAAATGTGTCGCAGCACATCTTGGGTGTATATCCGACTCACAAGGGCTTAAGCATTGATCCTTGTGTACCGAAAGACTTTGGCGATTTTGAGATCACCAGAAAATTCCGCGAAGGTACTTACAACATCAAGGTAGTGAACCCTGACAATGTAGAAAAGGGTGTGAAGTCTATCACTGTAGACGGTGCAACACTGGAAGGATGTGTTGTTCCTTATGAAAAAGGCAAGACAGAGTACAATGTTGTTGTAACGATGGGCTAATCCTAAAAAACTCTCTGCTTCTAAAGAGGCAGGGAGTTTTCTTATGAGTAAACACTTGCAAAACATGGAATATTATGGCATAGTAAAAAGAGTAACTATACCATTATGTCAGAGTTTCAAAGGAGAAAAATATGAGTCAGTATATGTCCATCGGAAAAGTTGCCAAATTGAAGAATGTCAGCATAAAATCGCTGCGTTACTATGACCGAATCGGCATTTTAAAGCCGGCCTTTGTCAACGAAGAAACCAACTACCGCTATTATACGGAAAAACAGCTTTATCTTCTGGATGCCATTACGCTTTGCATCAAGCTCGGAATTCCGTTAAAGGATCTGAACAACTACGTAGAAAATGACTCGATTAATCTGCAGAAGCTGCTTTATGACGGCAAAATTCTTGCCGAAGAGAAAATATTGGAAATTCATAAATGTCTGGAAGCATTGCAGGATACCCTGCAACAGCTTGCCGCTTCCGGCAGTGACAACGGCCTGGCGAAAATCCCGGAGAGCAAATCCGGTATTCTTTTGCCTGACGGTTTTTATTCCACCCCTCTGAATACCCGTACGGTTCTGACCGTACCGTTAGAAGATCTGGACACGCCAAAATACTATGGGCAGTATATTTTGAAACTGTTTGTAACCGCACAGCAAATGGGACTTGCAGTTTCTTATCCTTCCGGTATTCTCCATGAATATCAGAACGGAACTTTGACCCGCTATATGTTTTTAACGCTGGATGCCGGAATTTCCCCGGAAACTGCAAAAGCACAGGCCGCTGGTGCAGGAGCTTCTTCAGATGCCATCCGCACCCTGCCCGCAGGTGACTATATCTGCCGCAAAATTGCCGTCCATATGTCCGGCTCTGTTCAGGAAGAAATGAAAGAGGTACTGAAAAGCGATTCCTTCTGTATCATCGAAACCGATACTACTTCTTCTGAAAACAAAAAGGACGGCTACCCATTTGAACTGCAATATCTTATAGCTCCATAAAAAGAAACGGCACTTGTTGTTTTAGCATGTGCCGTTTTTCATCATTATTTTCTAGTTTTCATATGGGCGAATCCGATATGTTACGCCAAGCTTTTCACAAATTTCCCGACACTGCTTTTCTTCTTCTTTCGTAATCGTCGTTTCTACCGTAGAAAGAATAACATTGGGAACATATTTGCTGACATTTCCCGCAAAGCGTAGCATGGCATCATGGGACTGTATTCCGAACTTACTATTTGTCAGCTTCAGATATTCTTCTTTATCCGGTGTGTTTAAACTAATCGAAATTGTATCCACAAGTCCCTCAAACATCGGTGCGGTATCTTTTCCATGAATCAGATCGGAGAGTCCGTTAGTATTGATACGAATCGGAAGCGAAAAATTCTTTTTCACATAAGCTGCTACTTCCAGTAAATCCTCCAGTCTCTCTGTCGGCTCTCCAAAACCGCAGAACACCAGCTCTTTATATTTTGTCATATCAAACTTAGCAAATTCCGCAATCACTTCTGCCACACTTGGCTCCCGCTCCAGCCAGAGACTACCGGAATGGTTCATCTCATCTCTTGTCCTGCGCAGGCAAAAGGTGCAGGAACAAGGACATTTGTTTGTCATATTCACATATAAATTATCATATACCTCATATAAAATTACCATTGTCTGATTTCTCCTCATCTATCGTTATAACGATTCCATTTCTAATCTCTTTTTAACCGAAACAAAATTTCTTCAAAGCATACTCCGTCCGTCTGTGGGATGTGAAGCTCCATGGATTTCAAAATACATTTTTTCACAAAGCCCGAAGCCTTTTTAACCGATTTATCAAAAGGTACTTCATTGATGCTGTCTGCTGCAATAATGGAAGCAAACACATCGCCGGTGCCGGAACGTTCCGTCCCTACCTTATGGGTACGAATCCATCGAGATTCTTTTCCTTTTTGATAAATATAATTCGCAATAAATTCACCCTGTGGGATTCCGGTAATCACGATTTTCTCCGGTCCGAGCATGGAAAGTTTCTCCGCCATCTGCAGCAATTCCTTCTTGCTCCAGCCGTTTTCTTTAAACGAAGTATCGGTCAGCTTGCAGCATTCCGTCAGATTCGGTGTTGTAATATCGGCAAGCGATACCAGTTTCTTCATTTCCTGACACATCTCTTCCGTATAGGTAGAATATAATTTTCCATGGTCACCCATAACCGGGTCTATGATAATGTGTGTATTCTCCCCGGAAAAATCCCGGATAAACTCTTTCACAATCTGAATCTGTCTGGCAGAGCCTAAGAAACCGGTTGCGATGCCATCAAAGGTAAGCCCAAGCTTTTTCCAGTTGGCAATATATTCAGGCATCCGGTCCGTATAATCATCAAAAAAAAAGTGCGGGTATCCCGTATGATTTGAAAAAATAGAGGTCGGTACCGGACAGCATTGTACTCCAAGGTAGGATACAATAGGCAAAGAAACGGTAATAGAGCACCTTCCAAATCCTGATATATCATTGATAACCGCCAGTTTTTTCTGCATTTTATGGTTCCTTCTTTCTTATTTTGCTGCCTGCTGCTTCTTCATTTTTCTTATCTGCTCTATTATGACACGAAAAATACGGAACCGCAACTGCGATTCCGTATTCCCAATTCTGTTTTTTATTTGGCATGAATAATTTCTTCCGCCATATCCATCATCTCGTCCGGTGTCAGCTCCACATCAAAGCCGAACAGGTTGTAGTGCATCCCGTCCATTTCCCACGTTACATTGTGTGCCTGCTGTATCTCTACCTCAGAAGAACCATAAGAAATATAATAATCGTCCCGTTTTTCATTTTCCATATCTTCTTCGGTCAGCTCATAATCTACCGGAACGAACTTATAGGTATACACATCATACCGCAGTGTAATGCCGTCACAATCCCTTGTGGCATTTGGTGTTTTGGTATTCTCAAATTCTTCGACCGGCTTACAGATGGATAAGGAAATACTCGGTGCTCCCCCTTTGATATAATGAATCATCATATCCTGATAAGAATAAAGGACATTACCTGCCTCATCCACTGCTTCTGTAGGATCCACACTTGCCCGTTCAAAATAATATCCGTTTGCAAATTTCTCCACATAATTTACATCACTTCCAAGCTTTTCTTCTGCTTCTCTCATTTGATCATAAGAAGTATACATATCCATAAGATTTGTCCCGGAACGCAGTGCTACTGTTTTTCCGGCAAAGGCCATACTGGAAACTAACAGACAGGCCGCTGCCACACCAATCACTACTTTTTTGGTACTAAAATGTTTCATTGTCTTTTCCTCCTGTTTTTGCTCAATTGCTCTGTCAATTTTTTGTTTTAGTTCTTCTGATACCCCAATATTTCTGCATTCTTCCTGTAATGCCGTTTCGATTTTCTGTTCAAGTTTTAATGTTGTTTTCATAAAAGTTCTTCCTCCCCTTTTTCCAATGCTTTCTTCATATTTTTTCTTGCTGTGTGAAGTCTGGATTTTACCGTTCCTTCCATGCATCCGAGTAATCCTGCAATTTCACTGACAGAACACTGATTGTAATAAAAGAGGATAACAACGGTTCGCTGTTTGACAGGAAGCTTTCTGATAGCGGCATACACTTCCTTTCTTTCTTCCAACTGCATTACCTGTTCCAAAGAAGATATGTCTGTCCGGTTTTCCATTCTGATAACAGTTTCTTCATCGGGAAATTCCCTGTTTTTCTTTTTGCCCATACGATACGCCGTCCTGACCAGAATCTGCATCATCCACGCTTTGAATCCACTATTATTTTTCAACTCTCTGCGGTGAAGCCAGACCTTTACGAACGTATCCTGTACGACGTCTTCGCTGTCTGTCCTGTTTCCTGTGATTAGATATGCGGTACGAAGTGCCATATTCTTATACTTTTCATACAACGTATCAAAGGCTTCTTTTTCCCCCTGCTTCAACTGTTCCACCAGAATCTCTTCCTTCATACTATCCTCCGTAGCGAACATTTTCCGACAATTAATTGGTGCACCTGTCTATAAGAGTCACAATAATAAGATTTGGTTCATCTTTTTACAATATTTTCTTTATTTTTCTTGCTATCCTGCCAAAATATATTATAATAAATATACATGGGTTACAAATTTTTATCCATAAAAAAGGAAACTCAAAAGGGATAGGAGAAAACTGTATGAAGAAAAAGAAAAAATTGGGTATGATTACCGTATTTATCGCATCCTGCGTGCTTCCTGCTTTACTTGCAACCGCCGGTTGTATTCTCATGGCTACCAGCTATATGAAATCAACTACGGAAAGTGAAATTGAGGCATGTCTGATGTCTACCGGTAATGCCGTATTGGGAACTTTCAACGAAATTGATCCGGGTGTTTACCGTTTATCCGGCAATGTCCTTTACAAAGGTGAAACAAATTTATCTGATCATCTGGAAATTGTGGACAGCCTGAAGCAAAAGACAGACATTGAATGTACTTTCTTCTATGGCGACACCCGCTTTTTGACAACCATCAAAGACGAGAGCGGTTCCCGCGTCATTTTAACCAAATGCTCCGATGAAGTAAAGAAACAGGTTCTAGAAGGCGGCAATACTTATTTTGCCAAGAATATCGACATCGCCGGAAGAGACTATTATGGATACTATATTCCGGTGGAGCAGGACGGCAAAGTTATGGGTATGCTCTTTACCGGAAAACCAAGCTCTGCTTTAACCGAAGCAGTCAATGGTTTCTTACTCTACATATGTTTTGTCGGACTTATTATCATGATTATCTCTGCTATCGATTCGGTTCTGGTTGGCAGAATGATTGCATCCCGTATTTCTACTCTGCGAGATGATATGGTAAAATTATCCGAAGGTCATCTGGATAGCCAGATTTCCAACGATAACCATATCAGTGAATTAGAGGAACTTGCAATGGCAGCCGAGAAGCTTCGTACCCAGTTAGTAGATGTCGTACAGATGATTTTAAGCTGCGCAAATACGGTGGATACTTCGGTTGCGCAGGTCGACAGTTCTCTGGATAATTGTACAAGTGCCGTAAAGGATTTGAGTACCACCATGGAAGAAATGGCTTATGGCGCCCAGAGCATGGCAGGTTCGGTAGAAAAAGTCGCTACCGACATGGATGAAATTTCCAACAATATTGCAGATATTGCAAACAGTGCACAGGCCACGAAGGATGTTACCGAAACCGTTGCTAATGTCAGCAGCACTGCAAAGAAGAATTTACAGGAATTGCTGGATGCTAACAGCTATACTACCAAGAGTGCCGATGATGTCATTGCAAGTATTTCCAGTGTAAGTGAAGCGGTACAGCAGATTACGACGGCTGCTAAAATGATTATGGATATTTCCGACCAGACAAACCTGTTATCCTTAAATGCAAGTATTGAAGCTGCAAGAGCAGGCGAAGCAGGAAGAGGATTTGCGGTTGTTGCAAGCGAAATCCAATCTCTGGCAGAACAGTCCAACTCTTCTGCACAGCAGATTCACTCCATTATCGAAGAAATTACTTCCAAGACTGCAGAATGTACCAAGATTGCCGGAGAAATTCATGAAGCAGTTGGCAAAGAAGCTTCCGCCCTTAATGATGTAAGCAGTAGCTTTGATGATGTGGCAAGCAATGTTTCCGATGCTGCTTATGCAGTCGGCAAAATTGCAGACAATGTAGCTACCGTAGAGAAGAACAAAATCAGTATTCTCGACTCTGTCAGCGACTTATCCGGAATTTCTGAAGAAAATGCAGCTTCCGCACAGGAAACAAATGCTTCTACGGAAGAAGTCCGGGCAAACATTGAAGAGGTTGCTCATCAGGCTGCCGAACTGAAGGCTGTCATTGAACAGTTAAACAACAGTGTTGCGTTCTTCAAACTGTAAGAGCAAATAAACATATAAAAAGCCGGTATCCGGTGGTTTCTTTGAACCACTTGGTACCGGCTTTTTCATTTACTATTATTTTAACAAAATTTCTTTTTCCCCTTGACATTTTCCTCAAAACTATATATAATTTCTTTTGTTGTGAAAACAATATCTCACAAATGTGCGTTTAGCTCAGCTGGATAGAGCGTTTGGCTACGGACCAAAAGGTCGGGGGTTCGAATCCTCTAACGCACGCTATGAAAAAAGCACTCCTAGATGAGTGCTTTTTCTGTATCTATGTTTCTTTTATGATTATTATTTCCTGTGATTTCAAAAAATAGAATTTCCATCCTTCATCACATTCTTCTATCCGATGCTTCACCAGTTTTATGGCAATTTCCTGCATCCGTTCGGTTAAACGGTGATACATTTTCTGTGGCTCCCAGAGAATGCCCTTCAGATACTCTCGTTCTCTGGAATTCAGACAGGAAAAAACTTGTTCCATCTGCTTCGGATTTTGTTTTTTCCATATGCCAAAAGGGCATTCCATATAGGAAGCATCTGTGCTGTTTTCTTCCAGACATTTCATCCATTTTACAACAAAGCCCGTTCCGTCACCGGCTTGCAGAATATGTGTCCTCATAATATTTTCTTCTAACGGCAGTTTCTTTAATAAAATACCCGATTCCGTCATATACCGGTATACCGCTTTTTCCACTCTGATACGCGGCACCGGATAAGACAATTCCTTCATCATCTGCTCCACCGAATAGCCTCTGTCAACCAGATGCCGGATTGCACCTCCTGCTGCCACATCGAACGTAAAATCCGAAAGGGCTGTTTCAAAATACTCTTTTCTGCCTTCCTGCCACATAACTGTTCCTACACTCCCTACTGAATGTCCAGTTCCGGTGGTACATCGATTTCATCCGAAACATACTTACCATTTTTCTTACGCTGCCGCACACATTCCGACAAAAGATATTCTATCTGTCCGTTTACCGAACGGAAGTCGTCTTCTGCCCATGCCGCAATGGCATCATACAGCTTTGGAGAAAGCCGTAACGGCACCTGTTTTTTTCCTGTATCACCCATTTAACCACCTACATGCATTTAATAAAGACTACCTGAATTTACAACCGGCTGTGCATCGTGATTGCCACAAAGCACTACTAAGAGGTTCGATACCATAGCGGCCTTGCGCTCCTCATCCAGTTCTACCGTATGATTCTCATTCAAGCGTTCCAAAGCCATCTCTACCATACCGACTGCTCCGTCTACAATCATCTTTCTGGCATCAATAATCGCAGATGCCTGTTGTCTTTGCAACATAACAGCCGCAATCTCGGTTGCATAAGCCAAGTATGTAATTCTTGCTTCTACAATTTGAATTCCTGCTTCCTCTACACGAGTCTGTATCTCATCCTTGATTCTGGCTGCCACAATTTCACTGGAACCACGCAGACTGCCCTCATCTGCCATGCCATCACCTGTAGTATCCACATTCGGTGCCACATCATACGGATAAAGGCGTACAATATTTCTTAATGCGCTGTCACACTGTAAGGATAAGAACTCCTTATAATTATCTACATTAAACACTGCTTTTGCCGTATCGACCACACGCCAGGTTACAGCAATACCGATTTCTACCGGGTTGCCGAGGCAGTCATTGATTTTCTGGCGGCTGTTGTTTAATGTCATAATTTTTAACGAAATCTTCTTGCTTGCAGTCTGTGCCGTTGTACCTGCTGCCTGTCCTGCGGCTGCCATTATCTGGCTGTTTAAATTCTTCACATCACCACTCTGGTTCAGCTTCGTCTGTGCTGCCGGATTCACACTGACGCAGAACGGATTTACAAAATAAAAGCCATCACCCTTCAGAGTGCCCACATACTTACCAAACAAGGTAAGCACCAGTGCTTCCTGTGGTTTTAAGACCTTTAAGCCCAACAACAGAATCCATGCCAGACATGCCACAACAATACAAACTGCCAATAATACCGGACTTCCACCTGCCTCTACTGTTTCTGCACCGAAAATAATGCCGGTAATAAGCAGTATGTACAACAAAATAACTCCTAATAATACTAGCATCCCCTGTTTCTTTCCCTTCAAAACTTTTTCTTCCATAGATTTCCTCCATTCCGATGCCTTATGGCTTCCCCTTTTTTGCCGAGTGCATCATGTACATTTCTTTTTGATATCAAAATCATATCACTTTTGTTTTATTTGTCAAGTACAAAATCCAAGTACAAAATCGTACAAAATGCATTTTTATGAATGAAACAACCGATAGCCCAGTATTACCATTGTTTTTATTTGTATACCACTCCATTTTCTCTAAAATAAGTTGACCGCAAAAACAGCGACTCCAATAAGTAATAAAACCACACCGACTACTCTGTTTAGGGTAAGCGGATTGGCTTTGTTGGCAATTTTTGCCGCAATCCTTGCCCACAAAAGTGTTGATAGAACACAGATGGTAAGGCACCAGATATCCGGCATCCCACCAATCGCAAAATGACTCGCTGCACCGGTAAAAGCCGTAAATGCCATGACAAATACACTGGTTCCTACTGCTGTTTTCAATTCATAGCCAAGCACTGTCGTAAGTACTAACAACATCATCATACCGCCACCAGCGCCGACAAATCCACAGATAAATCCAATCGTCATGCCACACAGAATTGACCGGGTAATCCTCTTTTTCGCATCCAAAGCCTCCATGCTTTCTTTTGTCGTCATAACCGGCTTTACAATAAACTTAACGCCTAAAAGCATGGTCATAAAAACTGAGAAATTCCCCATTGTATTACTCGGTACCAGACTGGAAACGTAGCTTCCGACCATTGTAAAGAGCAATACCATTATCATCATGACAAGACCATTTTTTACATCCAGATTCTTGTTCTTCCCATAGGTATATGCACTGACACCACTGGCAAGCACATCACTGGCAAGTGCGATTCCTACCGCTTCATAAGGCGGTATGTCCAGGAAAGTAATCAAAATCGGGCTGATAGCTGCCGCCGCACTCATTCCGGCAAATCCCGTTCCCAGTCCTGCTCCGATTCCTGCTACAAAACACACAATAAAACTGATTAATAATTCCATCCTCATTCACTCCTCTGTTTCTCTGCCTTGTACCTTTTAAAAGATCTGTTCGTTTCAGAACATTATAGCACTGATTACTTTTTTTGCAACTAATCTTCCAAAACCGCATTGCTGTCAAAATCCGGTGTCTGTACATCCCACAAAAGAGGTGAAGCGTATTCTAAGCAGATGAAAAAAGATAGTGGCGTAATGCCACTATCTCAAGCATGCGATAACTCTGGGAAGCGAAGCTTTGCCTGCCGATACTCGTTCCAGCAATCACCTTTTAAAAACAAAGTACAATCATCCTCCTTGTACGGTATCATATCAAAATCATCATCCGTAAGCGGTGTAAAGCCAAGCCTTACTTCCTGAAACTCCCTTCCAAAAGCAGCAATCACCTTTTTTAAATCAACTACATGATCTGCATATACTGCGGTAAGAAGCAGACTGGAATCCTCCATTTCTGCCACTGCAAAAACATCCTCTTCGGCCACATAATACACATTATCCTTCATAAAGCTTGACAAGTAAAACATAGCTAGCTGTGCATTATCCACCATCTCAAAGCAGCTGTTTAAAACACTTTTTTCAATATACTGCATAAACCGGTTCCAATCCTCCTGTGTTTCCATAGGTACTTTTTCAGCCGTAAGAAGCTTTTCACAGCTTTCGCTTTTTCCCGCTTTGCTGTTTTCTGTTTTTGCTTTTACCGCCTGAAATTCCTCCGCCGGTTCAAAACCGAATTTCGGATAAAACTGTAGTACCGAATCATTCCCAAACAAATAGAAACCGTCTGCTTTTCCGGCATAGTCTTTCTCAATTTCTTCCATCAGCATACGGATATACCCCCTGTTCCGGTACTGCTCATAGGTCATGACCGTACCAAGCTGCATGACATGGTACTCTTTTTCCGGCGTATGCATAGTCATCCGGTTTACCGAAACATTTGCTACAATTTCTCCGTCAAGCAAAACGGAATACGGATTATACCTTTCTGTCCAGAAACCATGCTGATACCAGCTTTCAAAATCAATACCGAAAATCTCCATGGCAAGCTTATTAAAGCTGTGCCGGATTGTTTCATTTTCCCTATAACTTTTTACAATTTTTAAATCCATGTTAATCCTCCTAATACAAACGACTTATCCTTTTGTTTCCCTACTTCTCACTCTAGCAGATATGTTATGGTTTATCTACTTTTTTTCCATAAGTTACGATTTCACAGGATAAGCTGCCGATTTTTGATATCAATCAGCAATAACTTCTTCCGAAAAAGAACCTATCGTAATCGTATAGTTTTGACCTGAGATAATATCCGGACTGCTCAGAATCACAACTTCATATTCCAGATTGGGGGTATACGTAATCAATGTATTTTGGTCACTATCTGATAATTCAATTGTCGTATTGGCAGGCTGCTTTTCCACTCTAAGCATAATAACTCCCTGCTCGGAACTGCTGAAGCTCTGCGTCATAGAAGCGGCACCTGTCCCAATAAATACACCACCTGATATTGTACCGGTAGAATCATAGTCCAATGTTGCTGTATCGCCCCGTATAGGACCACAGACTGACGTATATCCACCTGTAATTTCCAATGTACCATTGGCATCGATACCATCTCCACTTGCGGTCACAGAAATTGTACCACCGGAAATCGTAATACTGCCATTAGAAGATGAATGCTTACCATCTCGACTGTTGCTCATACCATTTTCATCCGCACCACCTGCCGCATTCAATCCATCATCGCTTGCAACAAGCGTGATATCTCCGCCGGATATAATAACGTGCAACCCTTCCAGTCCTTCGTAACTCTCTGCAATATTTATTGTCCCTGCAATGATTTCCAGCGTATCATCTGCATGAAAAGCATCATCGCCGGTTAAGATTTCAAATGTACCACCTTTGATTGTTAGCATTGCATTGGAATGGACAGCATCACCCGTCTTTCCTGCCTTTTCACCTGGCTTTCTTTCTCCACCCCGGAGGCCATTTTTGAAGTCAGAGGTATGGACGGCTGCATTAGAGCTTCCACCACCCGCTGTCAGATGAAAAATACCGTCTTCGATCTGAATATCGGATGATGCGCTAATGCAATCACCCTCAGCCGTTATCTGAAATGTACCATTCTGGATATAAACAAAGTGACAATACTTCCGGATATCTGTACTTTATCCGAACTACATGTAGCGGAATCTTCCTTTAATTGAATCAATATACTTTCACTCTCATCATAGCCAACCTCAAAATCCCGGTCTGAAAATATCTGATTGAAATCGACTGCCATGCTTTTTTCACCCTGTCCACTACAACCCGACACCAGCATGGCAATTGTCAGAAACAGGATAGGCATTGCTTTTCTCTTCATGGATGATTTTCCTCCTCTCTTACAGCTCAGCTACAACTGTTTCCTGCTTGGAGACTGTAATTTCCAGATTCCCGTTGCGGCATCTGAGTTTGTCAATCATTTCTTTTTCTTTCTCTCCATCCCGGAGCGTCAGATGATATGTCAAATGGAACATACTTCCCATATTCGTAGTTTTTACCCGCACAAGTTCATAGGTACTGGCATAATTTTTTAAAATCTCATCAAACACGCCTGTATAATCCAAATCTTCCGGAATCATAATATTCAAAGTTTTATATCGCGCCGCATTTTTACGAAAACCAAAATCCAAATGATTATACAAAATACTAAGTAAACACATAATCATTGTAAACAGTAGCGCAAACCCAATATATCCCATCCCTGCAATCAAACCGGCACCCATAGCCAGAAACAACATTGTAATCTCTCTGGCTGTACCGGGGACAGAACGAAAACGAACCAAGCTGAAAGCTCCCGCCACTGCAACTCCTGCTCCAACATTTCCATTTACCATCATAATAACTACACAAACGACTGCCGGAAGCAGTGCCAATGTAACAATAAAGCTTTTGGTATAACGTGACCGATACATATAGCCCACTGCCAATAGCAATCCAATCAGCAGCGAACCACCTATGCAAATCATAAAATCGGATACACTGATCGTACCGGTCATATCCGCATCAAAAACACCTTGAAAAAATGAATTAATCATGATATGTACCCTCCTTTAATTTAGGAAATATTATCCTTTTATAAGCTGTTCCGTATTTCGAAAATGAAGTCTTATAAATGTGCTCTCCGAACAACACATTCGTCATCCAGATGGGAATGCCGCCGGAACACTTTACCTCCATCAGTACTACATTCTCCGGAAGAATCGGTGTTCCATATACCTCAGATTCCAACGAAATATCTTCCTGCCGACACAAAATAGTATCATCAAGAGTCACGCGGAAATCCGATTCATCTTTGGCATAATACGCTTCTCTTTCATAGGAAAGAAAAACCACAGGATGCAGCGTATCATAATAAACGTTACGAATGGTCGAACGTCCGAACCGGTCCAGTTCCATATAGGGAGCCATCGCCTTCAAAATCCTATTTTTCTGCTCTCGTGTAAGCATATATTTCAGTTCATAACGCTTAAATACGGTTTGATATGCCATACATATGCCTCCTTTTCGGTTACATTATATTGTCCCAACCCTAATTAGACTTAAAAAAATAAAAATTTTTTATTTTCATTACTGTTTGAATGCCATTATGGTACAATAGGAGAAAACAATATTGGATTGCATAAACCCATCGAATGGAAAGCAGGAACTTTATGAAACTATTACTGGCTGAGGATGAACACTCTTTATCACGAGCAATCATCCGAATACTGGAAAAAAATAACTATACTGTAGATGCAGTCTATGACGGGCAGGAAGCACTATCCTATCTGGAAGCCGGTCATGAGATAAAAACACCTCTAACCATTATCAAAGCAGATACCGATGTTCTTGAAATGGAATTCGGTGAAAACGAATGGATGACAGATATTCAGAAACAATCGAAACGTCTAACAGACTTAACCAATGACCTAGTGTACCTCTCTCGTATGGAAGAAACCGATAAATCTATGCAAATGATTGCATTTCCCCTTTCTGATGTTGTCAGTGAAACGTCTGCTTCCTTTCAGATACTGGCGCAAACACAAGGTAAACTATTTCAATGTAATATACAGCCTATGCTATCTTTAACAGGAAATGAAAAAGCAATCCGGCAATTAGTAAGCCTGTTGTTGGATAACGCCTTAAAGTATTCTCCTGACAATGGTACCATTTCCCTGACACTGGAAAGACAGAACAAAAACCTACAGTTATCTGTATGGAACACGACAACAGACTATATTCCAAAAGACAAACTGAATCTGCTGTTCGAGCGCTTCTACCGGATGGATTCCTCACACAATTCCAAGACAGGTGGTTATGGAATCGGTCTTTCAATTGCCCAAGCAATTGTGGCGGCGCATCGCGGTAAGATTTATGCAAAAACTACGGACGGATATTCCCTCCAGATAACTGCATGTTTTTCTTTGTGAAATACTTATTAGTTTTATCTTATAAAGGAGTTGTTAAGTGATATGAAAGAATTTTTGGAACTGTATTTTGCTTTTTTCAGGATAGGCGGTCTCACTTTCGGTGGTGGGCTAACCATGCTTCCTATGCTGAAATACGAACTGGTGGAAAAGAAAAAATGGATTACCGAGGAAGAACTCATTGATTGTTATGCCATCGGGCAGTGTACCCCCGGTATCATTGCAGTCAACACCGCTACATTTGTAGGATACCGCAAAAAAGGCGTGGCTGGCGGTATTATTTCCACACTCGGTATGCTCAGTCCTTCTGTCATCATTATTACCATAGTTGCATTATGCCTTGAACAATTTATGGACAACATCTGGCTTTCCCATGCACTTATGGGTGTCCGCGGTGTGGTATGTGCACTGATGCTGAATACGGTCATAACGCTGGCAAAAAAGAGTCTTGTTTCCCCAGTAACCTGGATGATATGTATTCTTGCGTTTTTATTATCCATGCTGACAGATATTCCGCTCATCGTGCTTGTACTGATGGCTGGAATAACAGGAATCCTGGTAGATAGATTTGGAAAAAAGGAGGCGCGTGAAAAAAATGAATAAACTTATAGACCTTTTTTTCACTTTCTTTAAGATAGGATTATTTGCAGTAGGTGGTGGTCCGGCAACGATTCCTTATCTGATGGATCTGGTTGAGTCAAAGAATTGGTACACCATGAAGGAACTTACCAATATGATTGCGATTAGTGAGTCAACCCCCGGACCCTTAGGTCTCAATATGGCAACTTATGCCGGCTTTCATACCGCAGGAATCATTGGCGGACTGATGGCTACCCTCGGACTGGTAACACCCAGTGTCATCGTCATTATTCTGATTGCAAAATTTTTAAGTAATTTTAGTGAAAACCGCTACGTAAAAGCCGCTTTTTGCGGCATCCGCCCTGCAGTAACTGCACTGATTGCCATGGCTGTTTATAATCTGTGTAAAGTATCTTTGTTTGTGGAAACGGATTTCGGTTTTTCTCCTGCAATCAAAACCATTATTCTTGCAATCATCGTTTTTTTCGCCATGCAAAACAAGAAACTGAAAAAGCTGCATCCTGCATGCTGGCTTCTGGCAGCAGCGATAGTTGGGATTGTTTTCCGTTTCTAACGATAGGAAAAAACATCTCAACCAAAATCATATGGGATGGTATATGTGCAAAGAATACTTCTACACTACTGTTGATAAACTTGAATAATTAATTACCGAGATATGCTCTACCGAAGAGTTTAACAAGAAAGCCACTGTAGTTTTCACATTTCTACAGTGGCTAAATAAACTATATTCTCTATTTGATTTGTTTGAAAAACTGGAAGCTGTAAAATCACAGTACTGAAAGAGTCTCTTTTAGTGCAGCAAGGTCATCTTCTGTTGTTGACCAACTCGTTGCAAATCTGACAACTGTATGAGACTCATCATACTTCTCCCAAAAACTGAAAGTAATCCGTTCCCTCATTGCATCCATCTGTTCGTTTTTCAGTATCACAAATTGCTGATTCGTAGGAGAATCCAAATAAAGACGCAGGCCATACGACAAGAACATTTCTTTCATTCGCTCCGCCATTTCGATAGCATGGCGGCTGATGTGAAAGTACAAATCATTTGTAAACAACGTATCAAACTGCACGCCCAAAATCCTGCCCTTTGCAAGAAGAGCTCCACGCTTTTTCACAGATGTCATAAAGTTCTTTGGCTTATTTCCCTTTGTGAAAACAACAGCTTCTCCACATAGTGCGCCAACCTTTGTGCCGCCGATATAAAACACATCGCACAGATTTGCAATATCCGAAAGAGTCAATTCTGCTCGGCTGCTCATCAGACCATATCCAAGCCGTGCGCCATCAATAAACAGCGGGATATGATAACAATGACAGATTCGGGAAATTGCCTCCAATTCAGCTTTTTTGTACAGCGTGCCATACTCTGTCGGATATGACAGATAAACCATTCCCGGAAATGTCATGTGCTCATGATTGCCGTCTGAAAAAAAGTCGGCAAGATACTGACCTAAAATCTCCGGCATAATTTTCCCATTCTCTTGAGGAAGTTCCAGAACTTCATGCCCGGTAAACTCTATTGCCCCGGCTTCATGTATACTCACATGTCCGGTTTTTGCTGCAACTACACCCTCATAATCGGCAAGCATCGTTGAGATGATAACTGCATTGGTCTGCGTCCCGCCGACAAGGAACTCCACATCTGCTTGTTCCAAGCCGCAGGCCTTACGTATTTTATCTCTTGCGCTGTTACAATATTTATCTGTTCCATATCCAGACAGACACTCAAGATTTGTTTCTCCTAATTTTCTGATGATTTCCGGGTGCGCTCCGGCAATATAGTCACTTTCAAATGATACCATGCTCTTAACCTCCAACCAATGGTTATCCATACAAATATCAATTTTTCGCTCTTAATTATACATTACTCCCTTTTAAAAATCTATTTATTTCGTTACATCAGACTGCCGTATTTTGGGACATCTTCACATCATTCTCTAACGTCTACTTGATTTTTTCCTTAATGTTTTCCTTTGCATCCTCATTGAAATACACTCCCGCAACGTACATTTTTCCATCTATCTGCTTTCTGAGTGCTACTGGTGTATGCATTTTTATTTTCCATTTCGCGTTCTCCTTTTGAAAGTACCGATAAAAAAGATCCTCTTCCGGCTGATAACCTACTAGGCAAATATCACTGCATCCACACAGGCTTCTCCCAACCTTTCTTTCTCCGATATGGCTCTGGGAAGTGTCTGGGATTACTACAAGCTGTCCAACGCGCAGTCAATCTGATAGCTCAAGTCTACTCGCCAAAAACTGTATTATTGGTAGCATTTGGTCCTATGCGTAGTGGAACTTCAAAAAGCTATGCCAGAGGTCAATATATTGACTATCCGAAATTTATTTCTGAAAAATGGAAAGGTATAACAGTAAGAATTGTAACATGAAATGCAACACAAATAAAAAACCCTTGAGAAATCAAGGGTTTTTTACTGCCGGCGACCGGAATCGAACCGGTATTTAATAATTAAGAAAATATCTGCGTTTTAGCGAAAGCATTATAAATACTGCATTTTTAATTATATTTATTTATAATTTTGTATGATTGCATCAAACAAATTATACTATTTTGCAAAACTATGCAACACGAAATGCAACACGATACTATTAACAACTACAGTTACTTCTTAATCCCTTCTGTTATAATTTTTTCTGTTTCATAATTTAATAAAAATACATTAACATTACACTCACCATCACACACAAGCTCAATCGCATCCAGAACTGCACTTTTCCTTTTGACTGCATCCAGAATTTCCAAAAATGCCTTTTCTTTTTCTTTCAAAATAGACTGATTTACCGTTTCTATCTTAAAATGATGTGGTTTCCCTTCATAATCGAACCAGTCTACAATCTTTCCTTCTCCAAAGTATGTTTTAATTACACGCATGACAGCCCAATTTGTACCTAACTTTGCGTGTACAATATCAGAATCCTTAATTATACTTCGTTTGATATTCGTAGAAGCGTTTTTGTCATACCAGCTTATGTGTAGTTCATCCGCGAGCATATCCAGTTCTTCCGCACTCATGTAATCAATCTGATCCCATGTGGTAAGCAATTTTACCCTTGCAGATAGGCTTTCGGTAATTCTATCTACAGCTGCTGACAGCGCAATATCTGTCTCATCCGTCCTCATGAATGTCGGTAATAGCTCGAGAAAATTCATGTTATCTGTATTGCTCATCTGCTACACCTCCAGCACATGTTTTATAGAGATACGCTTGCACTTTGCTACTTCTGTTTCTTTTAATTCTGTATACTCCGGAGATGTAACCATAATTCTGGTACAACCACTTCCACCATCAGGGGATAAGCATAAAGCTCTCAGTTTATCCGGATTAATATCACGTCCCATTTTCGTATCCTGCCACTCAATAAATCGGTCAATGGCTCCATCTTTACCTTCAATGGTCTTGATACAATCAGATTCGTTTTCCGGCGTTGTGTAATAAGTAACATCAATCTCATATTCTATTTGTGTAGGTGGTTGTACAATGACCTTGTCTGTCATTGGCCGTACATCGTCTGCACTACATACATCATAGACTTTTTGCAGCACATCTTCTGCTGGTATCTTGCCACCTTCCATGATCGGAACAATCAGCACACGTCCTGCCAAATCCACATCAACATCAATTTCTATCGATGTAAATGATTCAAAATCACCTAACAGCGATATAATCATCAAATCATTCTCATAAGAGACAGTATAATCCGTTTCCGGCACCATTCCATCTACTTTCAGTGTTGAAACATCGTATCCATCACCACCTAAAAATGCTTTTCCACCATACACCGGAACTGTGTGGTGTATTTTCTGCACATCACTTAATATTGCCACGTCCACAATAGAAGCATGTTTTTATTAACCAACGTGCATCTGCTATAACAAGCGGTTTTGCAATCGACTCAGGTCTATCAATATACGATGAGTCAATACCTTTTACCCTATCGTATACACATTCACCTCGTACTATTTGCATCAGATTAGCTACGCATGATAAACTGGAATGCATTTCCTAATGTTGCAGAAATTACAGATGCAAGCATCTGGATAATTGGAGCCAGCGCATTAATAATCTGAGTCATAGTCGGTAATAAAGCAACTATCAATTCACCGACCATTCCTAAAATTGGAGATAGTGCCTTTACTACTGTTGATATAATAGGCACAAGCGCAACCAGTATATTTCCCAATGCAGGAATCAGATTTGTCACAAAATCAGATACCACAGAGGAAAAGATACAAAATGGGCGCACGCCGCTGCTAAGGCCACAGTCATCGTAGCCGAAGTAGCCCGAGGGAGAAACAACGGCTACTAATGTGTCATATCCATTACATTTTGTACTCCAGGGCGTAATCAACCACCACCAATAATCATCTGTATTTGGAATCATATTGCGATACTTCCGGTATTCATCCACAGTCAGCAAGGAAATCTTATCTTTACATGATCCATACTCTGTCTGTCCATCCAGTGAAATTAAGTTTGCGTTCTGTTTCCTCTTAATTCTACAAGTCTCTTTGCAATTTTTTCTCTATCCACTTTTACGCCCCTTTCCTCACTATGTGTGATGTTGTATATGAATATATCACTATCTGTGAGTCGTGTCAATCACTTTTTGTAATAAAAATATTTTTTTGATTGCTTTTTATCACTTTATGTGATATTGTCATTATATAAATACTAGAAAGGAACATTAAATGGCTGAATTCAAAGATATAATCAAGAAATTAAGAACAGAAAAAAATATGAGTCAGGCAGACTTAGCTTCTGAATTAGGAATTTCAAATAGTTCAGTTGCCATGTGGGAAATTGGTCGCCGTTATCCCAGTAAAGAATTGTATGAACAAATTGCTGATCTCTTTAATGTAGATATTGACTTTTTATATGGAAGAACTTTTTTAAGACAAAAAGTGCATTTTGATAATGACGGAAATGCTATGATACATCATTCTGAAGGTATGGTAATTAACGTCCTAGGTCGCGTAGCTGCAGGCATTCCAATTGAGGCTGTTGAAAATATTATTGATACAGAAGAAATAACAGAAGAAATGGCTAAAACAGGCACATTCTTCGGTTTGCAGATACATGGAAACAGCATGGAGCCACGAATGTGCGAGGGTGATGTTGTCATAGTTCGTAAACAGGATGATGCCGAATCGGGCGATGTTGTTATTGCTATGGTAAATGGAGATGATGCTACCTGCAAACGTCTTCGCAAGTATCGAGATGGCATAGAGTTGGTTTCAAACAACCCGATATATGCTCCAATGTTCTTCAGCAATGAAGAGATTGTTTCTAAACCAGTAAAGATTATCGGCAAGGTGGTTGAACTGAGAGGAAAGTTATAATTTGCATTTTTTGACAGAAATCGTGCAATTTTTACAAAACTCTTTTCTTTGTCTTATCAAAGTGTAATTATATATATTGGTATTTTATAACTAATTTTATAAAAGCAAAGAAGGAGGATTTATTTATGCCACAGTACGTTGTTTTACAAGTAACATTAAAGGAGAAGTTAATTGGAACATCTTCAAAGAATCTTAGCGAACTTGAGAACGCAATTAATAATCAAGCAGCAAAAGGATATAGACTTCATACTATATCAACTACTTCTGCACACAGTACAGGACTCGGTGGAGGTGACAGAATCCAGGCAACCATGATATTTGAGAAATTATAAATTATACATATTTTGATTGCCGGCTGGAAAACCCTCACTGTATTCGAGATTTTTCCGTATAAAACATTATAATAGAAAAGATAATCGAAATGTATAATAACATATTTTCGTTTATTATTGGAGGAAAGTTACTATGGCAAATAAGGAAACTTGGGGAAAATGGGAAAATAGTATACATGAATCAGAAGATTCCAAAAAAAGAATTTTTTCGGCACAAAGTGCCTCTCTAACTCCAGTACGAATAGATACAACCGATGGAATGGCATATTTTCAGGGAAGACATGGAAAATATGAAACATTTCTTGATTATTGCCCTTGCGGAGATTTTCATAGAAGACATTTACCTTGCAAACACATATACAGACTAGCTATGGAACTTGACCTTATTGATAAGTCTGATATGAAATCAGATACATCTTCTATACCTTTTACAAAATTTGAACGCAATAGTGTAATCGAATCACTTATTAGCATATTAGAGGATGGCGGTTTATCTATAATGAAACGATATGCTCAGCTTGCATCATCAGCCTTAAACAGCGATTCAAAGCTATTTTTAACTAACCCATTACGATATGAAGATAATTACCTGATTTCAAACAAATTATTTTGCGTTTCTGAAAAACCAGATACTCAGTTGTTTGAAAAACTCAAAAAAAATGACATACTTACCATTTTAGACCAACATAAAATAGATTATCCGCCTAAAATTAAGTGTAATGATTTAAAGGAACTACTTTTATCTGATTATTTAGACAAACTTAAAGAACTGTTTCCTGACAGGTGTATGTGTTTTCTTAATCCGGAGTATAAAACCATCCATAAGGATATATATTCATACTGCTTAAGAGTAGATGATCCATATCGTTACCTATCCAACTGCAATATAACAGGATCATATAAGTTTATTACAGGTAAAACAGAATGTCATTATGTCATTCCAGATACCGAAATTAACCGTTTATATTTTAAATATGGTCATACATTTGACGAAGATATTACCAATAATCCATATTTAAACAATGATTTTATTTGTAAATTATAAGAATTTATAGCAAAATATAATATTTTTTATTGATGTATACTTGACAAGGCTTTTGCATATGATATAATTGTAGCTAATTAGTGAATGACCGTCTTCGGTCACAAAAAAGCCTTGGATTTTATCCGGGCTTTTTTTGTTTACTACTAAGGAGAATGTATGAGCGATTTTGAATATACAACCATTGAACAACAAATTCAAAAATTAAAGAAACAACATCTAATTATTAACAATGAAAAGAAAGCAATTCAAGCTCTTCGCACATATGGTTATTATAACATAATAAATGGTTATAGAGATCCATATATCACTAGGACATATAATGAAAAGATATACAGTCCAGATGTATCATTTGAACAAATTTACTCTTTGTTTATTCTGGATCGCAAACTGCGCAATGCAGTTATGTTTTCAATGACTGACTTAGAAGAACATCTTAGAGCTGTTGTTGCAGAAATTATTGGAGAATCATTTGGTACTAAACATGATTTATATCTTTCTAAAACAAATTATAGAGACAGGCATGTAAGGAACATAAAATTTACTCGTGAAAATATTTTAAAATCTCTTACTGATATAGCCGAAAGTTCTTATAAAGAACCTGTTCGCTATTACAGAGAAAAACATCATATTGTTCCACCATGGATATTGTTAAAAGCAACTGATTTCGGAACACTAATCAATTACATAAAGATTTTTTTAAGACCACAACGTGAATCTCTAGTTTCTGCTTTATATGATACAGATTCTCTGCAATTAAATATGGATGAATTAAAAGATTTGCTTTCAGACACTCTTTCTATGTGTTTAGAGTACCGTAATCTTGCGGCACATGGCGGTAGAATATATAACTATGTTCCTCACAGTCTTATTAGAAACTTTAACACTTCTACTACCCATGGAGGACTTGGTATACTTTTAAAATGTTTGAGATTTTTTTCATATTCAATACCATTTTCATCACTTAATAATGCCATAATCAGCGCATTATCAAGCTATTGTACAGAATATCCAAATGATATCTCTCGAATTGAAAATGCGTTAGGTTGTAAACTTGAAATGCATACACTGGCATATGTTAATATAAAAACAAAAATCTTTCATTCAGATCCTCATTGTAGTGGATCAACCAATCTTTCAAAAGTTTTCCTTGATGATGCTATTGCAGGAAACTTTGTTCCATGCAAAAGATGCGTTACTAAGGATTATTATTCCTGAACATAAAACCGCCCCGATGCGCCAACATCGGAGCGGAATGGAACTATACCGGGAATACCGATATAACTCACCACAAGCAAGTGAATTATACCATTCTCCCGGCAAAAACACAAGTGCCGGGCATTTTTATGCCCAAATTATGTTGCGATATCGCAAGAAGGAGGATGATGATACTATGGCAACAGCACAGAAATTACCGTCCGGATCGTGGAGATGCCAAGTCTATAGCCACACAGAGGAAACATTGCAGCCGGATGGAACTATTAAAAAGAAACGAATCTACAAATCATTTACAAGCGATGTTCCAGGTCCAAAAGGGAAACGACTCGCAGAGCAAGCCGCTGCGGAATGGGCCGCACAGAAAGAAAATACTTATTGTGTTCAGAACATTACATTTGGAGAAGCTTTAGATAGATATATAGAAAGCCGAGAGTCTGTATTATCGCCACGTACAATTATGGACTATAAGCGTATACGGGCAAAAGAGCTTAATACAATTATGGATATCAAAATAGCCTTAATCACTCAAGAAGATATCCAGCGAGCAGTCAATCTAGAAGCTCAAATCCACTCGCCAAAAACAGTACGAAACAGTCATGGTCTGATTTCTGCTGTTATGCGTACATATCGCCCTAATTTTGCATTAAATACAGCCCTTCCTAAAAAAGTACGCCCGGATATATATATTCCATCAGAAAACGAAATCAGGACTCTTCTGGATGTTGTTTCTGATACTCCAATGGAACTTCCTGTATTATTGGCAGCATTTGGTCCTATGCGCAGAGGAGAGATATGTGCCTTGACAAGTGATGATATAAAAGGAAATGTTGTACATGTATGCAAAAATATGGTCCTGACTTCCGACCATAAATGGATAATAAAATCTCCTAAAAGCTATGCCGGAGATCGATATATTGACTATCCGGAATTTGTTTCCGAAAAATGGAAAGGCAAAAACGGAAGAATTGTAACCTTAAATCCCAATGAGATTACAGACAGGTTTAACAGCATATTAAAAAGAGCCGGCCTGACACATTTCCGTTTTCACGACCTGCGGCACTATTCGGCAAGCATACAGCATGCTCTTGGAATCCCTGACAGCTATATTATGCAACGCGTGATTATACCGGCACCCTTTGAGCCATCTGACCGGATTTTGAGAGCCACCGTACCGGCTCACCAGAGCCAGTAGTTCCGGTAATTCAGAGCCACTTATTAAGCTCTATTACATAAATTCCTTTATACTGTAGATACGCATCTTCCGGTGTGAATACAGATAAAGGAGGTCACACTTATGACCAAATATCGAGAAATCCTTCGGCTTAAAAGTCTGGGATTCAGCGAGCGAAACATCGCAACAAGCTGCGGTGTTTCAAGAAACACGGTTGCCAAAGTCACAAAGCGTGCGGATGAGTTACAACTCAGATGGCCTTTAGACTTTGCTATGACCGATAACGTCCTTGATAACCTTATGTTTCCAAAGGACAAGTCAGCATCGAATAAACGTATGCCTGATTACGACTACATCCGGAAAGAACTTCTCCGGAATGGAGTCAACAAAAAACTTTTATGGGTGGAATACTGTGAGGAATGCCGAATGAGCGGTGACGAACCTCTGATGTATTCCCAGTTCTGCTACTACATCCAAAAGGATGAAGAAAAACGCAGAGCCACCATGCATATCCCAAGAAATCCCGGTGAACAGATTGAGGTTGACTGGGCCGGGGATCCGGCACACATCATTGACCCGGATACTGGCGAAATTACCGACGCATGGATTTTTGTAGGTGTTCTGACCTACAGTCAGTATGCATATGTGGAAGCTTTTATCAACGAGCGTACTGATAACTGGATTAAAGCCCATAACCATATGTTTCAATTCTTTGGCGGTGTTACACCCATGCTTGTTTCCGATAACTGCACTACTGCAATAAATCACCGGAAGAGCGATTGGTACACACCGGCATTGAACACAACGTATCACGAGATGGCAGAACATTATAATGTCGCCATTCTTCCGGCAAGAGTCCGGAGACCCAAGGATAAACCAAATGTAGAAGGATCTGTTGGAAAAATATCCACCTGGATTACCGCAGCCCTTCGAAATGAACAGTTTTTCTCACTTGCTGAGTTAAATGCAGCTATCAGGGAAAAACTGGATGCCTATAATGCTCGTAAATTCCAGAAAAAGGAATGTAGCAGGCTCAGTTTATTTCTTGGGGAAGAAATGCCATTACTGGCACCGTTGCCTGCTACACCTTTTGAACTGTGCGAGTGGAAACAAGCCACTGTCCAGTTCAACTATCACATTGCAGTAGATAAGATGTACTACTCCGTGCCCTTTCAGTATATCAAAGAAAAGGTCGATGTGCGTATAACAGAAACAACGATTGAAATATTTATTAATCACAGCCGAATCGCATCCCACCGGCACCTTTATGGACGCCCCGGACAATACTCCACAGTAACGGAGCATATGCCTGCGGACCACCAGAAATATCTGGAGTGGAACGGAGACCGTTTCCGCAGATGGGCAGATTTGATTGGAATTAACACAAGTAAAGTAGTTGATGCAATACTTACCTCCGGCAGGGTGGAACAGCAATCCTACCGTAGCTGTATGGGACTTTTAAAACTTGCAGAGAAGTATTCGCCTGCAAAACTGGAAGCTGTGTGTGAAAAAGCACTGACGTTCAGTTCCAAGCCCAGCTACAAGAGCATCAAAAATCTTCTGGTATCCATGAAGGATAATCCAAAACCATTGATGACAGACGGCAGTTCCACAGAAAACACAAAACCATGCGGCATTACCAGAGGTGCCCGCTATTACGGAGGTAGAAAATCATGATAAATCAAAGCACAACTGATAAACTTATTGAAATGCGCCTGACTTCAATGGCAGATGCTTTTCGGGTTCAGATGGATGATCCGTCAATGAAGGAAGTACCATTCGAAGACAGGTTCGGTATGCTGGTGGATGTTGAATACACCAATCGCAAAAACAACCGGTTAAAGCGGTTGATACGAAATGCGGAGCTGGAACAGCCGGATGCAAGCATAGCTGCAATCGATTACACCTCAGGACGCAAACTAAACAAATCTTTAATCACCCGGCTGGCAACCTGTGAATATATCGCAGAATACCGTAACATCTTTATTACCGGTGCAACCGGAAGTGGTAAGACTTACATGGCCTGTGCTTTTGGCATGGAGGCCTGTAAGCAGTATTACACAGTAAAATATGTACGTCTGCCGGATATGCTTTTGGATTTACAAGCTGCCCGGTCAGATGGGAACTTTGCAAACGTGCTTAAGAAATATACAAATCCGGTTTTATTAATCATTGATGAATGGTTATTACTAAAACTAACCGAATCTGAAGCAAGGGATCTTTTTGAACTTATTCACAAGAGACGTAAGAGAAGCTCGACCATTTTTTGTTCACAGTATCGTGAATCTGAATGGTATCAGCAAATCTGTGGAGGCGAAAGCACTCTTGCAGATGCAATCATGGACCGTATATCCTACGACTCATATAAAATTGATATTGAGAGTGTGGATCCTTCCAAGGACATTTCCATGAGAGAGGTCTATGGACTTAACCCGGTGCAGGCAAAATAGTCAATTTATAAAGTGGCTCCGTTAGTCCGGACAGGTGGCTCACGCCACACCGGACTGGCGGCTCTGCCGCATCGTAATAATCACAACGCGGAGGATGGGGTAATGACGGCACCTTAAAATCTGTATATAGGCATGCTCTTATAGATAAAACAAACGAAATGAATCAGCTTGCCAACAACTACTTTTCAACACTATGCAACATGAAATGCAACACAAATAAAAAACCCTTGAGAAATCAAGGGTTTTTTACTGCCGGCGACCGGAATCGAACCGGTACGGGAGGTTAGTCCCGCAGGATTTTAAGTCCTGTGCGTCTGCCAGTTCCGCCACGCCGGCATATCAGTATAATTACTGATTAAGTGGGACCTATAGGGCTCGAACCTATGACCCTCTGCTTGTAAGGCAGATGCTCTCCCAGCTGAGCTAAGATCCCAAAAACGACCCGGATGGGGTTCGAACCCACGACCTCCGCCGTGACAGGGCGGCGCTCTAACCAGCTGAGCCACCGGGCCATCGTAATCACAATCTAATAGCAGATATAAAATTATTATTTTCTAAAAAATGGACCTTCGGGGACTCGAACCCAGGACCGACCGGTTATGAGCCGGTTGCTCTAACCAACTGAGCTAAAGGTCCGCAAACCCTTACGGGTCAATGCTTAAAAGCAAAGCCGATAAACGGACTCGAACCGTTAACCTGCTGATTACAAATCAGCTGCTCTGCCAATTGAGCCATATCGGCACAAAACTTTTCTGCAGCTGATTTGTAATCAACTGCTCTGCCTACAATAGACTCGTTTCACTCCTCTATTGTCATGAATTGAGCCATATCGGCACAAAATATTCCAAAATGACTCCGACGGGAATCGAACCCGTGTTACCGCCGTGAAAGGGCGATGTCTTAACCGCTTGACCACGGAGCCGTACTCTCGTGCTTTCCAAAATGGAAAACTCCCCGAGTAGGGCTCGAACCTACAACCCCACGGTTAACAGCCGTGTGCTCTACCATTGAGCTATCGAGGATTATTCTTTGGGACATGCCCTCAAAACCAAATACTAAAAATCTCCATCCTTCCTTGTTACCCTTCCGCCTTCAATCCGCTTCGCTCCTTATTCCGTTTGTGAAGAATGATTTATCATTCTTCTGAAATAATTCGCTTCGCGAATTTTTTCTTGGTTAAGCCCTCGACCGATTAGTACTTATCAGCTGAATGCATTACTGCACTTACACCTTAAGCCTATCTACCTCATACTCTCTAAGGGGTCTTACTAATTGGGATATCTCATCTTGAGGGGGGCTTCACGCTTAGATG
>JAQXTA010000062.1 GCA_029219245.1 Lachnospiraceae bacterium | reverse complement strand
TCGATGATTTTAACAGCATCTGCTACGCGGCCGTACTGTCCCTTTGCTTTCTCCCAAGCAGTGTTCGGATCATCGCCTTTTTTGATGAAGTCAGTCATTTTTCCAAGAGAAACGAACTGATATCCGATCACTTCATTGGCTGCATCTAATGCAATACCTGTTACATAGCCTTCTGCCATTTCAAGATAACGAGGACCTGTCTTCAAAGTACCATACATAGTACCAACCTGGCTTCTTAAACCTTTTCCCAAATCTTCAAGACCAGCACCAACCGGAAGACCTTCTTCAGAGAAAGCAGACTGTGTACGACCGTAAACAATCTGTAAGAACAGCTCTCTCATTGCTGTATTGATAGCATCACATACAAGGTCAGTATTTAATGCTTCCATAACGGTTAATCCCGGTAAAATTTCAGATGCCATAGCAGCGGAATGTGTCATACCGGAGCATCCGATTGTTTCAACCAATGCTTCCTGAATGATACCCTCTTTGACATTCAGAGTCAGCTTACATGCACCCTGCTGAGGAGCACACCAGCCAACACCATGTGTTAAACCGGAAATATCTTTTACTTCTTTTGCCTGAACCCATTTTGCTTCTTCTGGGATTGGAGCACAGCCATGATGTACGCCCTGTGCTACAGTACACATTTCTTCAACTTCTTTTGAATAAATCATGTGATAACTCCTTTCGATTATGTATAAATTATTTGATAACAGATTTCTTTCGTCCTCTGTCATAACCGTTATTTTTATTTTCGCATATTACAGGCAAAAAATCCAGTCCTTTCTTATTTTTTTTAGAAATAGGAAAAAATTGACTGGATTTTTTAATTCTTATGATAGCATCATACGGTCATTTGCAAATTCACTGCCACTGACTTCTTCAAACTTGGCAAGAAGATCTGATACTTTAAGCTGCTTCTTCTCTTCGCCTCTGACATCATAAATAACTCTGCCCTCATGCATCATGATAAGTCTGTTACCATGAGCAATCGCATCTTTCATGTTATGGGTCACCATCAATGCCGTAAGCTGATGCTCTGCAATAATTTTATCCGATAAGGCAAGCACTTTAGCTGCCGTTTTCGGGTCAAGTGCTGCGGTATGCTCATCTAACAGCAATAATTGCGGTTTTTGCAAAGATGCCATCAACAGTGTCACTGCCTGTCTTTGTCCGCCGGAAAGAAGTCCTACTTTGGAAGTAAGACGGTCTTCCAGACCTAAATCAAGTGTCTTCAACTGCTCCTTGAACTGTTCTCTCTCCGCTTTGGTCACACCCCATTTTAAGGTTCTTCTTTTTCCGCGGCGGGCAGCAAGTGCCATATTTTCTTCAATAGACATTGTGGCTGCGGTTCCGGTCATCGGATCCTGAAATACCCGTCCCAAAAACTTTGCACGTTTATGCTCCGGCAGGGATGTCACATCCTGTCCACCGATAATGATAGATCCCTTATCAATCGGCCAGACACCCGCAATTGCATTTAGCATCGTGGATTTACCGGCTCCGTTACCACCGATAATCGTAACGAAATCACCTTCCTCCAGATTCAGATTCAAACCGTACAAAGCAATTTTCTCATTGATTGTTCCTGAATTAAAGGTTTTGTGAACCTCTTTTATTTCTAATGCGTAAGCCATTATGCTGCCACTCCTTTCTTACCATATTTTCCTTTCAGATATGGAATGGAAAGGAAGATTGCTACAACGATTGCCGAGAATAATTTCATATTATCGGACGGCATCTTCAGCCAAAGTACGAATGCAATTACAATATAATAAATAACTGCTCCCAGAATGACGGAAATCATTGTATAAGCAAAGGCTAATTTCTTTCCTGCACATAATTTTCCAAATAATACTTCACCAATAATAACGGCTGCAAGACCGATAACAATAGCACCACGTCCCATATTGACATCAGCCGCCCCCTGATACTGTGCATACAAACCACCACAAAGACCAACAAGTCCATTGGAAATCATCAAGGCAAGTACGGTGTGAAAATTGGTATTAATACCCTGTGCTTTTGCCATGCTCTTGTTGCATCCTGTTGCCCGGATTGCCTGCCCCTGTTCGGTTCCGAAATAGCGGTATAAAATAGCTACCAAAACAAGACATCCAAGGATTACACCGCCATAGAATTTGATTTTTGTTGCTGTATCTCCGGAAATATACCGCAAAGATACTACTAAATGATACTGGTCTACGTTAATCGCCTGATTGGATTTTCCCATAATATCCAGATTAATGGAATATAAAGAAATCTGTGTCAGAATACTTGCTAAAATACCGGGAATCCCAAGTGCCGTATGCAGCATACCGGTAACAAAACCGGCTGCCATACCTGCCGCAAAAGCTGCAAGAAGCGCAATGGCAGGATTCACTCCCGCACGAATCAACATAACAGCTACTGCACCACCAGTTGCCAAAGAACCATCTACTGTCAAATCTGCAAAATCAAGCAGTCTGAATGTTATGTACACACCAATTGCCATAATCCCCCAGATAAGTCCCTGTGCAAGTGCTCCCGGCATTGCCCGGAACAGCGCCATGGGCGATAATGAAAATAATAAAGTCATTCGTAAACCCTCCATAAAAATCAATATGGGGATGGCAGATATGTCATCCCCATATTTTTAAAATATTTTTATTATTCAGCAATTGCCTCATAATCAGCCGGAATCTCAACACCCAATGCTTCTGCGATTGTTGCATTGTATTTCTTGGTTACCTGTGGAGCATATTCTACTTCCATCGTGGTAATATCAGCACCATTTACGAGGATATCATAAGCCATTTCACCTGCTTTGTATCCGATATCATAGTAGCTGATAGATAAGGTTGCTACACCACAACCGGCACAGATACCTTCCTCACCTGCAACAACCGGAACACCTGCAGGCTGGCATACATTGTTAATAACTTCTGTATTAGCAGCCATAGTATTATCGGTAGGAATATAGATAACGTCGCTGCTCTCACATGCGCTTGTAACGACAGCCTGAATTTCATTGGAATCTGCAGCAGTAAACTCTTCATATTCAATACCATCTTCTTCCAGATATTTTTCAAAAAGCTGAGCCTGGTATACGGAGTTTGGTTCTGCCGAACAGTAAAGGATACCAACTTTTTTCGCATCCGGGAATAATTCCACTAACATATTTTCCTGCTCCTCAAGCGGTGCAAGATCGGATGTACCGGATACGTTGGTTCCTGTTGCACCAGTCCAGTCAGCAATATCCAATGCTGTTGCATAATCTGTAATAGAAGTTCCGAGAATCGGAATTTCATTAGTTGCAGCTGCTGCAGCCTGTAAAGGAGCTGTGGCATTTGCAAGAATCAAATCATCTCCATCTGCAACAAACTGAGTACAGATTGTTGCACAGTTAGTCTGCTCACCCTGTGCATTCTGTAAGTCAAAAGTTACATTTTCTTCTCCAAGTAATTCTACTAAAGCTGCCTGAAAACCTTCTGTTGCTGCATCAAGTGCAGGATGCTCCAGCAACTGGCAGATACCAATCTTATAAACCTTATCGGCTGCTGCATCAGCAGTATCTTCTGCTGCTTCCTCGGTTGTATCTGTCTCTTCTGTTGTCTCTTCTGTTGTTTCTTCTGTTGCAGCTGCATTGTCTGCTGTGCTTTCTGCTGCTTCTTCGGTAGAACCGCATCCAGCAAGCATGGAAACTGTCATAGCTGTTGCTGCAAGTAATGCTACTTTCTTTTTCATAATATCTTCCTCCTAAATAGTTTCGTCACTTTAACGTATCAAAGTGCATATCTATCTAAGAAAATATACACGAAAAATGAAAATTAGTCAACTACCCGATAAAATATTCTGAAATATCTATACACTGAACAACTCCAAGCGCATTTTCTTCCTTACATTCCAGCCAGCTTGCACTACACCTTGTCCAGCTTCGCAAAGAATAATTAAACAATTCTTCCGAATGACGTGCATGCGGATCCTTCTTGTCCAGATGTTTAAAAATACAATTCTCACATGGCGCGTCCCTATGCTGCAAAGCCTTGTAGCAGGTATCACCGATTCGGATATTCGGTGTACTCATCAATACCTTTTTATTGATAAAGCTCAACTCATAGGTATCGGTATTAATGATATAGACGAAGTTGTCCATATTGTCGAACAACCCTATATGCGTTACAAAATCCTGCAGTCTGTCCATCAAACCAATCTGTAAAATATGTGCTTCCAAAATACGAAGAAGGGACCGTATTTCTTCTATCTTACCCTCCTCCAGTTCTAACTGGACTACTTCATGATTTTCTAATATGATAGCTCCTTTAAACTCGCCTTTGGATGTCAGCGGATAATACAGCATACTTTTGATTCCCTCTGAATTAAAATAATACCGTAATTCCTCCGCAGAAACATCGTAATCATGAATAACGGAAAAGTTCTTAAAGGATTCAAACAGTGTTTCACTTACGACTTTACGCAGTTCATAATGCTCCTTACTTTCTTTCCCAAGCTCATAACCGGAAGTTGAAAACTGTATCGGAAGACCTTCCTGTTCTTTGTCGCAGATATAGCCCCTGTGAAACTTATAGTGTACTGTCATCAATTCAATCGCGGACTTCAAAGCGGATTCCATCACCTTATCATCATAGAGAATCTGCATGACCATATCCTCAATATTACGTGTGATTTCCATTCCCTTTTCCGCATTATACCCTGTATTCTTTCTGGTTGCATGATAAGCCATCGTCGTAGCTGCATCATAAATGCGGTAACCGTTTTTACCATTTGCTTTTGCCGTATAAACGGCTTTGTCTGCCTTATTAAACAGTTCCTCATAATTTGATCCATGATACGGGAAAATGGCAATACCAATACTACAGGTCACATGAATTTCCTTTTCCTCCGTCGGAAGATGGAAATCCACCTTATTCACTATCTTGGATGCAAGAATATCAGCATTGGATATCGAGTTTATGTTTCGCATAAATACAACAAACTCGTCACCGCCGATTCTTCCGACGACATCTCCGCCTTTGAAAATCTCACTTAATGCATTAGCCGTATCAATCAGAACTTTATCCCCCTGTGCATGTCCGAGAGTATCATTGACTTCTTTAAAATTATCAAGGTCAATAATCATCAAAGCATTTATTGTATTATTAATCTTCTCTTCTTCGATAGCATTCTCAATTAACTGTAAAGTTGCCCCTTTGTTGTATAATCCGGTCAGTGCATCTTTTTCCGCACGCAACAGCAAGTCAATTTCCTTTAGCTTTTTCTCATGAATATTGATTAAACGTCCTACAATTCTTGTAACATAACCCTCACTGCCAAGAAGCGAAGTCAAGTTTGCCTGATACCATGTATAATCACTTTCAAATCGTTTTGTCCGGAATTCAATCGTATCATGTTTCGGAGATTTTAAAAGACCCAAAAAAGCATCATGATAATACTCTCTATCCTCTTCAAAAATTTCATCATCCCGAAACTGCTGCAGATAATCTCCAAGAATCGCTTCTCCTTTTTGACCATAATCATGAGAAGAACGAATTGTCATAACATCGGTCTTGGCATTATAGTCAATGATTTTTTCGCCTTCCGCTTCTGATAAAATATGTAATCGTTCTGCCTGCATATGAAGTTCTTCTTCAATGCTCTTCTTCTCTGTGATATCCTGAATAACCGTTACCAGAATATACTTTTTACCCTCTCTTGCATAGAGATTTCCTCTTACCTGAAGCCATCGTAAACTTCCACTTCCGGTTACGGTACGGAATTCAATTTCAACGGAGCCATCATCCTTTAAAGCATCTTCGATTCCCTGTTCCAGAATCGGAAGGTCATCCGGTATCACGCTTCGTCTGATATCCTTCAGATATCTGATTCCTTCCACTCTGGAATAACCAAGCATACGAAAAAGCCCTTCATTCATAAAGAAAGGTGTCAATTTCTTGGTATCACTTTCATATTCAAAAAAACATATTCCCGCGATAATGTTATCAATCATGGAACCAAAATTTTCCATCGTTAAATCAGTAGACATTTCTCTTATCCCCAAAACTTTCTATTCAGATTGCATTATTTACTGTACCCGAATTTCCTTGTCTGCTATTTCTCCCTGCTTCTTATAAATGCTGTTGGAAGGAATAAATCCTCTTACCATAGAGGTTGGATATACATTCGATGATTTTCCGATTATTGTGCCCGGATTCAATACGGAATTGCAGCCAACTTCTACCTGATCCCCAAGCATAGCTCCGAATTTCTTAAGTCCGGTTTCATAGCTTTCTTTCCCTGCTCTTACAACTACCAGCGTTTTATCACTCTTAACATTCGAGGTAATAGAACCCGCTCCCATATGTGCTTTATAACCAAGAATACTGTCACCTACATAATTATAATGTGGAACTTGCACTTTATTAAATAAAATAACATTTTTTAATTCGGTAGAATTTCCTACCACAGCACCTTTTCCGACAATCGCATTTCCTCTGATAAAAGCACAATGTCTGATTTCAGCCTCCTCATCAATAATTGCCGGACCGTTAATATAAGCAGTCGGATATACCTTGGCAGATTTTGCTACCCATACATTCTCACCACGTTTTTCATATTTTTCTTCCGGCAACTTGTTACCAAGTCTGATAATAAAGTCACTGATTTTTGGAAGTACTTCCCATGGATATATTACATCATCAAAGATGTCCCTGGCAATTGTTTCTTCCAACGTATACAATTCACTAATTGTTACATCCTTTAATCCTGCTGACATTTCCTTTCATTCCTTTCCTTCTGTTCTCCCTTTTATTGTCATACAGCATCTATTTCTTATAAAACTGCGAAGCATATCGGAATCTTGAATTGAGCGCCGACTGGTTGTTCATCTGCTTCACCATATTGGTTCTTCTGGTAACAAAATCATCTAATTTCGTCATATATTCATCCGCCGAAATGGAACCGTCTGCCACCATCGTTAATCCCTTTTCCCAGCTTGCAGTAAGTCTGGGATCCAAAAGTGGTTTAATCGAACCTGCCACCACTTCATAAATCATTTCTCCCAAAAGAGTCGGTGTAATAATCTGTGTTTTCTTATTCAAGGCCAGATACTTGATATTGACAAGCTTCTTTAATATTTCTGCTCTTGTTGCTGAGGTTCCAATTCCACTTCCCTTAATTTGTGCACGCAACTCTTCGTCCTCGATAAATTGTCCTGCATTTTCCATCGTCAGGATCATGGTTCCTGAATTATAACGCTTTGGCGGAGAAGTTTCCCCTTCTTTGATAAAAAGAGACTGTAAGGTAAGCTCTGTTCCTTTTTTCAGATTCTTTAATACTTCCATAAAAGAAACATCACATGCCTCCTCCTGCCCGTTTTCTTCCTCGTTATCCTTCTTTTCATCCTCATCTTTATCCTGCTTCTTTTTGGTAAAAGAATATTGTGCCACTTTCAGGTAACCGCTTTCCGATAATACCTTGAAGTTGGAAAAAAAGAATTCTCCTTTCATTTCAATCGTTAGACCAATTTTCTGATATACTGCGGCGGGATAAAAAATACTTAAAAATCTTCTGACAATACACTCATAAACCTTCGCCGAAGTGGGACTTAAACCGTTTAAGCTTCCAAGTCCCTGTCCGGTTGGAATAATCGCATAATGATCGGTAATCTGTTTGTCATTGACATATCTTGTTTTGGCAATTGTTTTATAACTGCCGCCTTTTAACACTTCTTCTGCCAGTTCCCGGACGATTTCATATTGTCTTAATCCGTTGATATTTTTGGATATTTCCTTGGCTACCGCTGTAGAAAGTACTCTGGCATCCGTTCTCGGATAAGTTGTCAGTTTTTTCTCATAAAGCTCCTGTGCAATCCGTAAAGTCTCATCCGGACTGATTTTAAATAATTTGGAACAATCATTCTGGAGTTCCGCAAGGTTATATAAAAGCGGAGGATTTTTCGTTTCTTTCTTTTTCTCTATTTTTTCTATTCTTGGAACTGCCACCGGTTCTTCCGAGAAAAAATCGATAAATTCCTCTGCTGTCTTTTTTTCCAAAAAACCGTTATCTTTATAAAGCAGTGGGGATGCATAATATTTTGATCCTTCAACAGCTTTCCACTCACAATCACACTTTTTTCCTTCAATGTTAATACCTGCAAGCAAACGATAAAACGGTATCTTCACAAATTCCCGGATTTCCCGTTCTCTGTTTACCACCATTCCCAGTACACAGGTCATTACTCTGCCGACTGATATGACAGCCCGGTCTGCCTTTAAAAAAGTCTTGACAGGATAACCATACTTCAGGGTAAGTGCCCTGGAAAAATTAATACCCATCAAATAATCTTCCTTAGCCCTCAGATACGCTGCATTGCTAAGGTTATCATAAGCAGACAAATCTTTTGCTTCCCTGATTCCCCGGAGGATTTCTTCTTCTGTCTGGGAATCAATCCATACTCTTTTCCTGACCTTATTTTTTACCTTCGCCTGCTGTTCCACAAGCCGGTATATGTACTCTCCTTCCCGCCCCGAGTCCGTACAGACATAAATCGTATCTACATCCTCGCGGTTTAAGAGTCCGCTTACAATCGTAAACTGTTTTTTAACACTGTCAATCACTTCATACTTAAATTCTTCCGGTATAAACGGAATCATATCCAAAGACCATTTCTTATACTTTTCATCATATGCTTCCGGATAACTCATGGTAACCAGATGACCGACACACCATGTAACAACTGCCTCTTGTGACTCAAGATAGCCATCCTTTGTACTCATACGGTATTTCAAAGCCTTTGCAAACTCTTTTGCAACACTCGGCTTTTCTGCAATAAACAAATTTTTTCCCATAAACTCCCCGTTATATATCCGAAATCTGTATCAGCTTCAGATTGGATTTTACCTTTGCTTCCAGATTCAGTTTCTCATCAAATCCGGTTGCTGTATACAAATAAATATAATCTGCTTTAATTTTGGCTTTCTTAGCACAGGACAGAATCCATTCATAATCTGCATAAGTCATCATCGGCTTTTCCCAATTGCAAAGTGCAATTAAGGTTCTTCCTTCTTCATCCTGTGCAATCACATCAATCGTTCCTGCCTTGCCAACCCACTCACCAACATCTTCAAATTGAATAGGCAGTTTTCCTCTCTCATTCCATTTCTCCAAATGCTGTCTGCAGACTCCTTTAAAGCATTCTGCTACATAAGACTTGAAGTAAGGATAAATATATACATTATAATATTCTCCCACCGAAAGCGTCTGTAAAGCACTCATATGCGGATACATATAAGTAAAATAAAAATTAACAAATGGATGAATAATGCGGTATATTCCTTTCTGCACATTTTCTTTTCCGGCAGTATCGTAGGAAAATACCTTTTCCACCAATTCCAGTTCCATCAAATTTTTCAGATAGACACTGATTTTGGCCCGTGAGAACTCCGTATGGAGATACAAATCATTCAGTTTATGTTTTCCGGCAGCAATGGATGCCAGTATCGTATTATATACACTGGTTTCCCGAAGCTGTTCCGTCACCATCCGTTCGCCTTCTTCAAAAAGAAAACTGTCCGGATTCAGAATATTACGGCAAATGTTCTGCTGTATCGTCAGCTTATCATCAAACTGATTCCACAAGCCCGGAATCCCACCTAATACAGCATATGCCTCCACGCATTCCTCAATTCGGAAATTCGGGAACCTCATAACAAGATTTTCAAAAGAAAGTTCTCTGACTTTCAGAAGCCCCGACAATTCATAAGCAGCTTCTCCGATTTTGGTAATCATGCTGTTTTCAATCCATCCAATAGAAGAACTGCACAGAATAATCATCACATCTTCTAACTCTGTCCGATTATGCAGGAAACGTACCAGCTCCTTCATAAAAGACTCACTGACCTTTACAATATTCTGGAATTCATCAATAAGAATAACTTTCTTTCCAGCACTTTCTTCCGAAATGTTTTCTAAAATATCATAGAAGTCCGGGAATACTGTTTTCCCGGAATATTCAAAACCTGCCTGCGTTCCCCACTGATAAATATGCTCGCGCTCGGAGCATGGTCTTGCAAGATAATAATGACTTGGCTTATCCTGCACGAACTCTTTCAACAGAGTTGTTTTACCGATATATTTTTGTCCGTATACAACCAGAAGCTGACTGCCGTCCCGTTTATAATAATTATTCAGATATTGTAATTCTGATGCTCTACCGATAAACATAGAATCCCCCAAATCTATGAAATTGCTTCTCGAATAAATGTCTCAATTTCTTCCGGAGGCATTGGTTTTCCCAAATAATACCCCTGTATATTATCACAATCAATTTCATACAGATAATCAAACTGTTCCTGTGTTTCTACGCCTTCTGCAATTGTTTCATATCCTAATTTCTTGACCATATATATAATGGATTCCGTAATGATTCTTGTATTTTCATCCGTAATAACCGTATCAATAAAGGACTTATCAATTTTCAAGGTGTCAATTGGTAAACCTTTCAGATATGACAGGGAAGAATAACCTGTCCCAAAATCATCCAGCGATATCTTGATGCCGATATCTCTTAACATCACAAGCTTCTCCGTAATTTCCTTAAAATCATCAATCAAAATAGATTCTGTAATTTCCAGTTCGATTTCAGACGGAGATACATCATATTTTTCCAGAATCTGCACTACCTTATCAATAAAATCCGGCTGTTTATACTGAATCGCAGAAACGTTCAAAGACAAAATCAACGGATAATGATATTTTTTCTTCCAGCCTGCATATATCCTGACACTTTCTTCCATAACCCATGTTCCGATTGGAACAATCGTACCATTTTTTTCTGCAATAGGAATAAAAACATCCGGTCGTATCATTTTACCGGTTTCATCCTTCCAGCGAATCAGTGCTTCCACACCCCGTAGCATCTTATCGGTTGTATGGAACTGTGGTTGAAAATGCATTATAAAATTCTGTGAAAAAACAGCCTCTTTTAATTTCGTTTCAATCGAAACATTTTGTAAGAAATCTTCCAGAATAGAACCATCAAAATATTGAATTTTACCTTTTCCAGAAGATTTTGCCTTAAACATTACGATTTCGGCACAATTAATTAACTCCAGTGTATTAGAGGCCGCTTCCGGATATTCTGCAACCCCGACACTAACCGATAATTTCAATTCCTGCCCGTTGCTGAGACGGAATGGTTTCTCCAGTCTTTCATATATCTTCTTATAAATGGTATCCACACTGCGGTTTCCGCATGGATTATAGATACCAATGCAATAAATATCACTGTTAAAATGGGAAACAATAACATTTTCACTTGAGAAATCCGTTAAAAACTGTCCAAAAACCTGTACAATCTCGTCTCCGATGATAATACCAAGTCCATCATTCATCTTGCGGAAGTCATCCAGATCAATAAACATAACTGCTATGGTTTCCTGCTCTTCTTTGGCACGTCTTACAAATTCACCAAGAAGTCTTACAAAATAATTCCGGTTATACAAACCCGTTAAAATATCATAATATGCCATATAAGTTAATTCATCATTTTGTGAATTAAACTTAGTCACATCCTTAAAACGGATAATTTTGTCGGTAGGATGTCCCTGTTCATTGTAAACAATGTTCGTTTCCACCTCTACCCACATTTTGCTTTCTTTCATCTTAACATCGATGTTGGTAGACTTTATCCCTCTTTTCTCAATAAAAAGAGCTTCCCGCAGCGGCGAAACATACTTTTCCTCCACACATTCATAAAATCTTGTAAAATCCATCTTGTTAGTAACTTTGAAATCAAAAAAGTAGTCCCAATTTGCAATGGTCTGCACAGTGCCTTCCTCAAAATTATAATAAAGGAAAGCACTGTTGGATGTCTCACAGATTAAGCGAAGCATCTTTTCATCCCTTTGCAACTTCTTATTCATGGCACTCAGCAAATCCAACTGATACCCCAAATCACTCATATGCACACCCCTTATACTGCCAGTTCCCCAATTGGCAGTATCCTTACCTTCTGTATTTTAGTTTGCAATCTGTTATACGTTTTAACCCGCTTTTTACTTCTTTGTAATATAACCCTTTGCTTTTAAGGTTTCTGCGCAAAGCACTGCACCACCTGCAGCACCACGTACCGTATTATGGGAAAGACCAATAAATTTCCAGTCATAAACACTGTCTTCTCTGATACGTCCAACGCTGATTCCCATACCATTTTCAAAATCCACATCCAGTTTTACCTGCGGACGGTTATCCTCTTCCATATATTGAATAAACTGCTTCGGTGCACTCGGAAGATCTAACTCCTGCGGAAGACCTTTAAAGTTTACCAGCTTTTCAATTAACTGCTCTTTGGTTGGTTTCTTTCTGAATTTCACAAAAACTGCAGCAGTATGTCCGTTTAATACCGGCACGCGAAGGCACTGGCATGTAATTACCGGTGAAGTTGCCGGAACAATTTCTCCATTTTCTACCTTACCCCAGATTCTGAGTGGCTCTTTTTCACTCTTCTCTTCTTCTCCACCAATATATGGAATGACATTTTCTACCATCTCCGGCCAATCTTTAAAAGTTTTTCCGGCTCCAGAAATTGCCTGATAAGTTGTTGCTACTACTTCATACGGTTCAAATTCCTTCCATGCGGTAAGTACCGGTGCGTAACTCTGGATGGAGCAGTTTGGCTTTACTGCAATAAATCCTCTTGTTGTTCCCAGACGTTTTTTCTGAGACTCAATAACATCAAAATGCTCCGGATTGATTTCCGGCACTACCATCGGTACGTCCGGTGTCCATCTGTGTGCACTGTTATTGGAAACAACAGGTGTTTCTGTTTTCGCATATGCTTCTTCTATCTTTTTAATTTCTTCTTTGGTCATATCCACCGCTGAAAATACGAAATCTACCTCAGAAGCAACCTTTTCTACTTCATTTACATTTAAAACTACAATCTTTTTCACTGCTTCCGGCATAGGTGTTGTCATTTTCCAACGATCACCTACTGCCTCTTCATAAGTTTTTCCTGCGGAACGCGGACTTGCTGCAATCGTCGTTACCTCAAACCATGGATGGTTTTCCAGAAGAGAGATAAATCTCTGTCCAACCATACCGGTTCCACCTAAAATCCCTACTTTCAATTTTTCACTCATAATCCTTTTTCTCCTCCTCATTCTGCCAGTCGCTGGCAAGATATTCTTTTTCTATCTGAATTACCTTACGCACTGCTTCCGGTCCGGGTGCTCCCACCGTCAGCCTTTTCTCCACACAAGTCTTTAAGCTGATGGCTTCGTAAACATCTTCCTCAAATACCGGACTGATATGCTTCAGTTCATCCATTGTCAAATCATCAATACTGCATTTTTTCTCGATACAATACAATACCAGTTTTCCAATAATGCTATGCGCATCCCGGAAAGGTACACCTTTTAAAACAAGATAATCTGCAGCATCCGTTGCATTGGTAAAGCCCATCATGGCACTTTTTTCCATAACCGGTTTATTAAATTTCATGGTACGAATCATACCCTCAAACAATGCCAGACAGCCTTTCACCGTATCAATTGCATCAAAAGTGAGTTCCTTATCTTCCTGCATATCCTTGTTATAGGCAAGTGGAATTCCCTTCATGGTTGTCAGAATCGATATCAGTGCTCCGTATACCCTTCCTGTCTTGCCTCTTACAAGCTCCGCAATATCCGGATTTTTCTTCTGGGGCATAATGCTGCTTCCGGTAGAATAGGCATCATCAATTTCCACGAAACGATATTCATTGGAATTCCAAATAATGATTTCCTCGCAAAATCTGCTAAGGTGCATCATAATCGTAGACAATGCCGATAAAAATTCTATCAGATAATCTCGATCCGATACGGAATCCATACTATTTAACGTCGGTCCCTCAAAACCAAGTAATGATGCCGTATAATGTCTGTCTAACGGATAAGTCGTTCCGGCCAGTGCACCGGCACCGAGCGGGCAATAATTCATACGATGATATATATCCTTCAGACGAAGCCTGTCTCTTTTAAACATTTCAAAGTACGCACCAATATGATGTGCCAGCGTGACCGGCTGCGCTTTCTGCAAATGGGTAAATCCCGGCATATAAGTTTCCGTATTTTCTTCCATAATCCGAAGTAACGTAGTAAGCAGTTCCTTCACTAACACATCCACCGAAAGAACTTCTGCTCTTACATACATCCTCATATCCAAAGCCACCTGATCGTTACGGCTTCTTCCGGTGTGAAGTTTCTTTCCGGCATCACCAATCCGTTCAATCAGATTGGCTTCTACAAAACTGTGAATGTCTTCATACTCTTCTGTAATCGAAAGCGTACCGTTTTCTACATCCTGTCTTATTCCGGTTAAGCCTTTTACAATGGCATCCTTCTCCTCTTTTGTGAGAATCCCCTGTTTTTCCAGCATAACAACATGTGCAATGCTTCCTTCTATATCCTGTTTATAAAACTTCTGATCAAAAGAAATGGATGCATTAAAATTATATACAAGCTTGTCCGTTTCCTTTGTGAAACGGCCGCCCCAAAGCTGTGCCATGTCATAAACCTCCAGTTTATTAAATCTAAATTTGATGATAACACAAAAAACGGTTTATTTCAATCAAAACCGCTCTTTTTATCGCAATTCCTGTCCCGATAAACACATATTTTTTATTTTTACATAAAATATCATATAAACAATGGGAGCGATGACAGAATGCAGCCTATTTTATCGTTACAAAATATCTCTTACTCTTATCATAATTTAAAAAGTGAAACACCTGCTTTATCCGAAATCTCGTTTCAGGTAAAAGAAGGCGAATTTCTTGCAATTGTCGGTCCAAGCGGTTGCGGCAAATCTACGCTTCTCTCAATCATCGCCGGTTTGCTTCATCCGGAAAGCGGTTCCCTTTCCTTCGGTTCTGCTTCCACAATCGGTTATATGCTACAGCATGACCATCTTTTTGAATGGAGAACCATTTACCGGAATGTTATCCTGGGACTGGAATTAAACAAAGCGGTAACCAAAGAAAATACCGACTATGTATTACAGCTTTTGAAAGATTATGGGCTGTATTCCTTCAAGGATAAAAAACCTTCCGAGTTATCCGGTGGTATGCGTCAGCGTGCCGCATTAATCCGTACCATGGCAATCAGACCAGACTTACTTCTTCTAGACGAACCCTTCAGTGCCCTGGACTTTCAGACACGCCTAACCGTATCTGCCGATATCGGTAACATCATACGAAGCACCGGTAAAACCGCTGTTTTAATTACACACGACTTATCAGAAGCTATTACACTTGCCGACAGAGTTCTTGTTTTATCCAAAAGACCTGCTACAGTGAAATTTGAGTTGCCTATTCATTTTGACATAGACCGGCGTTATCCTCTGGCAATCCGTACAACGCCGGTCTATCAAACTTATTTCAATCTTTTGTGGAAGGAGTTATCCGATGATCTTTCAGAAAGCCAAGCCAAATAACTTAACCAATCAGCAAGCCTTTATCCTTGCGCATAGAAAGCATCACCATCGTATCACGTTTGCCCGTCTTTTGCTGCTTCTTTCCTTCCTTGTTCTCTGGGAATATACCACAAGATCCGGTTATGTTGATATTTTCTTTTTTAGTTCTCCGACTGCCATCCTGCAATATTTATACCGGATGATACTCGATTACTCCTTCTTCAAGCATACCGGCATTACTTTATTGGAAACCATTGTCAGCTTCCTTCTGGTTACTGTTTTCAGTCTATTTTTTGCTACTCTGCTTTGGTATAAAAACAGCCTGTCCGAAATACTGGAACCATATCTGGTTGTTCTCAATTCTCTGCCCAAATCCGCTTTAGCCCCTCTGTTGATTGTCTGGCTGGGAACCGGTTCCAAGACCATTATCGTTGCCGGTATTTCCGTTGCCGTTTTCGGCTCCATTATCAGCTTATACACCGGATTTTGTCAGGCCGATGAAGATATGCTAAAGCTCATCTATACACTGGGTGGAAATCGTAAGGATGCACTGTTTAAGGTCATTCTTCCAAGCTCTGTTCCTCTCATATTAAGCAATATGAAGGTCAATATCGGCCTTTCTTTGGTAGGTGTCATCATCGGGGAATTTCTTGCAGCAAGGCAGGGACTTGGCTATCTGATTATCTATGGTTCTCAGGTATTTCAATTAAATATGGTCATTACCTCTATTATGATTCTGTGTGCCATTGCCATGGGCTTTTATAAAATTATTCAGACAGCAGAACATTGCTATAAGAAAGCCAATAAATACTCGTAAACAAGCAATTCTGACTTACATCAAAAAAAGATTTCTGTGCGGTGTCCTCAAACAGGATACCGTAAGAAACCTTCTCTCTCCTTTTTAATTTTCATCTGTCCACAGAACAATATCGCCTGTCTGCATGGATTTTTTGATATCAATAATTCTCTGATTGGAAGAACCTCGAAAACGCAGACTGATATCCTTCAATTTCTCCACAAATTCCCCGTCTACCAGAACATCCAGATAAGACAGCATTTCTTCCGTCTCTTTCCATTTCACACAGAAATTCTCC
>JAQXTA010000061.1 GCA_029219245.1 Lachnospiraceae bacterium | reverse complement strand
TGAATTACTTAGACGAGGTTATGATATTTATGTGGGAGCACTTTATAAAAAGGAAATTGACTTTGTAGCTATGAAACAAAGTGAGAAAATATATATTCAAGTCTCAGACAATATTTCTGATTCCAAAACATTAGGAAGAGAGCTCGAGCCACTTAGAGCAATGAAGGACGCATATCCTAAGCTGTTGCTAGCAAGAACAAGAAACCCACAATATGATATTGAAGGAATTCAAGTAATCGATATTGCAGAATGGCTATTTAATTAAAAAATATATAGAGAAAAGGAATTGTTTTGGCATGTTGCAATGAGCCTTAACACGATTGTTTGCTGGTGTTGACAGATTGCAGAGTGTAATTGGTGGGCTTTAGGTAGTTTCGATTATACAATATATTCATCAAAACACTTGGAGGATATATTTATGAAGAAAGAAACTATTTTTAAAAATCTTAGTCCGTTTGTATTGCGGCTATCATCGGTGAGGTAATAATAATTGGATTGTTATGTACAATGGAATATGATCCGCTACATGGAATAATGCCTACCGGCAGGCTGGGAATCTTGCTTCCTTATTATGGTTTTGCTGCTTTTTTATTAACTACCATACTATATTGCAGACTTGTTGAAAAAAGAAATTTAGAGTCTTTGGGTTATGGGAAAAAAGTTACAGATTATTTCAGTGGTGGTATAATAGCAGTATTTTTACTGGTAATCATTATTGGCTTATGTTATTTTGTCAAAGCGATTTCTTGGGTAGGAATAAATGAAAATAGCAATATTACATATATAATTTGTTTGTGGATAGGTTTCATATTTTCCTTTCCTCATGTGTTTTCCTTATTCGAAACCGAGACAAAATATGCTGTTATTGGTATAATAAATTTATATCTTATATCTATAATTTTTTCGTTGTTAATGTTGATTCGTTCAAACATATGGGTTGCATGTGGATTACATGGTACATGGAATTTTGTTCTTTACGGAATTATAGGCTTGTCGTTGAGTGGAAGTGAAATAAATTCTGATGGTATTATGCACTTTAAAACTAATTATATCAGTTAAGAAAACAGAAAGGGTTATCGCAAGAAGAATTAGCAAATAGCTTGAATGTTTCAAGACAAACCGTTTCAAAGTGGGAAAAGAACCTAATACAGAAAAAACGGTTGATTTTAAAGCAACCTTTATGAATACAGTAAATGAAAAAGTATTGACACCAGATAACAAAACGAAAGTTAAGTGTGGTTTGAAAATTGCCGGAATTGTGCTTGGGGTTATTTTACTTATTGATATTATATCAATGATTATTTATTTTTCCTTGTATGGTATTCCACAATAATGGACATGTCAGACATTGGTATACCGGAACGGAATACTATATTGACGAGTTTTGTATTGCTCGAAATAAGCAAGGTCTAGGAATCGGAACAAAATTTTTAAAAGATATGGAGCAATATATTATTAACAGAGAAATGACACAAATATTTTTGCAGACGGACAGAAATGTACCTGCTTATCATTTTTATAAGAAAAAAAATTTATTGAATTATCGGAGCATGTTTCATTTGCAAAAGAAATTAGATTTTAATCAAATGATTGCTTTAATAATGGAAGGATAACGGAAACGATGGAAAAGATACTTTATGATAGCAATGATATGGTGAAAGCCGGATGCAATGACTGTAAGGGATGCTTTGATTGTTGCTGCGAAATGGGTAATTCGATTGTGCTTGATCCTTATGATGTTTTTATGCTGGAGAAAAATCTGCATTGCACCTTTGAAATGCTGCTACAGGACAAAATCGAATTACAGGTTGTTGACGGACTGATTTTACCGAATCTTAAAATGCAGGGAGAAACAGAACGATGCGGTTTTTTAAACGAGCAGGGCAGATGCAGTATTCATACCTTCCGTCCCGGATTGTGCCGTCTTTTTCCACTTGGAAGAAATTATGATGATGGAGAAATGAAATATTTCTTGTTGGAAGATGCTTGTCAGAAAGCCGGACATACCAAAATCAAGGTTAAGAAATGGCTGGATGTGCCAGATTTGAAACGATATGAAAAATTCCTAATTGACTGGCATTATTATCGTAAAAAATTGCAGGAAGAGATTGCACAGGTGAAGACGGATGAAACGGTTAAGCAGATTAATATGGAAATGCTGCAGCTTTTTTATCAGATGCCATATGCGGAAGAAGACTTTTATATGCAATTTGAAGAGCGGTTAGGAAAGAACATCAGAAATAAAAAAATTTAGAAGGATTTTTTGCATAAAAAAGCGTGCACAAAAAAATGTGGGCAGAAAAGAGGTATTGAAATGAAAATTGGTATTTTAGGGGCAGGAAATATTGCAGGGGTTCTGGCAGCAACCATGAACCGGCTGCCGGAGGTGGAATGTTATGCAGTGGCATCCAGAAATCTGGAGAAAGCAGAAAACTTTGCAAAGAAGTATGGATTTCAGAAAGCTTATGGCTCTTATGAGGAGATGATATCTGATAAGGAAGTGGAACTTGTTTATGTGGCAACACCGCATTCTCATCATTACGAACATATGAAAATGTGTATTGAAGCAGGAAAGCATGTGTTATGCGAGAAAGCATTTACTGTAAATGCCACACAGGCAAAAGAGATTTTTTCACTGGCAGAGAAAAAGGGAGTTCTTGTGACAGAAGCCATCTGGACACGTTATATGCCGTCCCGACAAATCATCAATGAGTTACTTGCAACCAGAATCGGTGAGGTAAAAACGTTAACTGCTAATCTGGACTATCGGATTGCAGAAAAAGAGCGTATTATTAAACCGGAGCTTGCAGGCGGAGCACTTTTGGATGTGGGTGTTTACGCGATTAATTTTGCACTTATGCATTTTGGAAATGCAATTGCAAAAACGGTATCAACGGCACACCTGACGGAAACCGGAGTGGATGGGCAGAATATGATAACTTATTCTTATAAGGATGGTAAAATGGCTGTTCTGACCTCCGGAATTTATGGACTTTCAGACCGGAACGGTGTGTTCTATGGTTCCGAAGGCTGGATGGTTGTTGATAATATTAACAATCCTTTGGAAGTAAAAATTTATAACAAGGAAAGAGCACTTGTTGAAACTATTTCCATGCCGGAGCAAATCAGCGGATATGAATACGAAATAAGGGAAACAATAGAGTGTATAAGACAAGGGTTGATGGAGTGTCCATCCATGCCACATAAAGATACTGTTGAAGTCATGGAGCTTATGGATGCCTTGCGGAAAGAGTGGGGTGTTCAATATCCGGGAGAAATCGAGAGCATCTAAAGGAATAGACATAAAAGTAGTTTTGTGAGAAATAAGAAAGAAGACGAGAAAAACAGGAGAGAATCGATGAAAAAACAAATCAGCAGAATAAAACAAATCAACAGAATAAAACAAGCGGCAAGTGTGTTCCTGATTTTAGCACTTTCCTTTAGCCTTATATCCTGCGGTAAGAAAGAGGATGGTAAAAGCGTAACGATTGAGGGTGAATTAACCGATCTTATGGCAGAAATCTATGCCGGAATCGACATTGATGCAGAAACGAAAGAAGCGATGCAGGGATATATCTCTGAGGAAATCAATGCGGAGAATGAAGAATATATTTTGGGAACAACAGGAATTCCTTATAAAGAGGGAATTTGTTCGGTACCAATGATTTCTTCTATTGCATATCAATGTGTGCTGTTACGTGTGGAGCCGGAAAATGTGGATACGGTAAAAAAGACATTGCAGGAAACTGCAGATGTTAATAAATGGGTATGTGTCAGCGCAGAAACAGTTCTTGTAGAGAGCAGAGGAGATCTTGTGCTGTTTGCTATGTGCAGGGAAGATGTTGCTTATGCACTTAGTAGTGCTTTTCAGTCGTTAAAGTAGAAGGCTTATAAAAAAGCTTCCATATCGTCAGGGAGTGGAGCTGTAAAACAAAGCGGTTGTTTCGTAATCGGATGAAGTAAGGTCAGTCGGTGGGCATGAAGTGCCTGCCGGCTGATTTGTGTATTTCCGGGATGATAGAGAAAATCCCCGATAAGAGGGTGGCCAATATATTTCATATGAACACGAATCTGGTGTGTTCGTCCGGTTTCCAACCACAAATTGATTAGAGAAAGATTGTTTTTGACGGATTCGTTTAAGACCTCATAGTGGGTAACGGCACGTTCGCCTTTTTCAAAATCGACACACCGTTCAATTGTTGAGCCGTCTATACGGGCAATGGGAGCATCGATGGTACCGGATTTGGGTGAAATGCCAATTCCGTCTGCAAGCGCAAGGTATTCCCGTTTGATTTCCCGTCTGCTTATCATTTCAGATAAAATCCCTGCACTGAGCATATTTTTTGCTAAGATAGTCAGGCCTGTCGTATCCCGGTCCAGACGATTGATACAACGAAAAACAAAGGGCAGATTTTGCTCTTTGTAATAGTAGGCAACTGCATTCGCCAAGGTATTTTCATAATTATTTAAAGAGGGATGAATTGGCATATTGGCAGGCTTGTTTACCACAAGCATATCTTCGTCTTCATAGATAATGGAGAGTGGAAGCTTGACCGGAACAATTTTTTCCGAAGAAGCATCCTCCTGTATGATGATGGTAAGCTGTTCGCCTGCTTTTAAGGAATAAGTGACATATTCCCATCTGCCGTTTACCAGAATACTATCCGGCAGTTTTTTGAGGGCAATGATATTCTGTCTGGAATATCCCTGTGCCTTCAAAAACTGTCCGATAGTCATATTTTCTTGATTCGTCGTAATCGAATAGGTAAGTGTTCTGGTCATATTTTAGTAAGATTTAACTTCTTTCCATAATTCGTTATAAAGGGCATCGCCTTCTTCTCCGAGATAAACGAAGGTTTCCAGATTGCTGTACTGGCTGAGATCCGGGAAAGCTATTTCGGAGTTTTTGATTTCTTCGTCCTCAATCAATTCTCTTGCTGCATCGTTTGGAGTAGAGTAGGTGATGTATTCAAAATTTTTCAGCGCAATATCCGGACGGCACATAAAGTCAATAAATTTCTCAGCATTCTCCTTGTTCGGAGCATTTTTGAGAACAACCCAGGAATTAATCCATACGTTTGTGCCTTCCTCCGGAATCACGTATTCTAAATCCGGATTTTCGCGTTGCGTATAAATAGCCTCGCCGGAATAAATAACACCGATAGCAGCCTCGTTTCCAATCATCTTATCTCGTACCTGGTCGATTACATAGGCTTGGACAAGTGGTTTCTGCTCAATCAGGGATTCTTTTGCAATCTGCAGTTCGGATTCATCTACTGTATTCATGGAGAAACCGTTTAATTTTTCAGCAACCATGAAAGCATCTCGTACAGAATCCTGCATTAAGATATTGTCTGCATATTTTTCGTCCCAAAGCTGTGCCCAACTGGTAATCGGTTCATCTACCATTGTCTTATTATACAGAATACCAACAGTACCCCAGCAGTAAGGAACGGAGTATTTATTTTCCGGATCAAAATCTTTAGACTGCTCCCAGTACTGTTCTCCAATATTTGCCTTTGCATTTGGGATATTCTCAAAATTAAGCTCTGCCAGAAGGTCGTTTTCAATCATTTTGCTGATCATATAATCGGATGGACATACAACGTCGTATTCTGCAGCACCGGATTCTACCTTTGGATACATGATTTCATTTGTTTCAAACTCATCATAAACCACTTCAATTCCGGTTTCTTCTTCAAACATTGTGATGGTATCCGGATCAATGTACTCGCCCCAGTTATAGACAATAACCTGGCCGTTTTCGCCGCCTTTAGAACCGCAGCCTGTCATAAGAGCCATAGAGGCAAGTGCAAGAATAACAGAAACTTTTAACTTTTTTCATAATGATTTATTCTCCTTATTTTTTATTTCTTTTTTATCCTTATTCGGTGCCATATTCACGAGGAAAAGCAATATTAATACGGTTAAAAAGATAATTGTGGAAAGTGCATACATTTCCGGCTTGATTCCCTTTTTGACTTCTGTATAAATCTTGGTCGATAAGGTATCCACGCCGGCACCTTTGGTAAAGTGGGTAATAATAAAATCGTCTAACGACATGGTAAATGCCATCAGAAAGCCGGAGAGGATACCGGGCATCAAATCCGGGAGTTTTACTTTGAAAAAAGCGGTTAAATGGGAAGCACCCAGATCCAGAGCGGCTTCGTAAGTGCTTGGATTTAACTGTTTCATCCGCGGCATAACACATAAAATAACATAAGGTATGTTGAAAGTAATATGGGAGAGCAGAATCGTACCAAAGCCGAACCGCAGTCCTAAACTGATAAAAAGTAACATCAGGGAAATTCCGGTTACGATATCTGCATTTAACATCGGAATGTTGGTGACTCCCATCAAAACAGTACGTGTTTTTCGCTTCATATTACTCATGGCGATACAGGAAATAGTACCAATAATGGTTGCTACAAGAGAGGATATTACTGCAATCAAGAGTGTATTTACCAGTGCTTCCATAATATCGCCGTCCCGTACCAGGGAAGCATACCATTTCAAAGTAAACCCACCCCATTTGGAACGTGTTTTGCTGGCATTAAAAGAAAGCACAATCAAGGTTCCAATCGGAGCATATAGAAACAGGAAAATGAGCGATACATATATTCTTTTGGCAATCTTTGTCATAGCATGGCTCCCTCCCCATCTTTATCAAAAACAGTGGAAATAATCATGTTGATAATAATAAAAAGCATCAATACGATAGAAAGTCCACTTCCTAAATGCCAGTTGCTGGCCTGTGTGAATTCCTGCTCGATAACATTTCCGATAAGCAGGATTTTGCTGCCGCCAAGCAGGGTACTGATAACAAAAGTAGTCAGTGCCGGTACGAATACCATTGTGATCCCGCTGATAATACCGGGAACCGACAGTGGCAGAATGATACGGAAAAAGGTCTGTATCTTATTAGCCCCAAGGTCTTTGGCAGCATTGATAACGTTTTCATCAATTTTGGATAAGGCGTTATAAAGCGGCAGTACCATAAAAGGTAAAAAATTATATACCATACCTAAAATAATGGCATAGGGAGTATTGATAATATTTAACCCCGGAAGCCCGAAAAAGGAGAGTACGCTGTTAATAACACCGGTCTTTTCCAATAGCGTCTGCCAGGCTAATGTCCGCAACAGAAAGTTCATCCACATCGGCAGAATAAAAATCAGGATAATAAAGCTGTGCTGATTTACTTTCATGTTTGCCAGTATCATGGCAAGCGGATAAGCCAGAAAGAAACATATAATAGTGCTGATAACGGATAACAATAAGGAAAGCCATAGTGCTTTGGAATGCTCGGCAGTAGCAATTGCTGCAATATTTTCCAGAGTAAAAGCACCTGTTTTATCCGTCAGTCCGTAATAAAAAATCATACAAAGCGGTACAATAATAAATAAAACAGACCAGAACACATAGGGAGTAGCTAAAAATTTTCTCTTAGATGTCAATTGCAACCGCCTCCTCATCTTCGGATTCCGGCTTATTCATAATCTGAATGTTGAATGGATCAACCTTAATTCCGACTTCTTTACCGACCGGGAAAAGAGTGGTTGAGTGGACGAGCCATTCATAACCGTTTGCCATAACTTCCATTTCATAGTGGACACCCTTGAAAATAAGGTGTGTAACAACGCCTTGAATAATGCCATTTTCCGGTTCAACAAGTTCTACATCTTCCGGACGGATTACAACATCCACCGGCTTGTTGGTTCCGAATCCGGTGTCAACACAGGCAAATTTAGCGCCCAGAATTTCTACCAGTTTATCCTGAACCATCGTAGCGCCAATAATATTAGAATCTCCGATAAAGTCAGCAACGAAGGCATTTTCCGGCTCGTTATAAATTGCTTCGGGTGAGCCAATCTGCTGAATATATCCCTGATTCATGACCACAATTTTATCAGACATCGTCAAGGCTTCTTCCTGGTCATGCGTAACGTAGATAAAAGTAATACCGAGTTCGTTTTTCATACGGATAAGTTCATACTGCATTTCCTGACGGAGCTTTAAGTCCAAGGCTCCAAGCGGCTCATCCAGCAAAAGTACCTTTGGCTCGTTTACAATGGCTCTTGCAATGGCAATACGCTGTTGCTGACCGCCACTTAAAGAGTCCGGCATACGTTTCTCATAGCCCTCCAGATTAACAAGCTTTAAAGCATATTTAATTTTATCGTCAATATAGCTTTTGGGCTTATTTTTGATTTTCAGGCCGAAAGCAATATTATCCGCGATTGTCATATGCGTAAAGAGAGCATACTTCTGGAATACGGTATTTAATTGTCTTTTGTTAGGGGGAATTTTGGTAATATCCTTGTCATCAAAAATGACACGTCCCGTATCCGGATTTACAAAACCACCAAGAATACGAAGTGTTGTGGTTTTGCCGCAACCACTCGGACCAAGCAGGGTAACAAATTCATTTTCCTGAATATTCAGATTTAGGTCATCCAAAACCATTTCGCCGTCAAAGGATTTGGAAATATGCTCTAATTTAATCAATTCTTTCTGCATGGGAAAGCCCTCCGTTTTTATTAAAATTAAAAGTTTGGCGGGGTGCTGATCCAGATAAAGGATGCACCGGCCTTTTCGCCTGCTTTGATATAGTGTCGTGAATCCGGTCTGAAATAGAAGGATTCGCCTTTTTTGGCTTTGGCGGTTTTATCACCTATTACAATATAGATGGTTCCGGATAAAACATAGCCGAATTCTTCTCCTTCATGGGGTAGATCCGGATAGGTTGAACCGCCTGCCTCTAATGTAACACGAATCGGTTCCATTTCGTTTTTCTGGGCATTTGGAATAATCCATTCGATCTTGTTATGTAATTCAGAATCTATTTTTTCGAAGTAATCAGTGGCACCGAATACAATCTGGTCATCCTTATTATCATTAAAAAAGTGTGGTAAATCAGTGCCGAGGCATTGCAGAATATCAATCAGGGTAGCAATGGAAGGGGAGGTTACATCGTTTTCCAACTGGCTGATAAATCCTTTGGAGAGTTCACAGCGGTCGGCAAGTTCTTCCTGCGTTAACCCTTTTTTGATTCGCAATCCCTTAATTTTACTGCCGATTTCCATTTTGCTGGCAGAATCCATAGTTGCTCCGGTCCTTTCTTTTACCTGTATGTAAAATACAACAAAGTCAAATTGAAACAATTCAGTGATAATAAACTTCAAGTTTACTAACACTAAACAAACACTGTTACTCATTATACAAAATTGTCGTGCTATGTCAACAGTATTTATGAAAAAAGTATGTAAAAAGTTCGAAAAGTACAGAAGATGTATTTTTTTGCATGAAAAAGTAATTAACAAACAAGAGATTTTATGATAAAATCAAGCTGATAAGTGAATGGAGGCAACAGTCATGGAACAGGAAAAATATGTAGCATATGTTTCTACTTATACAATAGGAAATCAAGATAATTACGGTATTCGCATTTATGATGTTGATATGAAAAACGGAAGAATGACAGAGAAAAATCAGGTGGAGATTACGAATTCTTCCTATATCAGTATATCCCATAATCAGAAATTCTTATATTCCATTACAGATTTCGGAGTGGAGGCATATAGGATTTTAAAAAATGGTGACTTGGAAGTTATCAATGAAGGAAGCATCAATGGTATGAGAGGATGCTATCTTTCTACTGACTATGATGATAAATTCCTTTTTGTCGGTGGCTACCATGATGGTAAGATTACGGTACTCCGTTTGCGGGAGGATGGCGGTATCGGCCCGATTACCGATGAGATATACCACAAAGGATTAGGAAGTATTGCAGAGCGAAATTTCAGACCGCATATCAACTGTGTGAAAATGACAAGAGATAATAAGTATTTATGTGCGGCGGATCTTGGTATGGATCATGTGAACGTTTACCGCCTTGATCATACGAGCGGAAAACTGAAACCGATTGATATCATTCGAAGTGAGCAGGAGTCTGCACCAAGACATCTGAAGTTTTCCAAGGATGGAAAATTCTTATATATTGTGCATGAATTAAAAAATTATATCGATGTTTACAAATATGAGGAAATAAACGATAATCCGGAGTTTGAGAAAATCCAGACCATTTCCACTTTAAACGATTATCATGCAGGCGGTTCAGCAGCCAGTGCACTAAATATCTCTACAGATTTTAAATATCTGGTAAGCTCCAATGCGGGAGATAACAGCGCGGTAGTTTACCGGATTGATGGTAAGACCGGTATGTTAGAGAAAATATTCTGTCTTCCGGTCAGCGGCGATTATCCGAAGGATGCAAACCTGTTTCCGGATAACAGACATCTGGTTTCTTTAAACCATGAGTCTAATACCATGACTTTCTTTACCGTAGATTTAAAGAAAGGGCTGCTCGTTATGAATGGTAAGGAATTGAAGGTTCCGCAGCCAAACTGCATTATTTTTCATAAGCTGACAGAGTAAGAAAATATTTCCCAGTCATAAAAGTACACCCCTTCACATACATTTTAGTAAGTATGGAAGGGGTATATTTATGGAAATAAATAACAGAAACGAATATGCGGTATACAAGGACATACAGGATAGAACCGGCGGAGAAATCTACATAGGTGTGGTAGGTCCGGTGCGTACCGGGAAATCGACTTTTATCAAAAGATTTATGGATTTGTTGGTGCTGCCATATATGGAAAATGAACACGAAAAGGAGAGGGCCAAGGATGAACTGCCGCAAAGTGCAGGTGGTAAAACCATAACCACAACTGAACCGAAGTTTATACCGAAAGAGGCGGCGCGCATTCAGCTTGGCACCGATATTGATGTCAAGGTACGACTGATAGATTGTGTCGGCTATATGGTGGACGGCGCAACTGGACATATGGAAGCGGATACGGAACGGATGGTAAAAACACCTTGGTCGGGAGAAGAGATTCCGTTTACCAAAGCGGCAGAAATCGGAACCCGGAAGGTAATTAAGGATCATTCCACTATCGGTGTTGTCATTACCTGTGACGGAAGCTTTGGTGAACTGCCCAGAAGCAGTTTTTTAGAAGCAGAGGAACGAACTATCCGGGAATTGCAGGAAATCCATAAGCCGTTCCTGGTGCTGTTAAATTCTGCAAGGCCTTATGCAGAAGAAACAAGACAGATGGCAGATGATATTCATGATAAGTACGGTGTTACAGTCATGCCGGTAAATTGTGAACAATTGAAAAAAGAAGACATAAATCACATTATGGAAAATATTTTATATGAATTCCCTTTGACCATGATTGAATTTTATATGCCGAAATGGGTGGAAATGCTTTCCTATGACCATAAAATGAAGCAGGATATTATCAGCCGGATTAAGAAGCTGATGGGAAGTTTGACAAACGTAAGAGATATTACGAACGCTGATTTCAATCTGGAAAGTGAGTATATCAAAAAATGCAAGTTGGATGGCATTGATATGTCGGAGGGTAGCGTAAAGATTATTTTGGATCTGGATGATACTTATTATTATGAAATGATAAGTGAACTGGTCGGAGAAAACATTACCAGTGAATACCAGATGCTATCGACTTTAAAAGAAATGGCAAAAATGAAACGGGAATACACGAAGGTATTGCACGCAATGGAGTCGGCACGTTACAAGGGATATGGCGTTGTTATGCCTGATAAAGAAGAAATTGTTCTGGAGAAACCGGAAGTAATTAAACAAGGAAATAAGTACGGTGTAAAAATCAAAGCAGAAAGTCCGAGCATCCATTTGATTAAGGCTAGTATCGAAACAGAAATTTCACCGATTGTCGGTACTGAAGAACAGGCAAAGGATTTAATTGAATATATTTCGGATACAGGAACCAGTGATGATGGCATCTGGGAGACAAATATCTTCGGAAAAACGGTCGAACAGCTCGTAAATGACGGAATTACTAGCAAAATTGCCATGATAAATGAAGAAAGTCAGGTTAAATTGCAGGAAACCATGCAGAAGATTGTAAATGACAGTAACGGTGGAATGGTGTGCATTATTATTTAATAACAGATGTAATATACGAGAAATTTAGAGATGTCTTAGTGATATTTTATAAGATATCTCTTTTTTCTTATGCTATAAAATGGTATACTAAATGAAAACGGATATGGAGGGCAAAAATATGAGTCAAGTATATGAAAAATTATTAAAATGTTATGAGTGTTATCGGGAGAAAATAGATTTTAAGCCGGATGTAGCGGTTGTTCTCGGTTCTGGTCTTGGAAACTTCGCAAGAACAGTGGATGTGGTAGCGGAATTGCCGTATTCAGAAATCGAAGGGTTCCCGGTTTCAACGGTACCCGGACATGCCGGTACATTTATTTTTGGGTATATTAATAAAGTAGCAGTCGTTTTAATGCAGGGAAGAGTGCATTATTATGAGGGGTATCCAATTACGGATGTGGTTCTGCCGACTCGGTTAATGAAAATGATGGGTGCAAAGATTTTGTTTTTAACCAATGCATCCGGCGGCATTAATCCAAGCTTCCATGCAGGCAGTCTGATGTTGATTAAAGACCACATTTCCTGTTTCGCACCCAATCCATTGATTGGACCGAATATTGATGAACTGGGAACCAGATTCCCGGATATGACACATGTCTATGATGAAGATTTACAGGAAATCATCCGTTCAACGGCAAAAGAGAATGATATAGAACTTTTTGAAGGGGTATATGCACAGCTTACCGGCCCATCTTTTGAATCCCCGGCGGAAATTCAGATGCTCCATATGTTAGGAGCAAGTGCCGTTGGTATGAGTACAGTTGTGGAAGCAATTGCAGCAAATCATATGGGTATGAAAATCTGTGGAGTATCCTGTGTTAGCAATTTAGCGGCAGGAATGAACGCTGCACCGTTAACGCATGAAGAAGTGCAGGAAGCTGCAAATGCCGTAGCGCCTAAGTTTGAGAAGCTTTTAACGGATTCCATTACAAAATTTGCAAGTCTGATTTGATAAAATGATGTAAAACTTGCAAAAATAATCATCAAAGCGAGAATACTACAAAATTAAAAAAAGATTAAACATAATATTAAATTTAGATTCAACTAATTGTAAAAATTGAATACCAAAATCTTTAAAGGGGATGGATTGTTATTATGTTAGAACAACATACAATCAAGCTGTTAATCCAAAAAGCTTTGGAGGCCAGACAGGCGTCCTATTCACCTTATTCCAATTATCAGGTGGGAGCAGCACTCCTTACGTCTGATGGACAGATTTATACCGGATGCAATATCGAGAATGCAGCATATTCCCCGACGAATTGTGCAGAAAGAACTGCTTTTTTCAAAGCAGTCAGTGAAGGAAAAAGGGATTTTGAGGCAATCGCTGTTGTGGGTGGCCCGAAGGATATGGAAATTTCACAGTATGCTTATCCATGTGGTGTCTGTAGACAGGTTATGATGGAATTTTGCAAGCCGGAAAGCTTTCAGATTATCGTAGCCAAATCAACCGAAGAATATGAAGTTAGAACTTTGCAGGAATTTTTACCGGAGGGGTTTGGTGCGGCGAATCTGGATTGTGGCAAGTAATTCTATGACGATAATTTGATAGGGGATAGAGAAAAATACGGATGTACGAAAGGAAGGAGAAACGAAACGTTATGTTTAAACCGGGAACATCGGATAATCTGATGCAGAATATGGCACTGAATGTAAATGCGTATGAGCATGAAAGACAGCGGGAAGTTATGCAACTACCATCCAAAGCGGGGCAGAAGGCTGGGAAAATAGCATTTTGGGTCTTATTAGCTGTAGTATGTGTGGCGGTTGCCTGCTATATTGCGATGCATTTATAGTATTAGTAGGATTGTGTTAGAATTATGGAATATTGAATCCATTATGAACATAACCGCTGATAGCAGAAATAGAAAGGATGAATGACAGCGTATGAATATCCGATTATATAATGCAAGAATATTGACGATGGAAAATTATAATATTATAGAAGGTGAAATCTGGGTTCAAAATGAAAGGATTCTCTATGTAGGAAACGGAAGCGATTTAGAATCGGTCTATCAGAAATTAAAGCTGCAAAGCATTGTATGGGACCGGGAAATCGATTGTGAAGGAAATCTGTTGATGCCGGGGTTTAAAGATGCACATACTCATTCGGCCATGACGGTTCTGCGTTCCTATGCGGACGATATGCCTTTGCAGGATTGGCTGAACAAACAGGTTTTCCCGGTGGAAGCCAAAATGGACGGAAAAATGATTTATCATTTGACAAAACTGGCAATCCTGGAATATCTGTCCAGTGGTATTACTTCTATTTTTGATATGTATCTGACACCGGAAACGATTGCCGATGCCTGTGTTGATATGGGAATGCGCTGCGTGCAGGTAAGCGGTGTAAATAATTTCAGTCAGTCAGTGGAAATGACAGAGCAAATGTATCAGAAGCTGAATGGCAAACACCCGCTGCTAAGTTATATGATTGGTTTTCATGCAGAATACACTTGTTCCAAGGAATTGCTTCAGCAGATTGCCGGACTTGCGGAACGTTATAAAGCTCCGGTTTATGCACATATTTCAGAAACTGCATTGGAAGTAGAGGAATGTAAGAAACGATATGGAATGACACCACCGGTATTTCTGGATTCCCTAGGAATGTTTCGCTATGGAGGCGGTGGCTATCACTGTGTGCATATGTCAGAAGAAGATTTTGAAATTTTTCAACGACGGAATCTGAATGTTGTTACGAATCCGGGTTCTAATACAAAGCTTGCAAGCGGGATTGCTCCGATTTCGGAATACCTGAAAAGAGGAATCAATGTGGCAATAGGAACAGACGGACCTGCCAGCAATAATTGTCTGGATATGTTTCGTGAGATGTTCCTTGTTACCGGACTGGCAAAGCTACGGGAAAAGGATGCGGCTGTAGTTGATGCGTGGGAGGTTTTGAAAATGGCAACCGTCAACGGAGCTAAAGCCATGAACTTACCGGATGCGGATGTTCTGGCAGAAGGTAAACTGGCGGATATCATTATGTTAGATTTGCATAAGCCCAATATGCAGCCATTGCATAATATTCCTAAGAACATTGTTTACAGCGGCAGCAAACAAAACGTGAAAATGACGATGATTCATGGGCAGATTCTGTATGAGAATGGAAACTATGCAAATTTCATAGATGAGGAAGCTATTTATGCAAAAGCGAATGAATTAAAAGAGAAGCTTTGTTATAATTAAGAAAAGATACAAAAAGGACAGGAAAACTGTTTATGGAGTATATTGTTTTTGCAGGTGCCATGGTTCTTTTTCTGCTGGTTATTATGGGAAAAGGATATTGGGATGAAAAAAAGAGCGAAAAGAAGTTTATAAACGATCTTCAACAGAAGTATGGTGTCTTACCGGAACGGAAATACCGGGCAGATGAACTGGATGCCCATATTTCCATGTATTATAAAAAACATCAAACAGACGGACAACTTGATGATATTACATGGAATGATTTAAATATGGATGAAATCTATCAGAAAATGAATTATTCCCACAGTGCAGCCGGTGATGAATATTTATACTATTGTCTGCGGACTCCGGTAAAGGATGCCGGGGAACTGGAAGCGTTTGAGAAAAAGATTCAGTATTTTATGCAAAATGAAAAGGAAAGAGTGGGGTTACAGATTCAATTTGCCAAATTGGGCAGAATGTCAAAATATTCTTTATATGAATATCTGGAGTATCTGGAACATCTCGGAGAACGCAAAAGCATAAAATATTATCTTGCGGTTTTGCTGGTAATTATAAGTATCATTGCAATGTTTTTTTCGGTTCAATTCGGTATATGTATGCTTTTGATTGTATTATGCAGAAATATGATAGGTTATTATAAAGAGCAAAAACAGATTGAACCTTATATTACGAGTTTTCGCTATATTTTTCGGTTGTTAAGTGTGACGGAGCAAATTGGGAAACTGCCTGTTGCGGAAATAGAAGAAGAGCGGAAGCGGCTTTTGGAATGTAATAAGGCAATGGATGGTTTTAAGAGGAATTCTTTTCTTCTCATGTCCGGACAAAGAGGCGGTGCAGGCATTACATCCAGTAATCTTTTAGAAGTCATAGTAGATTATCTTCGCATGATGTTTTATCTGGATTTAATAAAGTTTAATCAGATGCTTGAACAGGTAAGAAATCATGTAAATGAAATTGATGAAATGGTTACGATTATCGGAAAACTGGAAACTGCAGTTGTCATCGGAGAATATCGGGCAGGAAAGAAAAACGGATATTGTGTGCCGGAATTTGTTGCATCGAAGGAAAGTAGGATTTGCTTAGAATTACAGCAAATGTATCATCCTTTATTACGGGAACCGGTAAAAAATGATGTGAAAGTCAACAAAGGTATTCTGATTACCGGCTCCAATGCTTCCGGTAAATCGACGTTTTTACGAGGCGTAGCGGTAAATGCAGTTCTGGCACAGACGATACACACTTGCACAGCAGATTCCTATCGGGGCAACATTTTCCGGATTTATTCCTCCATGTCCTTGAAAGATGACTTGGAAAGCGGAGACAGTTATTACATGGCAGAAGTCAAATCAATCCGGAGAATTCTGCAGAGTGTGGAGCAGGCGAAAGAAAAGGGTGAAAAAGTATTGTGCTTTGTGGATGAAGTGTTACGGGGAACCAATACGGTAGAACGAATCGCAGCATCAACACAGATTCTGAAAGCACTTGCCGGAAAGAACGTTATCTGCTTCGCGGCAACTCACGATTTAGAGTTGACAAAGCTTTTGAATGATTTTTATGAAAATTATCATTTTGAAGAGAATATTGTGGAAGATGACATCTTTTTTCCTTATCGGTTACAGGAGGGACCGGCAGTTTCCCGTAATGCCATTGCACTTTTGAAGGTACTTGGCTATCAGGAGAATCTGGTGAAAGATGCAGAAAGCATGGCACAGAACTTCTTGCAGAGTGGAAAATGGAGTAAGGATGCCGTTTGTGCGGCAATAGGTAATGAGATATGAAGGTAACAATTTATACAGACGGTGCGGCAAGAGGAAATCCGGAAGGCCCGGGCGGCTACGGAACCATTTTGCAGTATGTGGATTCCAAAGGAAACTTACATGAAAGGGAGTATTCAGCAGGCTATAAAAAGACTACGAACAATCGCATGGAGCTTATGGCGGCAATTGTAGGGTTAGAGGCATTAACGAAGCCTTGTGAAGTAACGCTTATTTCGGATTCCAAATATGTGACCGATGCTTTCAATCAGCATTGGATAGAAGGATGGCTGAAAAAGAATTGGAAAACAGCCGGTAATAAGCCGGTAAAAAATGTAGATTTGTGGAAACGGCTGCTAAAAGCCAGGGAACCACATCAGGTAACCTTCCAATGGGTAAAAGGGCATGATGGACATCCGGAGAATGAAAGATGTGATGCACTGGCTACATCAGCAGCAGATGGAACGGAGTTACTTGACGATACGGTTTCCTTAGTGTTATGATTCTAATAGGTTTTAAGAAGAGAGAAGGATGAAGCGAATGAATAACTTAATTTTATTTGTAAATGCTTTTTTGTCATACTTATTATTATTTGCATTGATTGTTGTATTGGTAATCATTGCATGTGTCATCGGAGTAAAGTGGCGAAAAAGCAAGGATAGGAAACTGGCAGAAGCTGGAGAAGAAAATACGGAACAGACAGTTTCAAGCGGTGAAAATGCATAAAGAATACAAAGGGGTGTTCATGGAAATGGACACCTTTTCGCTTTGTGCATCGGTCGAAAAGTAACAGAGTCATAATGGAAAACGGAAAGGAAGGAATATGCCGAAATCATCAAATCAGAAATTGAAGCTGTTATATATTTTGAAGATTTTGTCGGAACAGACTGACGAACAACATTACATGAGTGCACAGCAGTTAATTGAGGAACTGGCAAAATATGATGTGAAAGCGGAACGCAAAAGCATCTATGATGATATGAACCAATTGATGGATTTTGGTTATGATATTGTGTTGGTTAAGTCCAGAGTAAACGGAGGTTACTATCTGGCAAGCCGTGAATTTGAATTGGCAGAGCTAAAGCTTTTGGTGGAGGTTGTACAGTCTTCAAGGTTTATCACACTCAAGAAATCCAAAGAGCTGATTGCGAAAATTGAAAAGCTGGCATCCAGGGCAGATGCCAGACAGCTGCAAAGGCAGGTTTATGTTGCCAATCGTGTAAAAACGGCAAATGAAAGTATTTATTACATAGTGGATGATATTCATAAGGCAATTCAGAATAATGAACAGATTTCCTTTCAATATCTGGAATGGAATCTTGAGAAGCAGCTTGTGCCGAGAAAGGGCGGCAAGCTTTATCAGGTCAGCCCGTGGGCACTTACCTGTAAGGATGAAAATTATTATCTGATTGCCCATGACAATGAGGAAGATAAAATCAAGCATTTCCGCGTGGATAAAATGGGAAGTATTAAGGTGCTTGCCGGAGTTAGAAGAGAGGGAAATGCGCTGTTTGAACGATTTGATATTGCTGATTATGCCAATAAAACTTTTGGTATGTTTGGCGGTACGGAGGAAATGGTAACTTTACAGTTTGCCAATTCACTTATCGGTGTTGTAATGGATCGCTTTGGCAAAGAGGTATCTATTCGTAAACGGGATGAGAAAAGCTTTTCGGTTCGGATTCGTGTTGCGGTCAGCGGGCAATTTTTTGGCTGGTTGACCGGGCTTGGAAAGGATGCCAGAATTATTGCACCGGCAGAGGTTGTTGGACAGTATCGGGATTATGTACGGAATATTCTGGAAGGTTATGAAGAATAAGCAAAAGGAATTGTGTTCAATTCAGAATATTAAGTTGTATAGAGAAAGGAAGAAAGACGGTATGGAATTAAAATTTGCAGAGAGAATGAAGGATTATGAAGAAGGTATTTTTCAGCTTTTAAATGAAAAGAAGAAGGAGAAAGAAGCCGCCGGGCAGAAGGTTTATAACTTATCGGTAGGTACACCGGATTTCAAACCGGCACCGCATATTATGGAGGCCGTAACGAAAGCAGCACAGAATCCGGACAATTATAAATATGCACTGGCAGATTTACCGGAGTTGATTGAAGCAGTACAGAAACGCTATGAAAAACGCTATCATGTAGAACTGGAGAAAGAGGAGATTATGTCTGTCTATGGTTCCCAGGAAGGCATTGCCCATATCTGTCTGTCCCTTTGCAGTGAAGGAGATATCGTGCTGGTACCCAATCCCGGCTATCCAATTTTCGGAATTGGACCATCTCTTGCGGGTGCAGAGGTTGTTACCTATGACCTGACAGAAGAAAATCATTACTTGCCAAAGCTTGATGAAATAGAAGAAAACATTCTTGAGAAAACAAAATGTATGATTGTTTCTTATCCGCTCAATCCGGTCTGCAAGACAGCACCGCAGGAGTTTTATGAGAAATTGATTATGTGGGCAAAAAAGAACAATATTATCATTATACATGATAATGCCTATTCCGATATTATATACGATGGAAGAATCGGAAATTCCATCTTCCGTATTCCGGGAGCAAAAGAAGTGGCGGTAGAGTTTTATTCCTTATCCAAGTCCTACAATTATACCGGTGCAAGAGTCAGCTTTTTAGTTGGTAATCAGGAGATTATCAATAATTTTAAAAAGCTGCGGTCCCAGATTGATTACGGAACCTTTTTGCCGGTACAGTACGGCGCTGTAGCGGCATTAACCGGTCCGGATGAATCGGTACGAAAACAATGTGAAGAATATCAGAAACGGAGAGATGCGCTTTGCGGGGGACTTAGGAAAATCGGCTGGCAGATAGAGGACAGTGAAGGTACCATGTTTGCCTGGGCAAAGATTCCGGATGGATATGAGGATGATGTGGCATTTGTCATGGAGCTACTGGACAAGTCCGGTGTGCTCTGTACACCGGGAAGCAGCTTTGGCTCACTGGGAAAAGGACATGTGCGTTTTGCATTGACACTTCCGGTTGAGGTTATTCGGGAAGCGATTGAAGCAGTTAAAAAGTCCGGTATGATAGCACAATAATTTATTTCTGAAAATACAATCGGGATATGTAACAAAATACATATCCCTTTTTTGTTGATTTTTCTCTAATCGGATAGATTGACATGCATTAGAGATTCCCGTATACTATTCTTAAACCACAAAATATAGAAAAGTTATGTTAACAATAACTATATTTAGTATTATTTACGAATAGGGGAAGATGAGTATGAGTAGTTTATTAGAAGCACCGAATACAACAGAAGAGAACTTCAGTGAAGAGTATAAGCCGTCCAAAAAAGTGAAAGTAATTAAAAAAGACGGAAGTCTGGAGGCGTTTAATGTTCAGAAGGTAATAGATGCTGTTGGAAAAAGTGCTTATCGTGCCCTGACAAAATTTACAGAGGAAGAGAAAAGACACATCTGTCAGACGGTGGTAGACCGGGTAAATGAATTGGATGAGGATAAAATTCCGATTCAGATTATGCACAATATTGTAGAGAGCGCACTGGAGGAAGTAAAACCGATTGTTGCAAAGAGTTATCGTGATTATCGTAATTATAAGCAGGATTTTGTGCGCATGATGGATGATGTTTATAAGAAAAGCCAGTCTATCATGTATATCGGTGATAAAGAGAATGCCAATACGGACAGTGCTCTTGTGTCTACAAAGAGAAGCCTTATTTTTAACCAGTTTAACAAAGAACTTTATCAAAAGTTCTTCATGACAACCGAGGAAATTCAGGCCTGTCGGGATGGCTATATTTATGTTCATGATATGTCTGCCAGAAGAGATACGATGAACTGCTGTCTGTTCAATGTAGCGGAAGTGCTTCATGGCGGTTTTGAAATGGGTAACATCTGGTATAATGAGCCCAAAACATTGGATGTTGCTTTTGATGTTATCGGAGATATTGTTTTGAGTGCAGCTTCTCAGCAGTATGGCGGTTTTACTGTGCCGGAAGTGGATAAGATTCTGGAGCCTTATGCAGAAAAATCTTATCAGCGAGATTTGGAGAAATATGCGCGTCTTGGCATTGATAAAGAAACAGCAGAAGCAGAAGCTCTGGCCGATGTGAAAAAGGAATTTGAACAAGGATTCCAGGGTTGGGAATACAAATTTAACACCGTAGCAAGCAGCCGAGGTGATTATCCGTTCATTACGGTAACGGCAGGTATCGGAACCGGCAGATTTGCGAAACTGGCTACGATTACCATGTTAAATGTCCGCCGCAGGGGACAGGGTAAAAAAGAATGCAAGAAGCCGGTGTTATTTCCAAAGATTGTCTTTTTATATGATGAGAATTTACATGGACCGGGCAAGGAACTTGAGGATGTTTTTGAAGCAGGTGTAAAGTGTTCTGCCAAGACCATGTATCCGGATTGGTTAAGCCTTACCGGAAAAGGATATATTGCAAGTATGTACAAACAGTATGGAAAGGTTATTTCTCCGATGGGGTGTCGTGCTTTTCTTTCACCTTGGTATGAAAGAGGCGGTATGCATCCGGCAGATGATGAAGATACGCCGGTTTTTGTCGGAAGATTTAACATTGGCGCAGTTTCCTTACATTTGCCGATGATTCTGGCGAAGTCTCGTCAAGAGGGTAAGGATTTTTATGAAGTATTGGATTATTACCTGAATTTAATCAGACAGCTTCATATCAGAACCTATGCTTATCTTGGAGAAATGAGAGCATCTACAAATCCGCTGGCTTATTGTGAAGGTGGTTTCTTAGGTGGACACTTACAACTTCATGATAAGATTAAACCAATTCTAAAGACAGCGACAGCAAGCTTCGGTATTACTGCATTCAATGAATTACAGGAGTTATACAATGGCAAATCACTGGTAGAAGACGGGCAGTTTGCGCTGGAAGTATTGGAGCATATTAATAAAAAAATTAATGAGTTTAAAGAAGAAGACGGTAATTTGTATGCAATATACGGAACGCCGGCTGAAAATCTCTGTGGTCTGCAGGTAAAGCAGTTCCGCGCAAAATATGGTATTATAGAGGGCGTTTCCGATAAGGAATATGTATCCAACAGTTTTCATTGCCATGTAACTGAGAACATTACCCCGATTGAAAAACAGGATTTGGAATATCGTTTCTGGGAGCTTGCAAACGGTGGGAAGATACAGTATGTGAAATATCCGATTGATTATAATATAGAGGCAATTAAAACATTGATCAGACGAGCTATGGATATGGGCTTTTATGAAGGAGTCAATTTATCACTGGCATATTGTGATGACTGCGGACACCAGGAATTGGAAATGGATGTGTGTCCTGTCTGCGGCAGTCGGAATCTGACGAAAATTGACAGAATGAACGGATATCTTGCTTATTCACGAGTACATGGAGATACCAGACTGAGTGATGCCAAAATGGCAGAAATCGCAGAAAGGAAGAGCATGTAAGGAATGAGATACCATAATATTACCAAAGATGATATGCTAAACGGTGACGGATTACGGGTTGTTTTATGGGTTGCCGGCTGTACACATTGCTGCAAGGAATGTCAGAATCCGATTACATGGGATCCTGATGGCGGACTTTTGTTTGATGAAACAGCCAAACGGGAGATTTTTGAGCAATTAGAAAAATCTTATATTTCCGGTATTACATTTTCGGGAGGCGATCCGCTGCATCCTTCTAATCGTTTGGATGTCAGAAATTTGATGGCAGAAATTAAGGAAAAATATCCGAATAAGACAATCTGGTTATATACCGGCGATGTGTGGGAGAATATTTTGCATTATGCTTCCATGAAATATATCGATGTTTTAGTTGATGGTGAGTTTGTTTTAGAAGAAAAGGATACGAAACTGCTCTGGAAGGGAAGCAAAAACCAGAGAGTCATTGATGTGCAGGCGACACTTGCACAGACGGATTCCTCTATTCCAATTTTGCACTGTGGCGATTACGCATAAAAACGAGTGTATAAGAAGTAAAACGAGCAATAAAGAATGACTGGAGAAAAAATGGAAACCATAAAAATTAAATATTTTACAGATAAAATTGAAAAATTGACTTACATTGATGGCAAATCTGACTGGATTGATTTACGGGCGGCTGAGGACATTGCTTTAAAAAAAGGTGAATTTAAGCTGATTCCGCTTGGTGTAGCAATGGAACTGCCTAAGGGTTATGAGGCACATGTAGTTCCAAGAAGCTCTACCTTTAAAAATTTCGGTATTATCCAGACAAATCATCAGGGAGTGATTGATGGCTCCTATTGTGGAGATAATGACCAGTGGTTTATGCCGGTATATGCGGTGCGGGATACGGAAATCCATGTGAACGACAGAGTATGTCAGTTCCGTATTATGCAAAACCAACCTAAGATTGTGTTTGATGAAGTGACCAGTCTTGGTAATAAGGACAGAGGTGGTCATGGAAGTACCGGTAAACAATAAGAAAAATATGGAATAAAGGACTCCTTTCAGGACATACTAAGAAAAATGTCTTGGAAGGAGTTTTTATTTGTGCAAAATAAAATGTCTACATCTTTGAATGAAAATATGAAATATCTGGCAGAAAGACTAAAGCCGGATACCAGTTTTGATGTGATATACCGTGTAATCGAGGTGGGCGGCAGGCAGGCATGTATCTATTTCCTGGATGGTTTCTGCAAAGATGAATTGATGATGAAAATACTACAGTATTTCATTGATATGAAACCGGAAGATATGCCGGACAATGCCTATGAAATGGCAAAAAGAGCAACTCCTTATGTAGAGGTAGATTTAAAGAACAGCTGGGATGATATATTTTTAAATATCCTATCAGGTGTTTTTGCGCTTTTTATCGATGGTTATGACCGTTGTGTATTGATTGATTCCAGAACCTATCCGGCAAGAGGGGTAGAGGAGCCGGAGAAAGACAAGACACTGCGCGGTTCCAAAGACGGCTTTGTGGAAACCATTGTTTTTAACACTGCGTTGATTCGCCGCAGAATCCGCAGTACACAGCTTCGAATGGAAATGATGAATGCCGGGAAGAGTTCGCGGACCGATATTGTATTGTGTTATATGGACAACCGTGTAGATCATGCATTCCTGGAGAAAATTAAGAAAAGAATTTCTGAAATAAAAGTAGATGCACTTACGATGAATCAGGAGAGTCTTGCCGAATGCCTGTATCAGCGAAATTGGTTTAATCCTTTTCCAAAGTTTAAATATACGGAGCGGCCGGATACGGCTGCAGCACAAATATTAGAAGGGGATATTGTTATTCTGGTCGATAATTCTCCCTCTGCAATGATAATACCGACATCTATTTTTGATATTGTAGAAGAAGCGGATGATTATTATTTTCCACCGATTACAGGTACTTATCTGCGACTTGCCAGATTTTTGATAGCCATTATGACGTATTTGATTACACCGACCTATCTGCTGCTTATGCAGAATCCGGAATGGATACCGGAATCCTTTCAGTTTATTATGTTGAAAGAGACTTCTAATATTCCTTTAATTTTTCAGTTCTTAATTCTGGAACTGGCGATTGACGGACTGAAATTAGCCGCTATCAATACGCCCAATATGCTCAGTACACCACTTAGCGTAATGGCAGCACTTGTTCTGGGAGAATTTTCTGTTAATAGCGGGTGGTTTAACTCGGAAGTTATGCTGTATATGGCATTTGTAGCCATTGCAAATTATACGCAGGCTAACTATGAGCTTGGATATGCACTGAAATTTATGCGAATCATAAATCTGATTTTGACAGCCATTTTTAATTTATATGGTTATATTGCAGCAATTCTTATTTTAATTGTATCAATTGTAGGAAACAAAACACTGTCTGATAAGAGCTATATCTATCCGCTTCTGCCGTTGAATTTAAGACAATTGGCAAAACGATTGTTCCGTCTGCGTTTACCGGAAGCAAGAAAATAAATTATATTATCAGTAATTAAGCTAAAACATTAACTAAAATTAAGTTGTATTGGTTGTGTTTTAGCTTAAAAAATGATCTTTGAATTTGTATAAAATATATAAAAAATAGAAAAGGATTATGTTTGCCTTGTCAATTTTATAAATAAATAGTAAAATGAAAATGTAAATACTATTGTGAAAACAAAACAAAAATTTAGCTAAAAAAGACTAACAAAAGCTAAAAACAAGTAAAAATAACTTAATTATATTATGATGGGGAGGAAATATAAATGGCATACGAAGTAAATGCAGACAAAGGCTGGGTAAACAGAGGAAATTTGTACCGTATGAAAGAACTTATGAAGCGCGCTGAAGCAGGGGACAGGATGACCATGACATTTCTTGGAGGTTCTATTACACAGGGCTCTGTTTCTTCTCAATATACAAACTGTTATGCCTATCTTGTATTTGACTGGTTTGTGAAAAAGTTCCCGAAAACAGCCTTTACCTATATCAATGCCGGAGTAGGCGGTACAACCTCTCAATTTGGTGTTGCCAGGGCAGAGGATGATATTCTTTTGTACAAACCTGACTTTGCAATTATTGAATTTTCTGTAAATGATGAAAATACGGATTTTTTCAGAGAAACTTATGAGGGACTGGTTCGGAAAATCTATGGAAGCGCCTATGAACCTGCCGTTCTTTTAGTACATAATATCTGCTATGATACGGGTATCAGCGCAGAAGAAAAGCATAGAGAGGTAGGAGCCTATTACAATCTTCCAAGTGTCAGTATGAAAACAACGATTTATCCGGAAGTTGTAGCAGAAGCGATTCCGGCAAGAGAAATAACACCGGATGATTTGCATCCGAATACGGAAGGCCATGCTTTGGTGGCAGAAGTAATTACCAATTTTCTTGAGAAAGTATATGAACAGAAGGAGGAACCGGAAGTTGCTTTTTCTATGCCCCAAAAGCCATTGACAATAAATGCTTATGAGCGTGCAGTACGTCATCAGAACTACAACTCAAAACCTGTCTGCCAAGGATTTGAAGCAGATTATACCTTGAAAAAATATGTCAATGATATATTCCGTAATGGATGGACAGCAGGAAAACAGGGAGCAAGTATTTCCTTTGAGGTAGAAGGAAGTGAGATAGCAGTTCAGTATCGTAAGTCTGTCAATCAACCGGCACCGATTGCAGTTGCCATTGTAGATGGTGAAGAAAAAAATGCCATTGTTCTGGATGCTAATTTTGAAGAAACATGGGGAGACTGTCTTTTTATACAAACCGTTGCAAATCATATAGAAAATAAGAAGCATACAGTTGAAATCAAATTGATAGAAACGCATGAGAATGATGCGGTTCCTTTTTATCTGGTTTCTGTCATTACGTCTTGCTAAAGTATTTAAAACAGGAGGTACTGTATGAAAAATGGTAAAATAAAAACAAGCCTTACGTTTGCATTTGCAGTTCCGATTGTGCTGATTATCCTGCTTGGTATTGTATGCTATCAGACCGCGGCAGGTGGTATACAGTCAGAAGCGGAGCAGTCAACCGAGGATACGGTAAGTGCCATGGGAAATTATATGAAACTTCTGTGTGATACGGTGGAAACAAGGGCAGTAGAGATACTGAATAACGAGAGCTTTGAAAAATATTATCATAAATATTATAAGAAAAATGATACCGAATCCATGAACTATTATAAAACAGCGAAGGCAGCGTTGGTTACGATGAAAGGAAGTTGTAATTATCTGGAAGCTTTCTATGTATTTGCGGAGAATGGAAATCCGATTACATCCACGTCTGCCGTCATTCCGAATACTGCGTATACAGAGGTTATGACCGCGCAGGAAAGTGCTGGTGTTTCAAAGACAAAAGGTGTCTGGAATGGTTTGCATCCGGTATTGGACGGTCAGACATCTATGACAACAGATGATTACGGTATTTCCTATGTAAAGCATTTCGCCAAAGATAATGGTCTTGTTGTTTTTGATATCCGAAAGGATGTAGTGGAAGACTTTTTGACTACGATTGAATGTGGAAAAGATGGTTATGCGGCATTGATTACATCGGACGGAAGGGAAATCAAAAATGTATCCTCCGGTGTACAGGAAGATGTTTTTGTTGGCAATGATTTTATGCAGCAGGCATGGGAGGCAGAAGATACCGGACATTCTTATGTCAGATATCAGGGCAGGAAATACTTGTTTACCTATACACCGGTTGGTGATACAGGTATGCTGGTTTGCGCACTGATTCCGCAAAGTACGGTACTTGCCAAGGTTTCCCTGATTCGAAATATAACGATTTTTATTGTGATTTTAGCCTGTATTATTGCTTTTATCATTGGGAATAAGATGGCAGAGGGTATCAGTAAAGAAGTAAAAAATACAGTCATGGGATTGCAGAAGGTAGCCGATGGGAATTTGACAGTTTCATTTACTTCTAAGAGAAATGATGAGTTTAAGGTATTATCCAATAGCGTAAATGTTACACTGCAGAGTATCCGTAAGATTTTAGAGGATATGCATATCTTTGGAGAAAAGGTAAAGGACACATCCGATCATCTGGCAAGTACGACCGATGATATGGTGGAATCCATGAGTAATATAAACTCTGCCGTAGAAGAAGTCGGACATGGTGTTGTGGAACAGGCTACTGATACAGAGCATGTTTTGAAAATGGTTTCAGAATTTTCCAAAATTATGAATGATGTAAATAAGAACACAATCGAAATGCAGAATTCTGTTCAGAACGCCATTCAGACATCGACAAGAGGACAGACTCTGGTTGCGGAATTAAGTGAGAAATCGTCACAGACAGTACATATTACGAATGTTTTGACGGAAAATATCGGGGATGTCCAAGTGCGTTCCAAAGATATTGGAAGCATCGTAGATACCATAAATGCGATTGCGCAACAGACGAATTTGTTATCTTTAAATGCCTCAATTGAAGCGGCAAGAGCCGGAGAACACGGAAAAGGTTTCGCGGTTGTAGCAGAGGAAATCCGGAAGCTGGCAGACCAGTCCATGGAGGCTGGCAATGAGATTAAAGATATTGTTGACAAGATACAGAAAACAACTGCAGTAACGACTCAATCTGCAAAAGAAGCAGAAGAAATTATGCGCGCGCAGGTTACAAATATTGAGGATACGGTTGCATTATTTGGTGAAATAAAAAATGCTGTCGATACTTTGGTTGCGGGATTGTCTAATATTGCAGAACAAATGGAGCATATGATAGAGGACAAGGATCATATTTTATCTTCCGTTCAAAGTATTTCTGCGGTATCGGAAGAAGCAGCGGCTTCGACAGAGGAAGTAACGGCAACGGTGACGAATCAGTTAGAGGAAGTGCGCAGATTTGCACAGGAAGTAGAACGGTTAAGCATCCAGGCAGGAGAACTGGAAAAATCTATGCAAAAATTTAATTTATAATGAAGGAAAAAGGAGATTGCATTATGTTCAGAGATGATTTCGTTTGGGGTGTTGCAAGCAGCGCCTATCAGGTAGAGGGAAGGGATGCGAATGATGGCGCCGGTAAAATGATATGGGATACTTTTATTGAGGAAGGACGCATTCCGGATGGAAAAGATGCTTCGGTGGCTTGCGACCATATGCATCGATATCCGGAAGATTTTGCTATGATGCGTCTGCTTGGCATTAAGGCCTATCGTTTTTCGGTAAGCTGGACAAGGATTATGCCGGAGGGAACCGGACGTGTTAATGAGAAAGCGATTGCTTTATATCGTGATATGATTCTGGAAATGAAAAAGAACGGAATCACGCCCTATTTGACTATGTATCATTGGGAGCTTCCACAGGCACTACAGGACAGGGGAGGATGGCTAAATGAGGAAATTATTCAGTGGTTTGGAGATTATGCAAAAGTAGTCTCAGAAAATTTCTCGGATTTATGTGAATATTTTATTACCTTAAATGAACCACAATGTTTTGTCGGACTGGGATACCTAGCGGGATGGCAGGCACCGGGCAAAAAAATGAGTTATTCCGAAACCTTCCAGATTGCACATAATGCACTGCGTGCACATGGACAGGCAGTTATCAATTTAAGAAAATACGCTAAACAACCGATTAAAATCGGTTATGCACCGACCTGTGGAATGGCCTATCCGGCAACCAACAAACCGGAAGATATCGAAGCTGCAAGAAAGGTTTTGTTCTCTTTCTATAATCCAATGGATAACTGGACCTGGAATGTAGCGTGGTTTTCCGATCCGGTATTTTTAGGAAAGTATCCGGAAGAAGGGCTTGAAAAGTTTAAAGAATACCTTCCGGTCATTACAGAAGAAGATATGAAATTGATTGCACAGCCACTGGATTTCATGGGACAGAATATATATAATGGCTATATGGTGCGTGCAGGTGAGGATGGAGAACCTGAATTCGTAGAAAGAGCGCCCGGATATCCGAAGACAGCGGCAAACTGGCCGGTCACACCGGATTGTTTCTACTGGGGCGTGAAGTTTTTGTATGAGCGGTATAAAATGCCACTCTATATTACGGAAAACGGTATGTCATGTCATGATATCGTATCCGGGGACGGACAGGTACATGATCCAAACCGCATTACCTTTTTGGATTTGTATATATCTGCACTGCAGAAAGCAAGTGATGAGGGAGTAGATGTAAGAGGATATTTCCTTTGGACCTTTTTGGATAACTTTGAATGGGATAAGGGATATACGGAGCGATTTGGAATCGTTCATGTGGATTTTACAACCCAGAAAAGAATTGCCAAGGATTCTGCTTATTGGTATCAGAAAGTAATGGAAACAAACGGAAAAATATTAAGTATCAATCAACCGAAGCCTCCGATTCTCTTTTTAAATCCGGTCTTCAAACAAATGATTTGGGGCGGAGAGCGGCTCGGAAAGGACTGGCCTTATGAAATCCCGGGAAAGAACACCGGCGAATGTTGGGCAGTCAGTGCACATCCAAATGGCGATTGTACGATAAAAGAAGGTATTTATAAAGGTTATTCGTTATCCCGGTTATGGGAAGAAAAACCGGAGTTGTTCGGTAATCTGGATTATGACAGATTCCCACTGCTTATAAAAATCATTGATGCAAAGGATGATTTGAGTATTCAGGTACATCCGGATGATGCCTATGCTAAAGTAAATGAGAACGGTTCTTTTGGAAAGACCGAGTGTTGGTATATTCTGGATTGTCCGGAGGATGCCAGACTGGTAATCGGTCATAATGCAAAAGATAAAGATGAGTTAGCGGATATGATTCATCATGGTAAATGGAACGAGTTGATTCGGGAAGTTCCGGTGAAAAAAGGTGACTTCATTCAGATTGATCCGGGTACTGTTCATGCGATTAAAGGAGGTCTGATGATTCTGGAAACGCAGCAGAACAGTGATATTACTTATCGTGTTTATGACTATGACAGACTGACAGACGGTAAACCAAGACAGTTGCATGTGGATAAGAGCATTGATGTCATTACGGTTCCGGCAAAATCCGTAGACGAAAGTATTATGTATGCCGGAGACTTGCCCAAAAATCATTTAAACCAGTTAATTTCCTGTGACTACTATACCGTATGGAAGCTGGAAGTAACAGAGCCACTTGTTTTCCATCAGGACGGACCATTCATGATTATGAGTGTCATAGAGGGCGATGGACTGATAAACGGACAGATGATTCGTAAGGGTGACCACTTCATTTTACCTGCGGGATATGGAGAAGTTCATTTGCAGGGAAATATGCAGTTAATTGCTTCTGGATGTAAAGCATAAGCATTAAGTTGGAAGATAAAGTATAAATTTACGGCAGGGAAAAATCCCTGCCGTTAGGTTTTAGATAAAAAATATGTATATCAAATAGAAACAGTGTTATTATAGTGTACATAGAAATCAGTCATGAATGGAGGTAACTATATGTGTACAGCAGCAACTTATAAAACAAAAGATTTTTATTTTGGCAGGACACTGGACTATGAGTTTTCCTATGGTGATGAGGTTGTAATAACGCCGCGTAATTATCCCTTTCATTTTCGAAAAATGGGGAATGTAGTGCAACATTTTGCTATGATAGGAATGGCATATGTGGCAGGCGATTATCCACTTTATTATGATGCAGTGAATGAAAAAGGTCTGGGCATGGCCGGACTGAATTTTGTAGGTAATGCTGTTTATTGTGATGAAGTACCAAATAAGGACAATATAGCACAATTTGAATTTATTCCATGGATTCTCGGACAATGTGCTTCTGTAAAAGAAGCGAGAGAACTGCTTAAAAAAATCAATCTGCTTAATATGCCATTTAGCAAAGAACTGCCGCTTGCACAGCTTCATTGGATTCTTGCAGACGGTAATGAAGCCATTACGGTAGAATCGGTAAAAGAAGGAATTCGTATTTATGATAATCCGGTGGGTATTTTGACCAATAATCCACCTTTTGATGAGCAGATGTTCCAGCTTAACAATTATATGCATTTATCTCCGAAGTCACCGCAAAATCATTTCTCGGACAAGCTGAGCCTCAGCACATACAGTCGTGGTATGGGTGCATTGGGACTTCCGGGAGATTTATCTTCCCAATCCCGTTTTGTACGTGTAGCTTTTACCAAGATGAATTCCATTTCTGGCGATTCGGAAGCAGAAAGTGTCAGTCAGTTTTTTCATATCTTGGGTTCGGTTGACCAGCAGAGAGGTTGTTGCGAGGTTGGTGAGAATGCTTATGAGATTACCATTTATACTTCCTGCTGTAATGTGGATAAGGGAATATATTATTATACAACGTATGAGAATCATCAGATTACAGCCGTTGATATGAACAAAGAGAATCTGGATGATAATTGTCTTGTAAGATATAAACTGATTCAAGGAGAGCAGATTAAAATGCAGAATTAATCGATATCAGCTTATGGCTGCCATAATTGCGCAAGCAATAGTGGCAGCTTTTATGTTTCGGAGAATAAATTTAACATTTTTACTTGTTGAGAAAAATACTCAATAAGCTAATTGACATTGAATAATAGTTAGGGTAAACTAACTGTTGAAAATGAAAACAATTCTCAATTTTAATAAGCGAAAGAGAGGATAAAATGATGCCACTGACAATGTTAAACACCGGAGAAACCAATACGATTAAAAAAGTTGGAGGAAAAGAAGAAACCAGACGTTTCTTAGAGAATCTCGGTTTTGTGGTAGGAGGTAATGTTACAGTCGTATCCGATATAGGAGGCAACCTGATTGTAAATGTAAAGAATTCCAGGGTAGCAATCGGCAAGGATATGGCGAATAAAATTATGGTTTAGTATATGGTACATCCTAAAAATAAAAATAGAAAGGAAAAAGAGAAGATGAAGACATTAAAGGAGATTGCCTGCGGTCAGACTGTAAAAGTTACGAAACTCACCGGAGAAGGTGCAGTAAAGAGAAGAATCATGGACATGGGCATTACCAAAGGTGTAGATGTTTTTGTAAGAAAGGTAGCACCTCTTGGAGATCCGATTGAAGTAACGGTACGCGGCTATGAATTATCTTTGAGAAAAGCCGATGCGGAAATGATTCTTGTTGAATAAATTTTTTTACACAAAGGTTAGAAAAAACTAACTAAAATTTGATTGGAGGAGTAAAAATGTCAGTAAAAATTGCACTTGCGGGTAATCCGAACAGTGGTAAAACAACATTGTTCAATGCTTTAACCGGCTCGAATCAGTTTGTAGGAAACTGGCCGGGTGTAACAGTAGAAAAGAAAGAAGGTAAATTAAAAGGACACAAAGATGTCATTATCATGGATTTACCCGGTATTTATTCTTTATCACCCTATACTTTAGAGGAAGTTGTTGCCAGAAATTATCTGATTGGGGAAAGACCGGATGCCATTATCAATATCGTGGATGGTACGAATATTGAAAGAAACCTGTATCTTTCTACACAGATTATGGAACTTGGTATTCCTGTTGTTATGGCAGTTAATATGATAGATGTTCTCGAAAAAACAGGTGATAAGATACATGTTGATAAACTGAGTAAAAAGCTCGGCTGTGAAGTGGTAGAAATTTCTGCACTGAAGGGAACTGGTATTTTGAAAGCGGCAGAAAAAGCAGTATCACTTGCTCAGGAAAATGCAAAAACCGTTCCGGTACATACATTTTCAAAAGAAGCAGAAGAAATTATTTCTGCAGTTGAAAATAAACTTGACGCAACGGTACCGGAAGAACAGAAACGCTTTTTTGCCATTAAGCTTCTGGAGAAAGATGATAAGATTCAAGAGCAGATGAAATCGGTTCCGGATATATCTTCTGAAATCAAGCAAATGGAAGATGTTTTTGAAGACGATACGGAAAGTATTATTACGAATGAAAGATATACTTATATTTCTTCTATTATCGGAGACTGTGTAACAAAAACGCAAAAGGGAAAAATGACTACTTCAGATAAGATTGATTGCATTGTCACAAACAGATGGCTGGCGCTTCCTATTTTTGCAGTGGTTATGTTTATCGTATATTATGTATCCGTTACCACCGTAGGTGACTGGCTGACCGGCTGGACCAATGATACACTGTTCGGAGAGTGGATTGTTCCGAGAGCACAGAGCTTTTTTGAGGGCATTGGCTGCGCTGACTGGTTGACCGGATTGATTGTAGACGGTATTATTTCCGGCGTTGGTGCAGTACTGGGATTTGTGCCTCAGATGTTAGTACTGTTTCTTTTCCTGGCATTTTTGGAAAGCTGTGGCTATATGGCGCGAGTTGCATTTATTATGGACCGTATTTTCCGTAAATTCGGACTTTCCGGAAAGTCCTTTATTCCAATGCTGATTGGAAGTGGTTGTGGTGTACCGGGAATCATGGCATCACGTACCATTGAAAATGACCGCGACCGTAAAATGACAATTATGACAACTACTTTTGTTCCATGCGGTGCAAAACTTCCTATTATTGCATTGATTGCCGGTGCCTTTTTTGACAATGCAGGATGGGTTTCCTGGAGCGCTTATTTTGTTGGAGTGGCAGCCATTGTCTGCTCTGGTATTATTTTAAAGAAGACAAAGATGTTTGCAGGTGATCCGGCTCCTTTTGTTATGGAACTTCCTGCTTATCACTGGCCTACTGTTTGTAATGTACTCAGAAGTATGTGGGAGCGTGGCTGGTCCTTTATTAAAAAAGCAGGAACCATCATATTGTTATCTACAATTGTTCTCTGGTTCTTAATGAGCTTTGGCTGGGTAGATGGCAGCTTTGGTATGTTGGAAGCAGAACAGCTCGACAGTAGTATCTTAGCGAAAATCGGGAATGCAATCGCATGGATTTTTGCGCCTCTTGGATGGACACAGGCAGGAGAAGGATGGAAGATGGCAGTGGCTGCTGTTACCGGACTGATTGCTAAGGAAAATGTTGTTGCAACTTTTGGACTCCTTTTCGGTTTCGCAGAAGTGGCAGAAGATGGTGCTGAAATCTGGGGAAATCTTGCAAACGTTATGACACCGATTGCATCATACGGTTTCCTGGTATTCAATCTGCTTTGTGCGCCTTGCTTTGCAGCTATGGGAGCCATTAAAAGAGAGATGAATAATGCAAAATGGTTCTGGTTTGCAATTGGTTACCAGTGTGTACTGGCTTATATTGTAGCATTGTGTATTTATCAGATTGGAACCTTAATTACTACCGGTACATTCGGAATCGGAACAGTGGTTGCATTTCTGCTTGTAATCGGATTGCTTTATCTTCTGTTTCGACCTTATAAAGAAAGCAATACCCTGCATGTAAATACCAAAAAAGTAGTAAGAGGCTGATAATACAGACGGAAGAATTTGAATGCTTTTTGGTTGAAAAGTTATAGTCCGCATTATATAATAATTTTATATATTTTGTTGTCTTAACTATCAAACAGAAAGGAAAATGTGCAATCTTGTTTTTTACGATTGCATTTAAAACTTGCATGAATATTGTATTATTATCCGGCGGATCCGGCAAAAGGCTGTGGCCGCTATCGAATGATATCCGCTCCAAACAGTTTATCAAAATCTTTAAAAAGCCCGGTTCGGAAAACGAATATGAATCGATGGTTCAGAGGGTTTATCGACAAATTAAACGGATTGATGCTGAAGCAACGGTAACGATTGCAACTTCCAAAACCCAAGTGTCCGCGATTCATAATCAGCTTGGGGAACATGTTGGAATCAGTGTTGAGCCATGCAGAAGAGATACGTTCCCGGCAATTGCACTGGCAACCGCTTATCTGCATGATGTACAGGGAGTATCTGAGGAAGAAGCTGTCGTAGTCTGCCCGGTGGACCCCTATGTGGATGATGCGTATTTTGATGCCCTGAAAAAGCTGGGAGAGCAGGCGGAGAAGGGCGAAGCGAATCTGGTGCTGATGGGCATTGAACCGACCTATCCGAGTGAAAAATATGGTTATATCG
>JAQXTA010000060.1 GCA_029219245.1 Lachnospiraceae bacterium | reverse complement strand
GGGAATTGCCTTACGAAGCAGTTCCATACACTCTTGAAAACATGACATATTCGGTACAATGCTGATACTATCCAGTTTGCCTGCCTGCATACACGCTAACATATCCTCTGATGTGTGACGTGTAAGTGCATAATCATCCGCATGAATATCCAGTCTATACATGATTTACTCATCCTCTTTCCATACAAAGGTATCAATAATATATCGCGGTCTTTTCTTAGTTTCCATATAAATCTTACCAATATACTCTCCGATAATCCCCAGCGAAAACAAAGTAACACCACCCATAATCAGAGAAACAATCAGGCTGGTTGTATACCCCGGCACATTGTTGCCCTGCAGCCAGTCTACAAAGCTGATAATGCACATAATAATACTGAATACACATACAAGAACACCAAGCACCGCTATCATACGAAGCGGACGGACACTCATGGAAGTAATTCCATCCAAAGCCAGTGTCATCATTTTACTGAGTGTATATTTGGAATGTCCCGCCTCGCGCTCTTTAACATCAAAATAAACGACATCCGATGCAAATCCCATGGTCGGAATCAAACCGCGCAGAAACAGATTGGTTTCCTGATATTCAGAAAGTGCATTCAACGCTTTTTTCGACATCAGACGGTAATCCGCATGATTCGTGATTACCTTGCTTCCCAGTAAATGCATCAATTTATAATATGCAGTTGCCGAGCCTTTTTTGAATATTCCATCAGAATGTCTGTCATTGCGCACACCATAAACAACCTCACTCCCTGCCATATAACTTGCCAGAAACTTGTCCAGTGCCTCAATATCCTGCTGCAAATCCGCATCAATCGTAACAACTACATCGGCATATTTTCTTGCCATCATCATACCCGCAAGAATCGCACTCTGGTGTCCATAGTTGCCCGCCAGACTGACAACGGAAAACATCGTATCCTTCGATGCAATTTCATGCAAAAGCCGCAGCGTATTATCCTTACTGCCATCGTTGACAAACATAATCTTACTGCCCTTTAGGATTTTTTCTTCCTGAATTAGTCTGCAAAGTTTGTCACTCATGACCTGTGCAGATTTTTCGATTACCTCTTCCTCATTGTAACAAGGAACTACCAGATATAACACCGGTGTCGTTCTCTCATCCATTATAGTCTACTCCTTATACCTTATAGTATTCGCGATACCATGCAACAAACTTGCTCAAGCCTTCCTCAATCGTGGTATCCGGTTTAAAATCATAATCCCGCATCAGGTCGCTGACATCCGCATAGGTCTGATAAACATCCCCCGGCTGCATCGGCAAAAACTCCTTGACTGCAGTTTTTCCAAGACATTTCTCCAGCGTTTCAATATAATCCATCAATTTTTCCGGCTTATTGTTACCGATATTATATAGACGATAGCTTGCTCCTTTGGCATTTTCTGCCGGCGGGTTGCACAAAATATTTTCAACACCTTTTACGATATCATCAATGTAAGTAAAATCACGATACATATCCCCGTTGTTATAAATCTGTATCGGCTCCCCTGCCATGATTTTTTTTGTAAACTTAAAATATGCCATATCCGGTCTGCCAAACGGTCCATATACGGTAAAGAAACGCAGTCCTGTTACCGGAATATGATACAGCTTACTGTACGCGTGTGCCATCAGCTCATTGGATTTCTTGGTTGCCGCATACAGACTGACCGGTTCGTCTACCTTATCCTCGGTAGAAAACGGTATTTTTTCATTTCCGCCGTAAACCGAACTGGAAGAAGCATATACCAGATGCTCTACCGGAAAATACCGACAGCCCTCCAGAATATGGAAAAATCCCATCATATTTGAGCGCATATAAGCATCCGGATTATCAATGCTGTAACGCACGCCTGCCTGTGCCCCCAGATTGACTACAATCTCCGGGCGGTATTCCTGAAAAACGGAAAACACATCTCCTTTATCCCCTAAATCTCCCTTGATAAAGGTGTAATTATCATACTTCTCCAATATTGCCAGACGGTCTTCCTTTAAGCTGACCTCATAATAGTCATTCATATTATCAAAACCAATGACTTTTGCGCCTTTTTCCAATAGGCTTTTGGATAAATGATAGCCGATAAAACCGGCGCCACCGGTTATCAAATAGGTTTTCTTATTGTCTAATGGATTCATAAAGCCTCCGCAAAATACTTTGTTTGATTTTTATTTTCTAGGTCTTCCGATGCTGTAATATTCCACACCGGCATCCTTCATTTCCTGTACATTGTAAAGATTTCTTCCATCATATACTAACGGTATCCGCATTAACTTCTTAAATTCCGTTACCGGAATCCCTTTAATTTCCGGCCATTCCGTAAAAGCAAAACAAATATTGGCATCCTGCAGGGCTTCTTCCGGTGTTTTCACATAATGAATCGTTCCCTTCAGATTTTCCCCTTCCGGGTAACATTTCTTAAAATTATCCACTGCAATCGGATCATAAGCATAAATATCAGCACCGTTTTCCAACAGCAATTTTACATTATCGAGAGAAGGTGCTTCCCGCAAATCATCCGTACCGGCCTTAAAAGCCAGTCCCAAAACTGCCACGCGCAGATTCTGGAAGGTAATCATGCGGTTGCTTGCCTTTTGGAACAATTTTGTTTTCTGCTCTGCATTCACATCCACTGCTGCCTCTACCGTACGAAGCTGATATCCATTCTGTTTTGCCAAATATTTCAAGGCTTTTGTATCCTTTGGGAAACAGCTTCCGCCATAGCCGATACCGGCATTTAAGAATCTCGCACCGATTCTGGCATCATAACTCATCCCTTCTGCCACCGCATCGATATCCGCTCCCACCAGTTCACACAGATTGGCAATATCATTCATATAAGAAATTTTCAGTGCCAGAAAATCATTGCAGGCATATTTAATCATTTCCGCAGAACGTCTGTTAACCGATACAATCGGAAGTCCGAAGGGCTCGTATATTTTCTTTAACGTAGCTTCTGCTTCCTTGCTCTCTGTTCCGATAATAATTCTTGCCGCATGAAGCGTATCATGTACGGCAGAACCCTGTGCCAAAAATTCCGGATTGGATGCTACCTCTACCTTCACATCTCTTATCAGGAAATCATGAATGAACTGTTCTACCTTGTCGTTCGTTCCTACCGGAACCGTCGATTTTACAACCACAAGACAATCCCGCTCTACGGATTCTGCAATCTGTCTGGAAACGGTTGCAATATAACTTAAATTTGCGGAACCATCCGGCTGCTCCGGTGTTCCCACACCGATAAAGATAGCTTCCGCATCCTTATAGGCACTTTGATAGTCCGTTGTATAATGAAGTCTGCCTGCAGCATTGTTTTTCTGCATCAGTTCCTCCAAGCCTTCCTCGTATATCGGTGTTACACCGGATTCCATCAGTTTTACTTTCTTTTCGTCCACATCCACACAAGTAACATCATGTCCTTTTTCTGCAAAACAGACACCTGCTACCAATCCTACATATCCTGTTCCCGCAACTGCTATTTTCATGTATCTTTTCCTTTCTGGTATTCTTTATTATTTTTTAATCTGTAACCATTTACCTTCATCTTACTATTATAATTTTTCCTTACTTACCATCTTCCGAAGTTTCCGGACAACCCTTTCGCCGAATGTCGGACCATGATAGCTTCTTGCTTTTTTCTCATCAAAAAGTCCCTGTAAATCCGGCTGACTGTTCACATAATCCCACCAAAGCTTTCCAAGGTTCGTATCATACCGTTTCCAAGGCTTATCCCCTGCATAATGAATAATGACTGGCTGTTTCAAAGCCTCTTTGCATTCCTCTTCGCTGAAGATTCCTTCACTGACAAATCTGTCATAATCCTGACTGCCCATATAAGCAAGCATATTATATTTCGGCGGCAAGTACCGGATGGCATTCTGGCAGGTAAGATTTAAAATATCCTGATCCTGATAGTACAGTTTTTCTTTCGCCCATTTATCCCACTGCCGTTCAAGCTGCTGTTCTCTGATTTGCTTCAGATTCATCATAGCAACACCGGCATTGATATATCTGCCTTTCATATTCTCCAAATGGTTCCAATAGGGTCTGTCACTGTTCCATTCCCATTTATCTGATAAATTGACCGCGCCTTTTACTGCTGCCAACACATATTCATCCATCGACAGTTCCCATATCTCTGCCAAATCCTTCTGAAAGAACACATCCACATCCGTATATAAAATCTTATCCACTGCCGGTAACAGACGATGCAGCATTAACCGTAAATATGTCCCGGTAGAAATTCCTCTGACCTGATAAGAATTCTCATACGGATTCTCTACAACCTTCATCGTAAGCACCGATTCCTTATCGCGTGCATTGATTACTTCACGCAAACGGGGTTCCACGTCAGCCGCCGCCCCGGTACACACGCAATATATATCATAATGTACATCCTGTCTGTCTCTAAAATCCAGTAAGGAAGCAACCGCTACCAATATTTGATTTACAAGATTTTCATCAAAACAAAAGGCTATTTTAATCTGCACGATTGACCCTATTTCTCGCTTTCTGAAATTGTTCCGCGCAATAAACATTTGATAATTTATCGCGGTATTTTATGCAATTTTCTACATACATTATACTCTTCTTACAGATTTCTTCAAGTGCCTGCGCATCCCAGTCATCTGCAACGATACCGAGTTTCTCTTTTTCGATATAAAAAGCATTATAAGGAACCGATGTTGTGATGACAGGAGTCCCCACCGCAATGCTTTCTGTAATAGACACCATATTATTGTCCTTACACGTAGAAACTAAGAGTGCTCTGGACTTAGCCACGATTGGCAGTAGCTGTTCATGATTCATCCTTCCACAGAAAATAACAGCTTCTTCCAAATGTTCTTGTTGTACAAGCTGACGAAGCTCCGCCTCCTTCTCTCCCTGTCCAATAATATACAATCTATAATCAGAGTGCCCACTTCTATAAAAATCGGCAAATCTTCTTATCGTCTTATCAATTCGCTTTCTCTCAATCAATTGAGATACCACCACAAACTGATTCTGTTTAACCTCTACCGCTTGTTTCTCAGCCTCCAAAATATCCTGTATTTTTGACAGATTTACCCCATGATCAATCGTAATGTCAGAAACATTTCGTGAAAAACAGTGTATGAAGGCTGCTGCCGCTTCAGAACGCGGTACCACCAAAGCTTTCTGCATCAATAGCCTTGCCACAATATGATACCACACTTTTGATGGAATTTGGTGAAACATATTATTATGTTTAGCCAGTTCATGCCAGATAATTGTTTTCTTCGGACAGACTCTCGATGCCACATATGACCAAGTTGAAAACATCTCGCTGGAAATCACCAAATCATACTCCTTATGTTGTTTCAAATACTTTCGTAGCTTAGGCATATAAGGAAAACAACGTGGCATAAAAAGCTTATGAAAGGCTGTTTCCATCCAGATAACAGGAAAATCATATTTCTCTTCCACTATCGGTTGGTAGTCCTTCGCTGCAAGGAGTGTTACCTGATCTCCTTTTTCTAAAAATCCAAGACACAGAGTATAGATCATAGTATCCTTAATGGAGTTTACCTTTGGAATCTGATTCGTTTCCGCCGTATATAAAATTGGATTAATAATCAACACCTGACTCATAAGTTACCTCTTTTGCACCTCTGCCCTCAAAAAAGCATCTGCAATCTGTTCTATTCGATTTTTCTCCCGCAGTTTACGACCTTCCATGCTGATTTGCTCACAAAGTTCTGGATTATCTGCTAATTTTTCCATTGCTTCGGTTAATGCCACCACATCACCTGCCGGTACCAGTAATCCATTTTTTCCATCCTGAATACATGCTCTGGAGCCACCAATCGGGCAGTCGGTTGCTACTACGGGAACACCTAATGCAATGGCCTCCAACATGGAATTGGAAATCCCCTCATAATCTGAAGATAATACGTATATTGCAGCAGAATTGATTTCTTCTTTTACTTTATCGGAAAATCCAACAAAATTGACACATTTGTCAATTTTTAGTTCATTTGCCATGATTCTAAGTTCTTTTTCCATTTCCCCTTTCCCGTAAATATCCAGAATATATTCTGGATGCTTCTTAGAAAATTCCGCAAAAGCCTTTAGAAGAAGTTTATGATTTTTTTGTGGTTCCAAACGTCCTACTGCAACAATCCTTTTCTCCCTCTCTCCTGTATAGGGCTGCAAATCTCCTATATCAACGGGATTTGGAATTACGATTGCCTTCTTCCGAATGCCTTTCGGAAAACTTGAAATAGCATCCTGTGTCTGACAAACCAGCACATCCGCAAAGCGGTAAAAGAAATTACGAATATAGGGATGTTCATACCGATTCGGATCATTTCTCTCTGATATCAGAAAAGTATGCTTTTTCCCTGTTCCTAACGTTGCCACTACCGAAAAAACGGCACCCATAACACTGAATGACCATATCCGACAATCTGGATTACTTTTATAATACTGTCGCATTTTCTTAATTCTTTCCAGTCTGACTCCTAATTCCCCGTCAGAAGGATTTCCTACATTTACCACTTCTATCCGCTCATCCAACGGGTATGCTCTCTCATTTCCGGCAAATAGCAGAATTGCCGTTTCAATATTTCTCTTTGCATATTCGTTTGCCAAAAGTGCTACCACCCTTTCGGTACCACCCCCGGGCATATCCGGAATTACAAATACAATTTTATTTTCCATACTTTATGCTTCTATACCTTGCCCTTTCTTTCAAAAAAAGATAAAATAAATATCAAAAAACGCCATACAAAGGAGAAAGTTATGCCAAACAACCCTTTTTTAAGTATTATCATTCCTGTTTATAACGTAGCAAACTATCTTTCCGCCTGCCTTGACAGCATTTTGCAGCAGGAATTTACTGATTATGAAATCATACTAGTGGATGATGGTTCCACAGATGACAGCAGTGTCATTTGCGACAATTACGCTGCAAACCATACCAATATACGGTGCATTCACAAGGAAAACGGCGGACTTCCCTCCGCCAGACAAGCTGGTTTTCGAAACGCTAACGGTACCTATATTGCTTTTGTGGACAGTGATGACTGGGTTTCTTCTTCTATGTTTACTACTATGTGTCGCTATGCCAAAGAAACCGAGGCAGATATTATTCACTGCGATTTTATTGCCGCTATGTCGGACAGGCAGAAAGAATGCAGTATTCCTTTTGCTCCCGGTCTATATAACAAAGAACAACTCTTGGAAAACGTTTACCCAAAAATGATTTATTCCGGCACCTATTTTACCTTTGGCGCTGCTCCCAATATCTGGAATAAGCTTTTTAAATATGATTTGCTTGAAAAGCATCTCTTTCATGTACCACATGAAATAAAAGTCGGGGAAGACTGGCTTGTTACTTATCCTTGTATACTGGATGCCAACTCTATTTATTTTCTCAAGGAAGCACATTATTATTATCGCAGCCGCAGTGCTTCCCTTACCCGTCATATGGGTCTTGACAGTTTGAAAGATTTAAGCCTATTTTTAAATACCTGCATAAAAGTAGTTCCTTTTGAAAAATATCCTTTTATGCAAAAGCAGCTTCAATATTTCTTTACCTACCAGAGTCTTCTGACACTTGTTCCTGTTTTTCAGACTCTCTTACAGGAAAAAACAATGCCTGCCGGAGAAATCAAAAAACTTTTTCTGGAAGAATGCCAGTTTCCTGCCA
>JAQXTA010000059.1 GCA_029219245.1 Lachnospiraceae bacterium | reverse complement strand
CCAGTACAATTATTATATGTTAAAAGAATAACATACGTCAAGTCGGGCATTGTACTTTTTCTCATACAAAATGTGAATTTTACTGTAATTTTTTGTGAAAATTGTATGCATTTTACAGAAGCCACAAGATATAGATTTTTTTACTGCTTGCAGGAATTGATTTTTCGGCTTATACTGAAAAAGCATTGTGTCAATAATGTATAACAATAGAGAAAGAATTGGAGGAAACAATTTATGGCAGATATAACCAAAGAAATGACAATCGGCGAAATTTTGAGAACTAATCCGGATGTTGCGCCTGTCTTGCTGAATGCGGGAATGCATTGTTTAGGATGTCCTTCTGCACAGGCAGAAACGCTGGAAGAGGCAGCCATGGTGCATGGACTTGATATTGATGTGCTGATGAAGGAAATCCAGGCATTATAAGCAGAAACAGATTTGGATTATAAAGAGGACTTTCTGTTATCTGAATGGAGGAATATTTCTCATTGGATAACAGAAAAGTCTTTCTTTATGTAGGATGAGGGTAAGATATGGTATTTAGTTCAACTATTTTCATTTTCTTTTTTCTGCCGCTTGTGCTGGCGGGTTATTTTTTAGCACCATCCATAAAAGTAAAGAATGTTTGGCTTTTATTGGCAAGTCTTTTCTTCTATTTTTTTGGTGGTTCTGTTTTTTTCCCAATTATTATCTATTCTATTGTATTAAATTATGCCGGGGGACGTGTCATAGGATATTTACAGATAACAGGAAAGGAAAAGGCACAGAAATTTTTCTTCGTGTTGACTGTAGGGCTTAATTTATTGAACCTGGGATATTGGAAATATGCAAAGTTTTTTATGCAGATTGTTAATGATATTACAGGACTTAAACTTGCAATACCGGATATCATTCTGCCGATTGGTATTTCATTTTTTACTTTCCAAGGTATGAGCTATGTGATTGATGTTTATAGAAAGGATGCACAGGTACAGAAAAATATACTGAAAATCGGTTTGTATATTTCTTTGTTTCCTCAGTTGATAGCAGGACCGATTGTACGTTACGCTGATATTGAAAAACAACTGAATGACAGAAAACACAGTGTAGACGAATTCGCTGCGGGAATTCGGGTTTTTACGGTAGGATTGGCGAAAAAAGCGATTATTGCCAATTCTACAGCAATTACGGCGGATGCTGTTTTTGGTATGCATCCCTACCAGAATACGCCGGCAGTAGCGTGGCTGGGTTTATTTACATATACTTTACAGCTTTATTTTGACTTTTCCGGTTATAGTGATATGGCAATAGGACTAGGGAGAATGTTTGGATTCCGCTTTCCCAAAAATTTTGACTATCCGTTTATTTCCTGTTCCGCTACGGAGCTTTGGAGAAGATGGCATATTTCCCTTTCAACCTGGTTTCGGGATTATGTGTATATTCCGCTTGGTGGAAGCCGGAAGGGAAATGTTTATTTTCATCTGATGTGTGTGTTTGTATTAACAGGACTTTGGCATGGTGCAGCGTGGAATTATGTTTTATGGGGCTTTTACTGGGCTGTGATTATTGTGATAGAAAGATTTGTAACGCGTCAATTACAGTTCAAACCGATGGTGCCGAAATTTTTTAAGTGGTGTTATGCCATGTTTTTGTGGATGATGAGCATGGTAATTTTTAGAACTGAGACTTTGCAGAGCAGTTTTCAATATTTTCAATCATTATTTGGTCTGGCACCGTTGCAAAATGTAGGATTTTCATTGGATTATTACATCAATAAGTATGAAATATTTATCATCATTTTGGGGACAGCAGCTATGTTACCGGCAGGTAAGAAATGTTATGAGAGCTTGAAGGTAAAAATGCCGGAAACGGGATTCATATTATTGGAAAACGTAGCAACACTATTGTTGTTTGGTGTTTCTATCCTATATGTTGTAACAGGAACCTATAACCCATTTATTTATTTTCAATTTTAAGGGGTAACTATGAAGCGAAAGATAAATGCAGCATTGATTATAATCTTTATGTTATGTATTTCTCTGCCTTATCTGCTTGCTCACAGAGATAAGGACGGAAGAATGTCATCTATGGAAAACAGGACACTGGCGAAATATCCTTCGGTTTGCCTGGAAGATGGCAGCTTGAACCGGGAATATTTTGCACAATTTGAAGACTGGATTAACGATAATCTCCGCGGAAGGACAGTGATGGTAGAAGCCAATTCCACATTGCAGTATGAATTTTTTAAACGTATTGTGAAGTCAGATGTCATGGAGGGCAGGGATCGTTGGTTGTTTGTGAAGGATTCTGATATGATGTTGGACTATCAGAATTTGAATTTACTGTCGGAACAGGAATTAAAACAATATGCGGATAATATGCAAAGTATTTCCGATTATCTGGAAGAAAGGGGAATTGCGTTTTATTATCTGCAATGTTATAGCAAATCAAGTATTTATCCGGAAAAATATGTAGATGGTATCAACAAAATCGGAATCGTCTCCAAAGCAGATCAGATTGTGAATGTGCTGCAGGAAGAAACCGATGTGGCACAGATTCTGGTAAAAGAGCCTTTGCTGGAACAGGCAGACGAGTTGATTTATTTCCAGTATGTAGATACTTTGCACTGGAATGAAAAGGGGTCTTATATAGGTTGCCAGGTGTTGATGAATGAACTGCAGAAAGATTTTCCACAGATATCGATTTTGCAGGAATCGGATTATGATATTGTGGAAGAGGAAAGAACTATGGATTTGTATGGATATGAATATCCGATGGTTGAAAAATGTCCGGTCTATCGTATCAAGGAGCAGAAGGCAGCGGAAATAACGGAAGCAACGAAAGAAAGGTGGAATTTTTTACATTGTAAAGAACATACCCATGATTATGAGAACCCATCCTGTGGAAATGATTTGAAAATTTTATTGATTGGTGACAGTTTTATTCGAATGTTTTTGAAGGACGACATCGCAGAAAGTTTTTCGGCAACTCTCAGTATTGATTGGTTGAACATACCGATTTTGGATGAAGTTGTTGATGAATATCAACCGGATATTGTTGTACTGGAAAGCGCACAGAGTGCTCTCAAAGATACGGTTGAATTAGTAAGCCAAGTAGATTATATACAATAAACAAAGCCCGGCACAGAAGTGCCGGGCTTTCATTAAACATAAATGTCAGATATTTTAGATGCTTGCCAGAGACTGGATTGCTTTATCTTTGATAATCAGTTCATAATGTTCATTCAGATGGGCTTCTACAGCTTTGGAGAACACCTCTGGTCTGCCGTATTCCAAAAGGACATTGCGCATTCTGTTAGAATCCTCGGGAGAAATCGCCAAAGGATCCAGTGTGAGTAAATATGCCCCGGAAGCGTTATCTTTGTAAAGCGAGTTTACTCCGTCATACAAAGGTGAGAGTATATGGGCTGCTCTGGTTGCAACACGAAGAGAAGGGAAGGAATAGATACGGTTTCGGTTATCTTCCTTAGCTTCTTTTTTGGCAGCACCCTCTGCTACAGATGATTCTTTGTACTGCTCCATTTTGCGCAGCATATCAAGCATTTCATCGGCACTGTCGCCAAAAGCTTCCATGAGTTCCTCGTTTTCCTCATTTTCCTCATCATCTTCATTATGCACCGAAGGGGCAAATTTAGAAAAACGAGTATCCAGTTCTTCGGGGTCTTCTACTTTGGTAATAATTAAAACAATACATTCCGCATTTAATGGAATGGCTTCTATCATGAGTGGAATATCCTCGGCTTCGAATCCGCATTCATATGCAGCCTGTTGCATCATATCGCGGAACAGGTTTTTAGCCTTTTCAGTACCATATGCCAGTTCACTTATTTTTAATTCTCTGTCTGCAAGATCCTCTCTTGTGAGGGTGCAGCGAATCTGTTGTTCGTTTACTTTTTCAATTTTCATAAATATCACATCCTTACTAATAAGATACTGATACTGTTAATTTATGTTAATATCTACAGCAAAATCAATTATTTGAGATTAAAAGTATCTTATACTTTGTGTTTATTTTAGTCAATAGTATGACAAAAGTCTTTAAAAAAATTTTATAATTTTAAAAAAAGCTTGCATTTTTTGTCAAATCATGGATATAATAACTGCAAGATCTCCTGGCAATCTGCTTGGGAGGGAGGCAATGCGTTAAATTTCATAAAGAAATCTGTTTCTTAATACTATACTTACTCTTATATATATTATAGTATGAGAAAGTCTTACAGGCTTATGTGCCTAATCGTAGAATAATTTTTTCCATTCGACATTCACAATTATAATTCACAAGGATTGAAAAGGTTATACAGTAATTTTTATATTTTTAAGCATGTCAGGAAGTATCTTACAGACGATAGAGTCATCTGAAATCATTAGGGAGCAAACTGTCGGGTATTGTTTGCGTTAACATCACGAAGGTCCTTTTGGAGAACCGGGCAGTTTCCATATTTTTTCAAAGTATTTACAGAAATCAGCAAAGCAGGAGTCCCCGCTTCTTTTTGACACCAATATTTGTAAAAACGCGAAAAAAGTAAAAATGATAATGACGATGTGACAATAGTCTGTTATAATAAGGACGGTCAGAAAGGAGCTGGACAAATGAAAAAAATAATTCCGGTGATTGTCGCGATCGTCCTTATTATTATTGTCGTGATAGCAGGATTTGGAGCCAAAATAGTAGAAAAATATTCTTATTCCGATGAAAGAGCAAATCTGGAGGAATATTACGGAATTACGGGTGCAGATGATGTACCGATTATCTTACAGGATGAGCAGGTAGAAGAACATGCCAGAATATGGGATGGTGTCTGTTATTTTGATTTTGCAACCGTACACAAATATTTTAATGATAGATTTTACGAAGATAAAAAAGAAGGACTCCTTCTATATACAACACCCGATTCGATTATCCGCACCGAAATCGGGACATCTGTTTATTCGACCAGTCAGGGTGAAACGAGTGATGAAGGTTATGTCATTGCCCGTTATGAAGGGGATATGTTGTATGTAGCAGCGGATTATGTAAAAAAATATACCAATTTTTCTTATGAACTTTTTGCTGAGCCTTATCATATGCAGGTGTATACCGAGTGGCAGGAGCGTCAGGTTGCAGATATCAGCAAGGATACACAAGTCAGATACCGGGGCGGTGTGAAAAGTGAAATCCTGACGGATGTGAAAAAAGGAGATACCGTTGTAGTTCTGGAAACAATGGAAAACTGGACCAAGGTGAAAACAAAGGATGCCTATATTGGTTATGTGGAAAACAAAAGGCTGACAAACCAGAGAATGGAAGAACCGATTCCGGTAACGGATTATGAAGAGCCGGTATATGCAAGCATTTCCAAAGACTATAAGATCAATCTTGCATGGCATGCCGTTTACAGCGTGGCAGGCAATGACACGCTGAAAGAAATGCTCTCCACAACAAAGAGCGTAAACACGATTTCACCGACGTGGTTCGTTTTGTCGGATAACGAAGGAAATTATACAAGCCTGGCTTCAAAGGAGTATGTGGATACCGCACATGACATGGGACTGGAAGTATGGGCACTGGTCAGCAACATTACGGAAAACACAGAGATTGATATGTATGAGCTGCTTTCCAAAACGAGTACAAGAACGCATCTGATTGATCAGTTAATGGCTACAGCATTGGAATATAATCTGGATGGATTGAACATTGACTTTGAGGATATTGGAGTGGATACAGGTGAGGCCTTTATTGAGTTTATCCGAGAACTGTCCATTCCTTGCAGGGAAAATGGTATTGTATTGTCGGTAGATAATTATGTACCGATGGGATATAATGATTATTATCATAGAGAGGAACAGGGAGTCGTAGCCGATTATGTCATTATCATGGGATACGATGAACATCATGGCAATAGTGAAGAGACAGGCTCCGTAGCATCGATTGATTTCGTGGAAAACGGTATTGCCAATACTGTAGCGGAAGTACCGGCGCAGAAAGTGATTAACGCAATACCGTTCTACACCAGAATATGGGAGACAAATGGCGGTTCTGTAAGCAGTCAGGTTGTTGGCATGGAAATGGCAAATCAGTATATTGCCGACCATAATATTGAAAAAAGATGGGATGAGGCTACTTGCCAGAATTATGGCGAATATCAGTCAGGAGATAGTTTCTATCAGGTGTGGCTGGAAGATGCGGAGTCCATTCAGGTAAAATTGAATATTATGAAAAAGTATGAAATCGCAGGGGTGGCAGAATGGAGATTAGGTCTGGAAACTCCGTCTATCTGGGATACGATTGCAGAGTATGTCAGCCAGTAATAAAGTGTGATTAAAAAATTAAAATAAGAGTTCCATTCAAAGGGGCTCTTATTTATATTTAGTAGAAAGCAGTTGATTATTTTTTAGAAAGTGGGTATTATAATGGTATTCATACAGAAAAACTATGATTAAAAGAAATGGGGAAATTTTATGAAAATATCAACCAAGGGAAGATATGCATTACGTCTGATGCTTGATTTGGCAACTTATAATACGGGAGAACCTGTCAGTTTAAAAGATGTAGCAAAAAGACAGCAGATTTCCGATAAATATCTGGAACAGATTATTGCGGTTTTAAATAAGGCAGGCTTTGTCAGAAGTATTCGTGGTGCACAGGGTGGATACCTTTTGAAAAAAGATCCTTCCGAATATACGGTAGGTATGATACTGCGGCTGACGGAAGGTAATTTGGTACCGGTAAGCTGTGTGGGAGAGGAAAGCGATGAATGTGAACGCAGGGCGAGTTGCGTTACCGTCCGTATCTGGGAGAAAATGAATGATGCCATTAACGGGGTGGTAGACAATATTACCTTGGCAGATATGCTGGAATGGCAGGCGGAAATAAGTGATCAGTATAGTATCTGATAAAAACTTTCAATAAGACGAGTGTGAAAATGTTGACAAGGGAAAGTAAAGTGTTATAATATCCAATGTCAGAGGGGAATACTAGGAAATAGATGTTGGATGAGAAAGGCAGGATGGAAAATGAGTCGATTAATCTATTTGGATAATGCGGCAACCACGCAGGTATATCCTGAGGTACTGGATGCCATGCTTCCATATTTTACAGAGTATTACGGAAATCCTTCCGCTATTTATACATTTGCAGGAAATGCAAAGAAGGCAGTGGACAAAGCCAGAGAGATTCTGGCACAGGGCATTCACGCCAAACCGGAGGAGATTTATTTTACCGGTGGCGGTAGTGAATCCGATAATTGGGTGTTAAAGGCAACTGCAGAAGCATATGAAGCGAAAGGAAAACATATTATTACCACAAAAATTGAACACCATGCGATTCTTCATACGGCAGAATATCTGGAGAAAAAAGGGTTTGAGGTGACCTATCTGGATGTGGATGAGAATGGACTGGTAAATCCGGAGGACGTAAAGAAAGCTATCCGGCCGGATACTATTTTGATTTCTGTTATGGCAGCCAACAATGAAATCGGTACGATTGAGCCACTTGCGGAAATTGGTGCCATTGCCAAAGAAAATGGTGTTTTATTCCATACGGATGCGGTACAGGCTTTTGGTCATATACCGCTTGATGTGGATGCTATGAATATTGATATGTTAAGTGCCAGCGGGCATAAAATAAACGGACCAAAAGGGATTGGACTTTTGTATATCCGCAAAGGTGTTAAAATACGTTCCTTCGTACATGGTGGTGCTCAGGAAAGACAGAGAAGAGCCGGGACACACAATGTACCGGGTATTGTCGGATTTGGAAAGGCAGCAGAATTGGCATTTACCAATATGGCAGAGCGTAGCAAAAAGGAATCTGAATTAAGAGATTATCTCATTGAACGGGTGCTTGCTGAAATTCCTTATGCGAGACTGAATGGAGATAGGACGAAACGACTTCCGAATAATGCAAATTTCTGTTTCCGCTTTATTGAGGGAGAATCCATGCTGATTCTGTTAGACCAGAATGGCATCTGCGGTTCCAGCGGATCTGCATGTACTTCCGGTTCTCTGGATCCTTCCCATGTGCTTCTGGCAATCGGATTACCGCATGAAATTGCACATGGTTCCTTGCGGCTTACTTTATCCGAAAAGACGACCAGAGAAGAAATTGATTTTACCGTAGATAAACTGAAAGAAATCATTGAAAGATTACGGAGCATGTCTCCTTTATACGAAGATTTTGTGAAAAAACAAAACAAGTAGAAAGAAAGGACAGGATGGATTATGTATAGTGAAAAAGTAATGGATCACTTTAATAACCCAAGAAATGTGGGTGAACTGGAAAATCCAAGCGGAGTAGGTACCGTAGGGAATGCCAAATGCGGCGATATTATGAGAATGTATCTGGATATCGATGATAACGGAATTATCCGGGAAGCAAAGTTTAAAACCTTTGGCTGTGGTGCAGCGGTTGCGACGAGCAGTATGGCGACGGAACTGGTAAAGGGCAAGACCATACAAGAGGCTTTGCAGGTAACCAATAAAGCAGTTATGGAAGCACTGGATGGACTGCCGCCGGTAAAAGTACATTGCTCCCTGCTTGCGGAAGAGGCTATTCACGCAGCATTATGGGATTATGCCGAAAAGCATAATATTACCATTGAAGGACTGGAAAAGCCGGTTAATGATATCGGCGAAAAGGAAGAAGCTGAAGAAGAACAATATTAGAAAAAATGCAGAGAAAGCATTTTTAAACAGATTTTTAATTAGGCAGCCGCACAAGAGAAGCTTATATGTGCGGCTGCTTCTTCATGTTTCGGGAATTCCCGGCATAGTAATATAATAAGAATGGTTTTCCAACAAGGATTGGAACATTATAAAATGAGGGAATCATGAAGAAGGCGGAACAAAGTAAAATAACGGTTAGAATCGGTGTAGTGATTCTTGCTATGACCGCGTTGTACATACTCGCATATAGGAGAATTGAAATCACTTCATCGGATAAGATTGTAACAGGCAAAGAAAAGCCATGTGTAGTAATTGATGCGGGGCATGGCGGCGGTAAATTGCGGTTACTTTCCTATCTTTTTAGCTTGAATACTATGATAAAAAGGAGTACAATTCTAGGTAAATACGAGAGAGGGTATTTATTATGATAAAAAAGAAACAGACGAAGGAACTTATTCAATCTCTTTCCAGACTACAGGAAGCGGATTATTCACTTTCCGGGCAGGAACTGGCTGATATTTATGAACGTTTGCAAAATGGCAGGGCGCAGTTTGAAAAGGTTTTGGAACAAAATATTTCTGCTGTTATGCAGATTAGTTCGTTAGATTTAACGTTGCATCATTACACTGAGAATCTGGAAACTATTTCCAAGAGTGTAGCAGAGGCAACGAAGTCGATTCATTCTTCTTCCGAAGAAACCTCCGGTGTGGCGAATACGATTTCCGTTCAGCATGAAGAACTGACTAATACCATTATTGCAACATCCGAAGAATCCGGCAATGTTTATAAGAAAATCGAAGAAGGACAGGATGCCCTGACTCATATCAAAAACTTATCGGAGAATACTATCTCCGCATCCGAAGAAATGAAAAAAGACATGGATCAGCTTGAAATGGTCATAAACCATATGAATGAGGTCATTGAAAGCATTAATTCCATTTCTTCGCAGACAAACCTTCTTTCCTTAAATGCTTCCATAGAGGCCGCGAGGGCAGGTGAGGCAGGAAAAGGTTTTGCGGTTGTGGCGGATGAAATCCGTAAGCTGGCCGATGAAACACAGACACTGACCGGAACAATGGGAAGCTTTGTAGAAGATGTAAAAAAAGCATCACGAAAGAGCGTAGAAAGTGTTGCAAGCACGATAGATTCTCTGGAAACGATGAGTGAGAAAATTGGACATGTTTGGGAATTGAATGAAGAAAACCAAAAGCATGTTGCGAAAATTACAGATAATATCAGTTCGCTTGCATCTGTCAGTGAAGAAATCAGTAGTTCTATGGCAGAGCTGGAAAATCAGGCGAATGAAATTCAGGAAGAATGTAAAATTTTGTCTGAAGATACAGAACAATTGAAAGATCTCGGAACACATGTAAAGAATTCGGTAGAACCCGTTGCCAATATAGAAAAGGCATTAGACAATAATGCTAAAATGATGGGCAAAATGTCACAGGATGCTTTCTATGCATTGGATAAAAGAGAGTTCGCAGGTTATTTGGACAGAGCAATCAATGCACATAAGGTATGGCTGGTCAATTTAAAGAACATTGTGACGGGACGTACAATTATGCCATTACAGTTAGATGATTCCAAATGTGGGTTCGGGCACTTTTATTATTCTATTACACCGATATATCCTGAGATTAGCGATTTGTGGAATGGACTTGGTGCAAAACATAAAAAATTCCACCATTATGGGTCGGATATCATCAAAGCATTGTTTGCTGAAGAATATAGCGAGGCGGAACATATTTATCAGGAAGCGGAACAATATTCCAAGGAACTGATACATGATCTGGAAGAAATGAAGAACAGATTATCTTAACAAATGAAAGCGAATCTCCAATTACCTACGCGTAGTTGGAGATTTTTTGACATATTGGACAAGTTATCGTGCATACGCTGTTTAAAAACAGGAACGGACAATCTCAGGATTGCCATAAAAGGAGACTGAATTTTGCAGAGTGAAGAATATCCGATTCCCGGTTATACGATTGAACGGGTGTTTTTGGGCAAATTCTCTATCGAAGAATTGGTGCGTCGTATGATTGCTTCTCATATAGAGGACACCGAAAGGGGACATACCGGACAAGGAGAGCAACGATGAAACAGAAATTGCTTTATCATGCAGCGGCTTACATACGTTTGTCCAGAGAGGATGGCGATAAGACAGAAAGTGACAGCATTGGAAACCAGAAGAAGCTTATTGCAGACTACTTAAAGAGTCAGCCCGACATAATTCTTTATGACAGTTATGTGGATGACGGATTTTCCGGGACAAATTTTGAACGCCCCGGATTTAAGCGAATGATGACTGATATGGAAACCGGAAAAGTAAACTGTGTTATTGTGAAAGATTTATCTCGTTTTGGACGGGATTATATTGAAACGGGAAAATATCTGGAACGGTATTTCCCTGATAACAATGTACGGTTTATTGCCATTACAGATTGCATAGATAGTGCAAAACAGGCATACGATATGCTTTTACCAATCAAAAATATTTTTAATGAGCAGTATGCCAGGGATATTTCGGGAAAAATTCATGCATCGGTTCTGGCGAAGCAGAAGGCTGGAGAGTTTATCGGGGCCTTTCCATCCTACGGATATCAAAAATCTCCTGTGGACAAAAATAAACTGGTCATTGATACCTATGCTGCCGAAGTTGTCAGAAGGATTTTTGATCTGTACCTCAAAGGTTATGGAAAACTTCGTATTGCCAATATTCTGAATGAGGAGGGGATTGTCTGTCCTTCGGAATATAAGCGGTTGAATGGTGAACATTACAGGAATTCCAATCGCCTGGATAGTACTTCCTATTGGACTTATTCAACCATCAATCGCATTTTGCATAATGAAATGTATATCGGAAATATGGTGCAAGGCAGAAAAAGTCAGCACATGAGAAGTTGTGCAAAAGCAAGAGACCGCGAGGACTGGATTATTGTACAGGGGACACATGAGGCAATCATTGACCGGAATACCTGGGAAAAAACCCGGGATTTACTAAATCGAAGAAGCCGGAGCTTAAATTTGGAAACGAATAGAAATATTTTTGCTGGTTTTCTAAAATGTGGTGATTGTGGAAGGGCGATGGTCAAAAAAGGAAAACAATATTTCTGCGGAACCTATGTACGCTCCGGCAGACAGTATTGTACTTCCCACAAAATATCTTATGATATACTGGAACAGATTCTGCTATCAGATTTGCAGATAATACTCAGAGAGGTGAATGATTTGGAGGGGATGGTTAATGCACAGGAAACGGAAATTTGTACAGACCGCTCCAAATTGATGATGAAAAAGGAGCGAGTTCGTTTACAGGCATCCCTAGATAGGATGCTCAGTCTGAAAAAGGCAGTTTACGAAGATTATCGTGAGGAGCTGATTTCCAAAGAGGAATTTATTGCTTACAGGCAGGATTATATAGAAAAGGAGAAACTGCTGGTAAAGCAACTGGGAAGTCTGACTGCAGGGATAGAAACGCAAAGACGAAAAAATATTTCTGAGCAGCCCTGGTTCCGGCGATTGTTGGAATGTAAACAAGTAGAATGTCTGGATCGGGCTATCGTTTCGGAGATGCTTCATGAAATCAAAGTGTACGAAAACAATACGCTTCGGATTGCTTATAATTTCTCTGGCGAGCTGTCGGAGCTTACCGCAAAAAACCGCCTGCACATGGTGGCGCAGACCCCGGCAAAGTAGGAATTAACGGAGCCCTGGAAAAAGATATTAACCTGCAAATTGTGACAAAACTACAGAAATTTCTGGAGATGGAGGATGTGGAGGTCATTCTGACGAGAGATTCCGATGCCGGTCTGTATGACGAAAATGCTTCCAACAAAAAAGTACAGGATATGAAAAGAAGGGTTGAAATTATCGAAACAAAGAAACCGGTTCTGACAGTAAGTATCCATCAGAACAGCTATCATGAGGAATATGTGCATGGAGCCCAGACGTTTTACTATGCAAGTAGCGAGCAAAGTAAAGTGCTGGCAGAGAAAATACAACAGATACTATTAAAAGAAATAGACCCGGAAAATACACGCCAGGCAAAAGCCAATGACAGCTATTATTTATTAAAGAAAACCTCTTCTCCGATTGTAATTGTAGAATGTGGTTTCTTGTCCAATCGTCAGGAAGCACAGAATCTGGAATCCGATTATTATCAGGAAAAACTGGCATGGGCAATTCATCTGGGTATTCTGCAATATATCAATAGTCAAAGCTGAAAAAGTATGGTATAATGACGGCGCAGGAATGGCAATAACCGTTAGAAATAGGTTATTATGGACAGAGGTTTTGGTTACGATGGAAACACAGGTCATACAGATAGACGAAAAACATATGGAACAGAGGTTGCTCAAACAGGCGGGCAGCATTATTAAAGCAGGAGGTCTTGTGGCCTTTCCTACGGAAACAGTATACGGCCTTGGCGGAGATGCATTGAATCCGGAATCATCCAGGAAAATATATGCGGCAAAGGGAAGACCTTCTGATAATCCGCTTATTGTACACATTGCGAAACTGGAGGACCTTCAGCCGATTGTAAAGGAAATCCCGGAGACTGCCCAAAAGCTTGCAGATGCTTTCTGGCCGGGACCACTTACTATGATTTTTGAGAAATCAGACCGGGTTCCCTATGAAACAACGGGGGGACTTAATACAGTGGCAGTCCGTATGCCGGTACACCCGGTAGCGTTGGCTTTTATCGAGGAAGCAGGCGGTTATGTGGCAGCTCCCAGTGCAAACCGTTCCGGCAGACCCAGTCCTACCTCTGCAAAATATGTAGAAGAAGATATGCAGGGGCGCATTGAAATGATTATTGACGGTGGAGATGTGGAAATCGGACTGGAATCTACGATTGTGGATATGACAGTAGAAGAACCGATGATATTACGTCCTGGTTATATTACGAAAGAAATGTTGGAGAAAGTGCTTAAGTCTGTCGGTGAGGATAAGACAATGATGTCCGATACAAGTGGGCAGGCGCCGAAGGCTCCCGGTATGAAATACAGGCACTATGCACCGAAGGGTGATCTTACCATCATTGACGGGGAAGCGGAAAAGGTAATTGAGTATATTAACAATCAAGTGCCATCCTTACAAAAGCAAGGATATAAAGTTGGGATTATCGGTACGGATGCGACCATTGCCAGATATCGGGGAGATGTTTGTAAGAGCGCAGGCAACCGGATGGATGAAACAACCATAGCAAAAGAACTTTACCGTATTCTGCGGGAATTTGATGACGAAGAAGTGACCATTATTTTTTCGGAATCTTTTGATACCGCAGGAATCGGACAGGCTATTATGAACAGGCTGCTAAAGGCAGCGGGGCATAAAATCCTGCATATATAGTTTTTTGGATAAAATAGTAATGTAAGAAAGCAAGCAAGCAGGTATGCTTCGGAATGGAGGAAAGAATGATAGGAATTGGCAGTGATCATGGCGGATATGATTTGAAAGAGAAAGTAATTGCACATCTGGAGGCACAGGGAATCGAATGTAAGGATTTTGGTTGTAAGGACAAAAGTTCCTGTGACTATCCGATTTTTGGCAGGGCAGTAGCGGAAGCGGTGGCAGATGGTACCTGCGAAAAAGGCATTGTTATCTGTACAACGGGTATCGGTATTTCCATTACGGCAAATAAAGTGCCGGGAATCCGCTGTGCGTTGTGTGCGGATACGGTTTCGGCGAAACTGACAAGACTTCACAATAATGCAAATGTTTTGGCAATGGGAGCTGGGATTATCGGAGAGAATCTCGCACTCAGTATTGTCGATACCTTTTTAAAGACCGATTTCTCGGGAGAAGAAAGACATCAGAGAAGAATTGATTTGATTGAGAAACAATAGTTTTGCGTGAAAGGTAAGGTTGATTTATGAAATGGAGGCAGAATTTGGCTGCTGCCATGACCTTGGTTCTTTTGATTGCTTCTTTTCCGATTTCTGTACGTGCAACAGAAGAAACCAGAAAGAAGATTGAAGAGGCAGAGCGAGAAAAGAAAAATACAGAATCGCAACTGGATGAAACGAGGGAAAATCTGGATAACCTGAACGAACAGAAGGATACGCTGGAAGGAACATTAAACCAGCTTAATACAGAACTGTCGCAGGTAAGTAACAATCTGAGCGATCTGGAAACAAAGATAACGGATAAAGAAGCTGAGATTGAAGAAACCAATCAGAAAATTGAGCAGACCAATCAGGAATTGCAGGATGCTATTGCTGCGAAGGATAAACAATATGAAACCATGAAAAAACGGATAAAATTCATGTACGAGAAAAGTGATTATCTGTATTTGGAAATGGCATTTTCGGCGGATAGCTTTGGTGAGTTCATTAACAGGAACAATTACATTGAACAGCTCTCTGCATATGAAGAGAAAAAACTACAGGAATATAAAGATACTCAGACAGCGATAGAAGAAAAAGCGGCAGAACTGGAAGCAGCCAAAAAAGAACTGGAAGATGACAAAGGCGAACTGGATGATTATAAGGTACAGGTGGTAGCGGAACAGAGCCGCGTTTCCGGTCTGGTCAGTCAGACAAACTCTTCCATAGCATCCTATTCAAATCAGATTTCGGATGCAGAAGCTGCAGCACTGGCATACGAACAGAAGATTAAGGAGCAGGAAGAGAATATTACGGCATTGAAAGCCAAGCTGGCAGAAGAAATCAGGATGGCACAACTGGCGGCACAATCCAGCTGGCGTGATATTTCGGAGGTTAGTTTTGCAGAGGGAGACCGTTATCTGCTTGCAAATCTGATTTATTGCGAAGCGGGCGGAGAACCTTACATCGGACAGGTGGCAGTCGGTTCTGTTGTTGTCAACAGGGTTTTGAGCTCTGTTTATCCTGATACCATTGTTGGAGTTATTTACCAGTCAGGACAATTTTCACCGGTTGCCAGCGGAAGACTTGCACTGGCTCTGGCAGAAGGAAGGGCAACGGCAAGCTGCTATCAGGCGGCGGATGAGGTAATGTCCGGCACCACAAACGTAAGTAATTGTGTATACTTCCGAACTCCGGTAGAAGGGGTAACACCCAAGTATACAATTGGTGGACATATATTTTATTAAAAGCACAATCCGTCAGGACTGTGCTTTTTTGGTCACTTCTTCAATCGGTGCCTGCAGAGTTTCAAACTTGCCGGCATAAATGATTTCCAGAAGATGATTCAATTGTATAAGGGCTTTCCTCAAAGTTTCTTCACTGATACGTTTCTGTTCCAGGGCGGTTACAAGCTCGTCAATATCAACGACTTTTACGAAGCCGTCCGGATAGATAATAACATCTGCCAACAGGTCGGTCACGATATAAGTGTTGGAATCCGGCTGAAAATCATATTCTACAATATCACAGTACCAATAGAGCAGGGAATTATCTTCATGAAAGAATTTGCTGACCTTAAAGCCTTCTTTCAAAAAATAACAGGAGAAGCCATGATGAATATCCTTCCGGGGTTTTAATGTATTCCAGGCGGTCAGAATTTTTTCTTCATCCTGATAGAGAATACGATCATCTTTCAGGAGAACACATTCCTCAGGAATGATTCTTTTACGATATAATACAGGTAATGCCATAGTGCCTCCTATTCTTCAGTAACAGGTAAAATTATTTAAGTAAAACGTTACACTGTGCTGGGGAAAAAGTCAATCAAATTTTATAGATTCTTTATGAAATTTCAACAATTTTACTGGACAGAAATATAAAAAATGGGTATAATTTTACTATTAAGGGAAAAGAAAGGGAAGGGCAGTGAAATATAATAGAAATGTCTATCATGCACTAACGATGATAAGCCAGTTCGGTATTAACATGCTTGTTCCCATTTTTATTTGTGCTTTTATTGGAATGGCCATTGATAAAAAGTGCGGAACCTCCTTCTGGGTGGTTATTTTGTTCTTTGTCGGAGCCATTGCCGGATTTCGGAATGTATTTCTTTTTGCAAAGAAGATTTATGACACACCGGCACAGACGCGCAGACATTATAAAGCCGGACAGAAGGAAAGAGCGGAAGAAAATATAGATGAGCAGAAGTGATAGAATGGAAATCCGAAAGAAAATAAATCCGACCTTGTTTGACCTGTGTCTGGGTATACTGATGTGGGGGATTATCTGTCAGATTGTAATTCTGATTTTTGGAGGAAGCGCTTCTTACAGTATTGGTTTGTGGATTGGAATTGCATTAGGAATTGCCGGTTCGGTTCATATGTGGTGGACACTGGACAGGAGCCTTGACATGGTAGCGAAGGGTGCAGCGAAAACAGTCGGTGCCCAAAGTCTTTTACGTTATATGATTCTTGTAATTGTAATGGCATTGCTTGCAGTAAGCGGGTTCGCTAATCCGCTTTTTGCCTTTTTAGGTTATATGGGAATGAAAGCGGCGGCTTATATACAGCCCTTTACCCGCAAAATCAGTTCTAAGGTTTTTAAAGTTTAGAAAACATGCATAAGGAGGTGAGAGTATGGGACAAGGAGTTCTGTTGACGGAGAGTGCGGATATCGATTTTATGATACATGGCGTATTTTCTTATGAGCTTTTTGGACAGACCGTATGGATTACAACAACCCATGTTTGTGTTTTAATTGTTATGCTGGTCATCATTGCATTTTGTTTTGCGGCAAACAGAGTTATTCAACATGCATCTGAAGTGCCGGGAACATTCCAGAACATTGTGGAACTGGTTGTAGAAATGTTAGATAATATGATTGGCGGTGTTATGGGTAAGTTTTCACCCAAATTCCGAAATTATATCGGAACCATTTTCATTTTTATCTTATTGAGTAATATTTCCGGTTTGTTCGGATTAAGACCTCCGACTGCGGACTATGGTGTAACTTTTGCTTTAGGTATTATGACCTTCGTACTGATTCATTATAATCAGTTCAAATACCAGAAGGTTAAGGGTGTTATTGCCGGATTATGTGATCCATGGCCAATCTGGGCACCAATCAATATTATCGGTGATGTTGCAGTGCCTATTTCTTTGTCATTGCGTTTGTTTGCGAATGTTTTATCCGGAACAGTTATGATGGCTTTGATTTATGGTCTGTTATCCAAGATAGCGATTATATGGCCGGCGGCACTTCATGTTTATTTTGATTTGTTCTCCGGAGCAATTCAGACCTATGTATTCTGTATGTTGACCATGACATACATTACCAATGCCTGTTCAACAGATTAATGGGCAGAAATGTTAATAATTCTATTATAAGGACATATATAAGGAGGAAATAAAAAATGGAATTTAACACAAACTTTATCTTAGGATGTTCAGCGATTGGTGCAGGACTTGCGGTTATTGCAGGTATCGGACCTGGTATTGGACAGGGTATTGCAGCAGGACATGCGGCAGCAGCAGTTGGTAGAAATCCGGGAGCAAAATCCGATGTTACTTCTACCATGTTATTAGGACAGGCAGTAGCAGAAACAACAGGTCTGTATGGTCTGCTTGTTGCAATGTTACTCTTATTCGTAAAACCTTTAGGAAAATAAGAGCCTCTGGCAAAAATAGAAGAAAGGAGGCTTAAGGCTTGAATACGTTTAAAGGTGCAGGTTTAGTACTGGCTTCGGCGGAAATGGAGCCAAGACTTTTTGACTTGGATCTTCAGTTGATTGCAGATGCATCGCTGATGATTATTGCGGTCTTTGCTTTGTTCCTGATTGCATCACATTTGTTGTTTAACCCGGTAAGGGAAATGCTTCAGAAAAGACAGAGCAAGATTAAGGATGAACTTGACAGTGCCGCACAGGATATGGCAGATGCCAGAGAACTGAGGGCAGAATATGAAGCCAAGTTAAAAGATATTGATAAAGAAGCGGAAACAATCTTGAGTGAAGCAAGAAAGAGAGCATTGGCAAATGAGAATAAGATTGTGGCAGAAGCAAAGGAAGAAGCTGCAAGGATTATTGAAAGAGCGAATGTAGAGGCTGAGTTGGAGAAGAAGAAAGCAGCCGATGAAGTGAAGCGAGAGATGGTGGTATTGGCATCTATGATGGCAGGAAAGGTTGTAAATGCGGCAATCGATACAACTGTTCAGGACAGTCTTATCGAGGAAACGCTGAACGAAATAGGTGACAGCACATGGCTAAGCTAATTTCAAAAACATACGGTGATGCCTTGTTCGAGCTTGCGGTAGAAGAAGAAAAAGTAGATGCTTTGCTGGAAGAAATTGAACAATTACAGAAAATCCTGGAAGACAACAGTGATTTTAGCAGACTGATGACACATCCTCAGATTATTAAGGAAGAAAAACTTCAGGTTGCCGAAGCTGTATTTAAAGGAAGAATATCCGATGAACTGATGGGATTTCTCCTGATTGTCATTTCGAAGGACCGCTATCAGGAAATAGATGAAATTCTGGAGTATTTTATTACGGAAGTGAAGAAATACAAGGGAATCGGTGTTGCAACGGTAACAACAGCATTACCGCTGAAAGAAGAACAATGCAGGAAAATTGAACAGAAGCTGCTTAATACAACAGAGTATAAAACAATGGAAATGCATTACCAGACGGACGCTGCCTTGATTGGCGGGATGGTTATCCGTATTGGTGATCGTGTCGTAGACAGCAGCATTCGTACGAAATTATATGAGCTTCAAAAGCAATTATTGAAGGTTCAAATCTAAAAGAAAGGTGCGTATGATCCATGAATTTAAGACCAGAAGAGATCAGCTCAGTCATTAAGGATCAAATTAAGAGATATGCTTCTGCTCTGGAAGTATCCGATGTGGGTACGGTTATTCAGGTGGCAGACGGTATTGCTCGTGTACATGGCCTTGAAAATGCAATGCAGGGTGAATTATTGGAATTCCCCGGTGACGTATACGGAATGGTACTTAACCTGGAAGAAGATAATGTTGGTGCCGTACTTCTCGGAAGCCAGCATAATATCAACGAAGGTGATATTGTAAAAACAACAGGACGAGTAGTAGAGGTTCCGGTCGGTGACTGCATGTTAGGGCGTGTTGTCAATGCCCTTGGACAGCCCATTGATGGAAAAGGGCCGATTCAGACTGACAAGTATCGTAAGATTGAAAGAGTGGCATCGGGTGTTATCACACGTAAATCCGTAGATACACCGTTGCAGACAGGTATTAAGGCGATTGACTCCATGGTACCTATCGGAAGGGGACAGAGAGAGCTTATTATCGGTGACAGACAGACCGGTAAGACAGCGATTGCCATTGATACTATTATTAACCAGAAGGGACAGGGCGTGAAATGTATCTACGTTGCTATCGGTCAGAAGGCTTCTACTGTCGCTTCCATTGTTAAGACATTGAATGAGTTTGGTGCAATGAGCTATACAACTGTAGTTGCAGCGACTGCAAGTGAGCTTGCACCGTTACAGTATATTGCACCATATGCCGGTTGTGCAATCGGTGAGGAATGGATGGAGAACGGAGAAGATGTGCTTGTTGTATATGATGATTTGAGCAAGCATGCTGCTGCATACCGTACACTCTCCTTACTGTTGAAAAGACCACCGGGACGTGAAGCATATCCGGGTGATGTTTTCTACCTGCATTCCAGACTGTTAGAGCGTGCAGCGCGAATGAGTGAGGAATACGGCGGTGGTTCTCTGACCGCATTACCGATTATCGAAACACAGGCAGGTGATGTATCTGCATATATTCCAACCAATGTAATTTCCATTACAGACGGACAGATTTATCTGGAAACTGAAATGTTTAACTCCGGTTTCAGACCGGCAGTTAATGCAGGTCTTTCCGTATCACGAGTTGGTGGTGCGGCACAGATTAAGGCGATGAAGAAGATTGCGGCACCGATTCGTGTGGAATTGGCACAGTATCGAGAGCTTGCGGCTTTCTCCCAGTTTGGTTCTGAACTGGATGCTGATACGAAAGAGAAGCTTGCACAGGGTGAAAGAATCAAAGAGATTCTGAAGCAGCCTCAGTATAAACCGATGCCGGTACAATATCAGGTAATCATCATTTTTGTAGCAACCAATAAATATCTGCTGGATGTTCCGGTAGAAGATATTACCAGATTTGAATCCGAACTGTTTGAATTCCTGGATACAAAGTATCCGGAAATTCCAAATTCCATTGCAACGGAAAAAGTGATTTCAGAAGAAACAGAAGCCAAATTAAGAAAAGCTGTTGAAGAGTTTAAAGCGCAGTTTAAGTAGGAAGGTGTGATGCTATGGCCTCAATGATAGACATTAAAAGGCGTAAGAGTAGTATTCAAAGTACACAGCAGATTACCAAAGCCATGAAGCTTGTTTCTACCGTAAAACTGCAGAGAGCAAAACAACGTGCAGAGCAGTCAAAAGCATATTTTAATTGTATGTATGAGACAGTAAATTCGATGCTGGCCAAAACAGGAAATCTGAATCATCCGTATTTAAGCGGCGGGGATTCCACCAAAAAAGCAGTGATTGTAATAACCTCTAACAGAGGACTTGCAGGTGGATATAATTCCAATGTTGTGAAGCTGATTACACAGGGTGATTTTCGGAAAGAAGATCTTAGTATTTATGCAGTAGGTAAAAAGGGCAAAGAGGTTTTACACCGCAAAGGCTATCATATTGAAGAAGATGATTCGGATATGATTGAGGAGCCTTTATATGTGGATGCAATGAACTTAAGCTCGAAGGTATTAGAGGCTTATACCAAAGGTGAAGTCGGAGAAATTTATCTTGCCTATACCAGCTTCAAAAACACGGTGGTGCATGAGCCAACTTTACTGAAGCTTCTTCCGGTGGAAGCAAAGCAGCAGGATGAGAAGGCTTCGGAAAAAGAAAGCAAGGCACTCATGAATTTCGAACCGGAAGATGATGAAGCACTTGAGTTGATTATTCCGAAATATGTAACCAGTTTGATTTACGGTGGCCTGGTAGAAGCGCTTGCCAGTGAGAACGGTGCAAGAATGCAGGCAATGGATTCCGCAACAAGCAATGCTGAGGAAATGATAGATCACTTATCGCTGATGTATAACAGAGCAAGACAAGGCTCTATTACACAGGAATTGACAGAAATTATCGCAGGAGCAAATGCCATTTCTTAATGGTGCTTCTGATTAATAACAATGAGTGAAAGGAAAGAAAGATGGCAGAAGTGAAAAATGGCGAAAGCCGCGGAAAACTCACTCAGATTATCGGTGCTGTACTGGATATTAAATTTCAGGAAGGCAATTTGCCGGAAATCAACGATGCAATCCGCATTCCGTTAAAGGATGGGAATGAGTTGATTGTGGAGGTATCGCAGCATCTGGGTGATGATACAGTTAGATGTATCGCCATGGGCCCTACAGACGGACTTGTCAGAGGTATGGAAGCAATTTCAACAGGTGCGCCTATTACGGTTCCCGTTGGTGAAAATACATTAGGTCGTATATTTAATGTATTGGGACAGCCGATTGATAATAAACCTGCACCAACGGATGTCTACTATGAACCAATTCATAGAGCTGCTCCGAAATTTGAAGAACAGGCAACGGAAACGGAAATGCTGGAAACAGGTATCAAAGTCGTTGACCTCCTTTGCCCATACCAGAAGGGTGGTAAAATCGGTCTGTTCGGTGGTGCCGGAGTTGGAAAGACGGTGCTGATTCAGGAATTAATTCGTAATATTGCTACCGAGCATGGTGGATATTCTGTATTTACCGGTGTAGGTGAGCGTACAAGAGAAGGTAACGACCTGTATCACGAAATGGGAGACAGCGGAGTTATCGATAAAACAACCATGGTATTCGGACAGATGAATGAGCCGCCGGGAGCAAGAATGCGAGTTGGATTAACCGGACTTACAATGGCAGAATATTTCCGAGATAAAGGTGGAAAGGACGTATTGTTATTCATTGATAATATTTTCCGTTTCACGCAGGCGGGTTCTGAAGTATCTGCATTGCTTGGACGCATGCCTTCTGCAGTAGGTTATCAGCCTACCTTGCAGACAGAAATGGGTGCTTTGCAGGAACGTATTACATCTACCAAGAACGGTTCCATTACATCTGTACAGGCAGTGTATGTACCTGCGGATGACTTGACGGACCCGGCACCGGCAACTACATTTGCCCATCTGGATGCAACAACCGTATTGTCCAGATCCATTGTAGAGCTTGGTATTTATCCGGCAGTTGATCCTTTGGAGTCTACTTCCCGAATTCTGGACCCAAGAGTCGTTGGTGAAGAACATTATCAGGTAGCAAGAGGTGTGCAGGAAATCTTGCAAAAATATAAAGAGCTGCAGGACATCATTGCAATTCTTGGTATGGATGAACTTTCTGAAGAAGATAAGCTGGTTGTTTCCCGCGCAAGAAAGGTACAGAGATTCTTATCTCAGCCATTCTTCGTAGCTGGACAGTTTACCGGAATGGAAGGTAAGTATGTACCGATTGCAGAGACCATCCGGGGATTCAAAGAAATATTGGAAGGTAAGCATGATGATATTCCTGAAGGACATTTCTTAAATGCAGGAAGCATTGATGACGTACTTGCCCGCGTGAAATAAGGGGGACTCGTATGGCTGAAAATGATAACAAGTTTACATTAAAGGTAATTACACCGGATAGAGTTTTCTTTGAAGAAGAAGTTTCCATGGTAGAGTTCAATACGGTGGAAGGTGAAGTGGGTATCTATAAAGAACATATACCAATGACCATGATTATTTCACCGGGAATTCTGACGATTACTATGGGGGAAGAAACAAAGGAAGCAGCGTTACATTCCGGGTTTGCCGAAGTATTACCGGATAAAGTGACAATTCTGGCAGAAATTGTGGAATGGCCGTCGGAAATTGATTTAGAGCGTGCAGAGGAATCCAAAGAACGTGCAGAAGAAAGAATTCGTGAGCATGCGCCGGGTACGGATATGAAACGTGCTGAAATGTCATTGAAACGTGCAGTAGCCAGAATCAATACGGCAGAATACAAATAAATATAATAAGAAATGATAAAAAAAGTCAGACATATCCTACGGATAAGCCTGACTTTTTTGCATAAAAGGTAAAATAAATAACAAATGTTGTTAAATATGGATTTAATTTTCGAAAGTGACAAACATAAAATGTAAGCATATGATAAAATAAAATAGTGAAAGAAGCTGACGCAATATGAACCAATCAAGAATTCTTCCTTTTTATATGGCATATCCGCTTCCAATGTATTATCAGGAGGAAGATACGGTAACTCGTGATTTGGAATATCTACAGCAGATGTACCCGATAGAAGCGAAGCGGTATCAGAAGATTATTGCAGATACATTGGACCAGATAGATTATGAGGGAAGCATGATATATGATGAATATCCGGATAAATGGCAGCTCTATCGGTTAACACAGACAATTATGGACAAAATTAAACGAATGGACAGTATGGAAAAGAAAGAAAATGAGGAGAAAAGAAATGTAGAAACAGCAGGGGAAAAAGTGATGCGGGATGGGGAAAAACCTTGGGAATGGATTGAAGAGTTTGTACAGGTTTTGCTGTATTATGAAATTTATCGGAAACGCCATGCGAATCATAGGGGAATCTTAAAATTTTAGTTGTGGTTTTACAACAATCTTATTAAAATATAGTCATAGCGTTTGTTATGGCTATATTTTTTGAGAGAAAGGTTGTTTGCTTATGTTAAGACAGCTTTTGCAGGAAACAGTAAACTGTGGTTTGTATCAGATCATTCTTAGTAATGCCAGAGATAAAGAAAAAGCATATAAAATAAAAATCAGACCGATAGTACTGAAGGATAAACTTTGTTTTCAGGAAACAACTTATCAGGGAACCAAGGTATTTCATGAAAATTTTCAGGAAGCGGAAATGATTTTGCGTATTGAAAAGTATCTGGAACAGGATTTTAAACAGTGTGAAATAGAGCATACTAATACGAAAGCAGTTGTTTTGGTCAGTAAAAAAGGGAAAATGACGATCAAGCGTAAACAAAACAGACAACAGGAAACGAAAGAGAAACAGGAAGTAGTTTCACTTGCACATAACAGAATGAAGAAATATATTCTGGAAGAAGGCATAGCGGTTCCTTTTTTGGTTGATCTGGGTGTACAAAGTACAGACGGAAAAATCATACGTTCCAAATACGATAAATATAAACAAATTAATCGTTTTCTGGAATTTATAGAAGATATACTTCCGGCATTGCCGATGGAAAAGGAGCTACAGATTGTGGATTTTGGCTGTGGTAAATCCTACCTGACTTTTGCAATCTATTATTATCTGCATGAGTTAAAAGGTCTGGAGGTATCCATTACCGGTCTGGATTTGAAGGAAGATGTCATTATGCATTGTAATGAGCTAAGCCGGAAGTACGGATATGACAAGTTGAAGTTTATCCGGGGCGATATTGCAGAATACGAAGGACTTACCAAAGCGGATATGGTTGTGACCCTCCATGCCTGTGATACTGCTACGGATTATGCTTTGGAGAAAGCGGTAAAATGGGATGCAAAAGTCATTTTATCGGTACCATGCTGTCAACATGAAGTGAACAAACAGATAAAATGTGATACGTTACAACCGGTTTTGCAATATGGAATTGTGAAGGAAAGAATGTCTGCACTGATTACGGATGCGTTTCGGGCAGAAATTCTGAGAACAGTTGGATATGAAGCGGATTTGCTGGAGTTTATTGAAATGGAACATACACCAAAGAACATTCTTATCAGGGCTGTCAAAAAGGAAAAACAAAACAGAGCAAAACAGCAGGAAGAAATGGACAAGATTAATGCTGCGATGCAGTTTTTGCACATAGAACCGACTTTGTACCGATTGCTTGAAAAGTAGGGAATAGCAATAGAAGGAATTAGAAATATATGAAAAAAAATATCATTAAAAGTATTTATCTGTTTGTAGTATTCGTGGCAGTGCTTTTTATAGCAAGTACTGTTATGAACAAGGGCAATACAGATATGACTACGGAAATGAGGGAGGCCTCTTTCCCGGTTGTTACGATGCAGATAGAGGATTATGCAGTAAATTCTCTGTATGGATATGATAAGACGATGGATACCAGTTGTCTTCGGGATACGATACTGCCAATTGAAGAAGACAGAAAGGCAGCCTTTGTCATAGATACCTATGGAAATGAAATCCGTTCACTGGCATTTGAAGTCAGAAGCATCAACGGGGAAAGACTGGTAGAAAGCACTCAAATTGAAAATTATGAACAGGAAGAAAACCGGATTATCTGTAATATTACCTTAAAAGATCTGATTGATACACAAAAGGAATATATGCTGGTGATTCTGCTTACAATGTCGGATGGCGAAACCATCCGCTATTATACCAGGATTGTTCAGTCTGAAAAGATGCATATCCGGGAGAAGCTTGCATATGTATTGGATTTCCATAACAGGACTTTTGACAGGGAAGCAGCGGCAGATTTAACGAAATATCTGGAGTCTAACGCAGAAGGAGATAATACAACTTTTCATAAAGTAAATATTCACAGTAGTTTTCAGCAGGTAACCTGGGGGGACTTAGTGCCGGAGCGTATGACGGAACCGGTTGTAGACATTAAGGAGCTGGAAGAACAGACCGGTTCTTTCCAACTGGAGTATCTGGTGCGGGTAAGAGACGGCAAAGAAACAACACAATATCAGGTCAAAGAATATTATCGAGTCCGTTATACACCGGATCGAATGTATCTGTTGGATTTTGAAAGAGAAATGACACAGATTTTTGATGAGAAGGCTGGGGTTACTGCTAATGACAAAATTATACTTGGCATTGTAGATAAACAGGTGGAAATGTTGGAAAGCGACGGTGGTAATGTAGTTGCCTTTGTTGTTTCCGATAAATTGTACAGCTATAATGTGACTGATAAAAAGCTGGCAAGGTTGTTTTCCTTCTATGATGAAGAAGATATTGCAGATGCCAGAAATCGTTATGACCGGCATGAGATAAAAATATTAAATGTTGACGAAGCTGGCAATGTAGAATTTCTCGTATATGGCTATATGAATCGAGGCAGACATGAGGGTGAAGTGGGAGTTTCGGTGTATTCCTACAGCAGCACTGCCAATACCGTTGAAGAACATGTATATATTCCGTATAATCGCTCTTACCAGATGTTGAAGAGTGATATTGAGGAGTTGGCATACATCAATAAATCCGGCATATGTTATCTGATGTTAGAAGGAAGTGTCTATGCAATTAATCTTGTGGACAGAGAGTATTCCATCATTGTTTCCGGACTGACCGAAGAAGAATTTACGGTTTCTGAGTCAAATAAAATGTTAGTATGGCAGGAGGGAAATGATAAATATAGCTGTACAGCCCTGAAGTTGTTAAATCTTGGGACGGAAACGGAGACGGAAATAACTGCGGGTGCCGGAGAGTATATTTCTTTACTAGGTTTTATGGAAGAAGACTTGATTTATGGGCTTGCCAAAAAGCAGGATGTTGTCTATGAAACCGGCGGGATAACGACATTTCCGATGTACTGCCTGAAAATACAGAGTGAAAATGGGGATTTGCTGAAGACCTATCACGAAGATGACATTTATGTGACAGGCGGTGTTATTACGGAAAATCAGATTACACTTTCCAGAGTGGAATGGAATGAGGATGACGGATGTTATCTTCCGGTTAAAGATGACCAGATTATGAGTACGGAGAAAACGCAGGAGGGTCATAATAAGGTAGAGGCGGTTGCGGTCGATAAATATGAAACGATTGTGGAAATTGCTGTAAAGGAAGAAATTGATACCAAAGCACTGAAAATATTGACACCAAAAGAGGTATTGTTTGAGGGGAGCCGCGAGATTGCCATGCAGGATAGTGAAATTACGGAAGAACGATTTTATGTTTATGGCAGGAGCGGAATCGAAGGCGTATACACACAAGCGGCAAAAGCAGTAGATCATGCTTATGAAATTGCCGGAGTGGTCGTAAACGATAACGGCGATTATGTCTGGAAGAAAAGTACCCGTAGCAGCAAAAACCAGATTATGGCGATAGAAGGAGAACAGGTAACGGAACAGACGGACAGTTTATCGGTCTGCCTGGATACGATTCTGGAACTGGAGGGGGCAGCCAGGCATACGAAGTATTTGTTGGATCAGGGCAAAACCATACATTCTATTCTGGAAGACAGCATAAAAAATGCACAGGTTCTGGATCTGGAGGGCTGCAGACTGGATGCCGTTTTATACTATGTGAATATGGATATTCCGGTGCTTGCCATGTTAGAGGATGGAAATGCGGTTCTGATTGTTGGCTTTAATGAATTAAATATTGTTATTATGGATCCCATTACCGGAACGATTTATAAGAAAGGTATGAATGATTCTACACAATGGTTGGAAGAGAACGGCAATAGTTTTATAACATATATCAGGAAAGAAGAGAATTAAGTCGGAAAAGCCTGCCTGTCCTATTGACAGACAGGTTTTTTTATGTAAAAATAAACAAAAACTTATTAAAGCTACTTTAATAAGTGCATTTAATAAGAAGGGAGAATAAGGTGGAATGGAAGGGAGGAAAGCAATGAAAGCAGAAGTGGTAATTTTTGATATGGATGGAGTTATTTTTGACAGTGAGAAGCTGGTACTGGAATGTTGGAAAAAAATTGGTGAGAAATACGATATAGAAGGAATTGGTGATGTGTTTAAGGAATGCATCGGAACGAATAAAACCAAAACAAAAGAAATTGTATTTGGACATTATGGGGATACCTTTGATTATGATGGATTCAGTAAAGAGGCGTCGGCACTGTTCCGCCAGTTTGTAGCAAAAAATGGATTACCTGTCAAAAAGGGTGTAAGAGAGCTTTTGCAATATTTGAAAGGAAAAGGAACTGCCATAGGTCTTGCATCCTCTACCAGACTGGCGGTTGTGGAAGAGGAACTGAAGGAGGCAGGGTTGTATGAATATTTTCAGGTAGTGATGGGAGGCGACCAGCTTAAAAGAAGTAAACCGGAACCGGATATTTATTTGATGACATGCGAGAAAATGAATATTGCACCTTGTAATGCATATGCCATTGAAGATTCTTATAATGGAATCCGGGCAGCCTTCAGTGCCGGAATGCGACCGCTTATGGTGCCGGATGTGCTTCCTGCAACGGAAGAAATGCGAGAAAAAAGCATAGCGGTTTTTGATGATTTGCTGCAGGTTATGCAGTACTTCCAAGAGGAGAGGTAAAGAGTATGTCAGGAAATCTGATAAAAGATGAAAACCTTAAATTGTTAAGGGATGTACTGCGAAAAGAAAAAGAGGCAACCAAATCGCAGTTGGCAGAAAAAACGGGACTGAGCGTAGTGACGATACAGTCCCTGATGAAAACACTTCTTGAAGAGGGAGAAGCGCTGGAGGGAGAAACCATACAGCCGAAGCTTGGAAGACCTGCTGTAAGTTATCGGTATTATGAACGTGCCCGCCTGGCATTGGTTATCTACATGTATGAGAAAAACAAAATGGATACGGCTGTTTACCAGGTATGTGACTTGTACGGCAACTGTATGGAAAAGCGGGAAAAGAGTATGCATGAGGTAACCCAGAAAAGTTACGATACCATGATAGAAGCTATGATAGAGAAATATCCTGCTATTTGCATCATCGCTTTGGGACTGCCGGCAGTAGCGCGGGAAGGGTTTATTCTGGCAAGTGATTATCCAAAGCTCGTGGAAACGGATCTGGGAGCATATTTGCAGGGAAAATTCGGCAAAGAAGTTCTGATTGAGAACGATATCAATGCCGCTGTTTTTGGTTATGCGGTTTCAGGGGAAAAGAATCAAACGGGATGTACGGCAGGTATCTATATGCCGAGAAAATATCCACCGGGAGCCGGCATCTGTATTGATGGAAAGGTACAAAGAGGCAGAAATGGAATGGTTGGTGAAATAGCTTTGCTTCCGCCTGAAATTGACTGGCGGCATTTTTCCTATGAGAAAAAAGCGGTAGAAGAATTTCTTGTGCAGGCTATGAAAGCATTGTTCTGCCTGTATAATCCGGACAGAATTGTGCTGTACAGTGAGATAATGGGAAAAGAATTACTTTCTAAACTACAGCAGGCATGTACGAAACCGATTGAAAAATTACTGATTCCGGAAATAGAAATCAAAAAAGGACTTAATGAAGATTTTGAAACAGGCATGGTTCAACTTGCTTTACGCGAAATATTATAGAAAAGTAATGGAAGACATAGAAGAGACAGAATAAAGTGAGATTTTTGATGACATCCATTTTACCTCTTGCTGTTTGTCGTTATAATGATTATGATGGTAGAGAAGTTGAATAAAGTAAGTAAAAAGGAATAAAATAATGGAGTACCATAATATACCACCTTTATACGATGAGAAATCAAAAATATTAATTTTAGGTTCTTTTCCAAGTGTAAAGTCCAGGGAAGGACAGTTCTTTTACCATCATCCGCAGAATCGTTACTGGAAAGTAATGGCAGCCATATTCGGCTGTGAGGTACCGGATACGATAGAAGCCAAAAAGAGAATGATATTATCACATCATGCTGCCATGTGGGATGTTATTGCCAGTTGTGAAATTTCAGGTTCCAGTGACAGCAGCATTAAAAATGTTGTGCCGAATGATATTGTGGGACTTTTGGAGAAAACAGATATTTCCAGAATTTATACGAATGGTGGTACGGCACATAAATATTATCAAAAATATATGCAGCAACAAATCGGATGGGAGGATATTATGCTCCCGTCTACCAGTCCGGCAAATGCAGCATGGTCATTGGATCGACTGATCGAGGCATGGAGAGATAAGATAGTATTATAGTTTTGAGTAACAATGGGGATATGGAAGGAAAACGGAAATATGGATAGAATAATCAACTATTTTAAGAAAATCGGCTGGAAACGTTTTGTTGTAATGATAATTGGGAATATTTTTCTTTCAATGGGAGTCAGCCTTTTTAAATTTGCGGGATTGGGGAACGATCCTTACAGTGGAATGGTAATGGCACTTTCTGATGTGGCAGGAATACCCTTTGCCAATTTCCTGATTTTAGCCAACATTGCGGTTTTTACTTTGGAAATTGTTTTTGGCAGAGAGTTTATTGGAGCCGGTACGATTATAAATGCGTTGTTTGTAGGATATATGATTACCTTTTTTTACAATCTGTTCTGCCGGATTTTTACAACACCGGAAAATTTGATGGTACAGCTGATTACCGTATTGATTGGAACGATTGTAACCGGACTGGGTGTATCGCTGTATCAGACGCCGAATGTAGGAGCATCACCCTATGACAGTCTTTCTTTGATTATGGCCAAAAGAATACCAAAGATTTCCTATTTCTGGCATCGTATTTGCACGGATGCTATCTGTGTTATCGTTTGCTTCCTGACCGGAGGAATCGTTGGACTTGGTACCTTGATATCGGCATTTGGGTTTGGTCCGGTAATCGACTTCTTTAATATTCATTTTACTCGTAAGTTGTTTAAAGGGGATGAAAATATTATATAGTAATGTTTTATAGGAAAATGCCCGAAACAAGGCATTTGCAACCAATAGTTGCAGCGATGAAAACCAGAATTGATAGCGCAACCGGAATGGTTTCTTATATGATAAAACAAATTTAACGCGAGGAGGGAATTGTAAATGAATATTGAAATTGCAAACAGATTAGTGGAACTGCGCAAGGCGAATAATCTTTCACAGGAGGCTTTGGCAGAGAAACTTGGAATCAGCCGACAGGCTGTTAGTAAATGGGAACGTGCAGAGGCTTCACCGGATACTGATAATCTGATTTTACTTGCCAAGCTTTACGGAGTGTCTTTGGATGATTTGCTCAAAACAGAGGAAGAGGTGCTTCCGGCATCTGCCTATGAGGAAGAAACGCAATCTCATGAGGAGCCAGATTATACCACAGAAGAAATGGATGAAAGCCGGAAAGAGTCAAAACCGGAAGAAGATGAATATGTGCATGTAGGCTTTCAAGGTGTTCATGTCAAGGATAAAGATGGAGAAGTGCATGTGGGATGGGACGGTATCCATGTAGTGGACGAAAAAGATGAAGTACATATTGATAAAAACGGTGTCTATGTAAATGGCGAGGATATGAAAGACCATATATATAAACATCATCAGGCGGAATTTCCATTAGGACTTCTTGCTATTGTTGTCTATATTACGATTGGCTGCTGCTTTAATCTGTGGCATCCGGGCTGGTTGATTTTCTTCCTGGTACCTATTATCGGAAGTGCCATTGAGGCGGTCAGGAAACGGAAACCGGAGAAATTTGCTTACCCGGTGTTGGTGGTACTGGTTTTCTTATATGTTGGTCTGGTGAAATTTATTTGGCATCCTACCTGGGTGTTGTTTATAACTATTCCACTTTATTATGCCATGACTGATTTCTTTAAAGGAAGAAGAAAATAGAAAAGATTGAAAAAAGCGGTCACATTGTGTGAAACAGTGTGACCGCTTGCTTTTAGGTTGTTTTATTATGAAAAATGAGAATTATTGATCATTACATTACTGCTTACTATCAGGCGGAAAAAGTCTGGTGCGGTATTTTTCCAAGGCAAATAACAGAATCATTCCAAGAATACCGCAGGAAATAATCTCTCCGGCACCTACCGTTAGAAAATAGTAACCATAGCAGGCTGCAACCGAAATACCTTCTATGATGAAGCCGTAGCCGTAAATAAGTACCAACGGAACAATCAAAGCATTTGCTAAAATCGGTGTAACCGGAGCGAGCCATTTCCACTTCCGGAGTGCGTAAGTACCAAGTGCACCGATTAGAGTGGCAAGGCTACCGAAAATAATATCGGGAAGTGCACAACCGGTCAAAATGTTACTAAGCAGACAACCAATAAACAAGCCCGGTATGGCAGCAGGTGTAAAATAAGGCAGAATAGTAAGTGCCTCTGAGAAACGGACCTGAATGGCATAGTTAGCCAGTCCAAAGGCGTTGGCGATAAAAGTGAGCACAACGTAGATAGCGGCAATCATAGCCGCCTGGGTTAGAAATACAATTTCTTTCTTTTTCATATTCATTTTTCTCCTGTAGTTTTATTTTTTTCCTCGCAAGCTGCGATGCGGTCAGGAAGGTCTCGAACTGACCGGTGTAAGAATTTCCAAAGGTTTATTATACTGAAAATGAAAGGAATGTCAAGAAACAAATAAACAAACGTGAATTGCAGAACAGGTTATTCATACCAAAAAACAGGTTATCTGTCGAAAAAATGTAATGGTGAAGATAACTATAACTATGCTATAATAAAATCGCTGGCAAAAAAACAATGAATTTAAAGGAGATTTACAGATGAAAAGCAAATTAGTATCCATGATGTTAGTGTTGACAATAACCGCTACAGCCATTACGGGATGTGGTTCTTCGGATGA
>JAQXTA010000058.1 GCA_029219245.1 Lachnospiraceae bacterium | reverse complement strand
AAAGACGGTGTGCAGGAAAAGTTTGCGGATCTTCGTAAGATGGGGATCAAGACGATCATGATCACCGGGGATAACCCGTTGACTGCAGCGGCGATTGCAGCAGAGGCAGGTGTGGATGATTTCCTGATGCGCAGTACACGGTGTCAGGCGACCTTACGAAAATCTCAGCCCATGCAGGGGAAAAGGTTCTGATTCCAATCAATATGAGAGATGGAAGTGTTCTTGCAATCGGTAAAGGTAATCCAGAATGGAACTATTCAGCACCACATGGAGCAGGAAGAATTATGTCCAGAACGAAAGCAAAAAAGGAGTTGAGTCTGGATGAATACAAGAAAGAAATGTCAGGAGTTTATACGACTTCTGTAAATGAACACACGTTGGACGAAGCACCAATGGCTTATAAATCACTGGGGGCCATCATAGATGTGATCCGTGAATCTGTAGATGTTATTGATGTAATGAAACCGATTTATAATTTTAAGGCATCCGATTAGCTCTGCGCCGGTCGGAAGGCCGGAAAGAGACGCCAAGCGTCCGTAAAAAGGTCTGGTGGACCTTTAGGAGGTAGAAGATGTATGCAATGCCAACCATTGACAATTTGGTCGTGTTGGCAGACGTGTTGCAGGTAATACAATTGAAGGCTGGTGATAAAATATGATATCATGGCATTGAAATTAATTTTTGGATTATTTTGGGAATATCAGGATACAGGAAATGTTGCAACTCACGTTTCCTTTTTTCATAGAAGCGAGGTGAAAACAAATGGAATTAACCAAGACAAGCAGATTTATAAGTTTGATTTTACGGCATAAACCTGAAATTATCGGTATTTCACTCGATGAACATGGTTGGGCATGTGTTTCGGAACTGATTAATGGTATTGCAAAGACGCAGTATATCGATATGGCAATGCTGGAGAAGATTGTTGCAACAGACAACAAGCAGCGATATTCCTTCAACGAGGATAAAACACTGATCAGAGCAAATCAGGGACATTCTATGCCTGTTTATGTAGAAATGCCATTAACGAAACCGCCGGTTATTTTGTATCATGGAACCGGAGAGAAGTATGTTGCATCTATTGATGAGCAGGGACTGCTTCCAAACAGCCGTCTTTATGTCCATCTATCTGGTGATGAATCAACAGCAAAAGTCGTTGGGGCAAGGCACGGAAAGCCAGTAATCTATGAGATTCATGCAAGTGAAATGTTTAATGACGGATATGTTTTCTATCAGTCTGTTAATGGGGTATGGCTTACAAAGTCGGTACCAGTAAAATACATGAAGAAACTATAATAATTCTGGTCGGGGATGACTCGGCCAGAGAAAAGGAGAGTATCATGGATAAATTTATACCAGTCAGTAAGATGACAAAGAAACAGCAGAAGGAGTATTACTCCAAACACAGAAATACCTGGAACGGATTAAATCCAGTGACAAGGACAGTTCCCAACGGAAAGGGCTATAATCGAAATAAACAGAAGCAAGAAGATTACCGAAACGACAGATTATCTCGTTATGATAGAGAGGGCTGTCGTGTTTATGTTTCAGCATAATCAATCCGATGGGAACTCCTTAAGGTTACCTTCGAGGAAGCCAAGAACGATGCAGGTGAAAGAAATCTTATCCGTCTTTTGGAGGAATACGAAAATATATGAACTTAAAAGAAAGAGCAAAAAAGATGAAGACAGATATACCAGCGGTCTTTCTTGCCCTAAAAGATCGAAACACACCGTTTATTGCGAAGGCCTTAGCTGCGGTAACGATTGGATACGCTTTGTCACCAATCGATCTGATTCCGGATTTTATTCCGGTATTGGGCTGCTTAGATGATGTGATTCTTTTACCGGCGATGATTGTCTTAACCGTAAAATTGATACCAAAGAATATTTGGGAAAGATGTAAAAAGGAAGCAGAGAATATGTGGAAGGATGGAAAGCCTAAGAAATGGTATTATGCGATTCCTATTGTGATCATATGGCTGCTGCTTATCTGGATCATAGTAAAAGCAATTTGGTTTTAGAACAGTATCTTATACGATGACTTAGTGAATTTGCCACCTTGTGGAGTGTGAGAGCATTTCCACAGGGTGCCTTTTTCTTTTATCAATTGCTTTAAAATATGTCCTGCCAGTATCGCATAATCTGAATTTCTTCCACTGTTTTCGGAATCGGTGACAGCAGGTATTCAGGTGGAACCTGAACTCAAACTCTCACAGTATCGCACATTGAGTTCAGGGAGCCGAAAACTTCAATGAATTTTAGAAATTTTATATAAACGAACTGTAAATTTGAGTTTATGATCCCTGAACTTAATTTCTTTCGGAACATTTTTGGTGGTGTTCCTGGACGGAACAGAGATTGAATGTAAAAATGAAGAAGAGTAAGAAAAGATGCCGATGGGGAGTTGTGATTCCTGATCAGCT
>JAQXTA010000057.1 GCA_029219245.1 Lachnospiraceae bacterium | reverse complement strand
AAAGGATAGCCATTAACATATTGCTCTCAAAAGCGCCCAGTATCTCTCCGCCCCCAATTTCAATCCCAACAACACCATACACCGCATCAAGGCTTCTGACCGCAAGATAATAACACGCAGCTTCGCTCAATGTTCCTGTAGTTGCTCCTGCCCGTTTATTGTTCTTAAATACCCATTCAGCTACTGCATGTTCGTTTTCGGTAATCAATCTGCTTCGATGAGATTCATCCTTCTCACCGTTTGCATTATATATCACAGGAGAACCAAGATGTTCCCCTTCCAGTCCATAATATACCACGGTGTGGCCCAGCACTTTTCCCAACTGAGCTGCCATTGTATTTCCTATTTCTTCTATTGTTTTTCCATTTTGCAAAAGCTGGTTGGTATCCAAAATAATCTTTGTACGATATGCAAGTTTTGCCAGTTCTCTTGCCTGTGTTTTCATTTTTAATGCAATGTTGCTTGTGATAAGAGCTGCGATAAAGGAAATCACAAAAGTAACCGGATAACCCGGATCATAAGTATCCAGAGAAAACCTTGGGTCTGTAAAAAAATAGTTGAATACCACTACACTCGCTGCAGACTGCAGGAAAGAAATCGTCCGGCTTGATGTAATAATCGCAGTAATCATTACTCCCAAAATATATACTGTTATGATATTGGTATCGCTAAATTTCATTTCATAAAAAACAAAACCCATGACAGTTGACAAAAGCAAGCAGGCCAAGGCACTCAGCATATTTTTAATTGTCATCGTGTGATCCACATTTCTTCGAAGCTTCTGTTTTTCTTTCTCCATTTTATTGTCAGGAATAATGTAAATATCTATATCCGGTGCATACGCCGCAAGCTTATCTGTAAATGTGGGTTTATGAAAAAGGCTCCTGGAAGGAACGCTTCTTCCTGTGACAATTTTGGAAATGCCCGAGTTTCTTGCATATTCAGCAATGAGAAAAGGAATATCATCTCCACATACCGTTTCTATTTTTGCTCCCAATTGTTCTGCCAGATGGATATTTTCTTTCAGGCGTTTTTTATCTTCCTGACTTCTTTTCTCTGCATTTGGTGTTTCTACATAAAGTCCGACTAATAACCCTCCAAAAGCCTTTGCCATTCTGGCGGCTGTCCGGATAATTTTAGGGTTCGATGGGGATGGAGAAATTCCCACAAGAATTTTTTCTTCTGTATAATATTCTTTTCCAGCTTCCTTTTTCGTACGTTCTGTTACCAGATTGACTCTGTCTGCTGTTCTCCGCAGTGCGATTTCACGAAGAGCTGTCAGCTTTTCTATTGTGAAAAAATGATCCATAGCCCGGGAAGCCTGTTCCTCCCGGTACACCTTTCCTTCTTTTAACCTTTGTAACAGCTCGTCCGGCTCAAGATCCACAAGCTGTACCTCATCCGCCATATCAAAAGCGGAATCCGGAATTCGTTCTTTCATAAAAATACCGGTAATGGAGGCTACAATATCACACAGACTTTCAATATGCTGTACATTGACTGTTGTATAAACGCTGATTCCTGCTTTCAAAATTTCTTCCACATCCTGATATCTTTTCTGATGACGGCTTCCTTCTGCATTGGTATGCGCATACTCATCTACCAGTACTACCTGCGGACGTCTTTTCAGGATAGCGTCTATATCCATTTCTTTCAATTTAATCCCATTATAATCCACCTGTTTTGCAGGAACCGTTTCCAATCCTTGCGCCATCTTCATAGTTTCCGGTCTGGCATGGGGTTCCAGGTATCCAATCACCACATCTATAGTATTTTTCTGCAAACTATGAGCCGCTTTCAGCATAGCATAGGTTTTCCCTACTCCCGCAGCATATCCGAAAAATATTTTCAGTCTGCCACTGTTTTTCTTTTCCGCTTCTCTTTCTATGTCTCTTAGGATTTTATCCGGATCCGGTCTTTCCTTGTCCATAATGATCTCCCTTTTCTATCAAGAATGCCATCGGCATTTTTGCTGCGGGGCGCACGTCAGCATTACTGACATTATACCTCTGAGCCATCCTGTCTGTTATAAAATTCCCTCCAACATCAGATTCACTTTCAATACATTGACTGTTTCCTCTCCAAAAATCCCTAAAATTTTATGATTGGTACATTTGTCAATTATTTCCTGTATCTCATCTTCTGTCATTTGATTCGCTTTTGCCAGTCTTGGCACCTGATACTCGGCTGCCGCAACTGATATATCCGGATCAAGCCCACTTCCCGAACAGGTTACCAGATCCTCCGGTATCTGTTCTTTGTCTGCATCCGGATTTGCCTCTTTGATTTTTTCAACCCGCTGTTCTACCAGTTCCTTGTATTCCTGACTCTCAGGGCTCAAGTTTGATGGACCAGAATACATTTTTGTATTGCCAGCCTGATCGGTAAAGGCAGATACATTCATGATTCTGCCCCACATATATTCCTCCCCGGTAAATTCCTGAGCTAAAAGTTCACAGCCATATTTCTTTCCATCAATTTCAATCACACTGCCATTTGCTTTATCCGAAAAGAAAAGCTGCGATACTCCCGTAACAACTATAGTGTATAACACGCCGCAGATCAATGTCATTGCTAATACCATACCAACAGCTTTCCCAAACACGGTTCCTTTTTTCTTCATAATGTTTTACCTCCTGTGACTTTCATTTTCTTGATCTTTTTCAACACCATGTTTTCTATACAAGATGGAAAGCTACCAATAAAATATCAATCCATTTAATAAAAATAAACGGAGTAATAATTCCGCCTAAACCGTAGACCAACAGGTTTCTGGACAACAGCTTACCTGCAGACACTTCCCTGTATTTTACACCTTTCAGTGCCAGCGGAATCAGGGCAATGATAATCAAAGCATTGTAGATAATTGCGGAAAGCACTGCACTTTGCGGGCTGTAGAGTCCCATGATGTTCAGTCGTGCAAGCCCCGGGTAAAGTCCCATAAAAAGTGCAGGGATAATTGCAAAATATTTCGATACATCATTTGCAATACTAAAGGTAGTCAGGCTTCCTCTGGTCATCAGAAGCTGTTTTCCGATTCTTACGATATCAATCAGTTTTGTTGGTGAGGAATCCAGATCCACCATATTTCCCGCTTCTTTTGCTGCCTGTGTTCCACTGTTCAT
>JAQXTA010000056.1 GCA_029219245.1 Lachnospiraceae bacterium | reverse complement strand
TGCTGAACTGGCTGACAAAGATAATGCTCTAAGTGAACAATATTTTGAAATTGAAACCTTACGAAAGCAAAACGAAGCATTAAGAGCCGAACTTGCCAGTTACAAATGAGTAATTATATGGCAGGGCATCATGGATGCCCTTTTCTTTTTGTCGGCATCCCCCTAATAATATAAAATGGGAAAACATAGAAATTTCCACCACCAAAACGGTGCAAGTAATGATGTACATTTTCGTTTTATATATTCAGAGCAAGCTCAACAGCAGTATCATTCAAATAAGAATATTGTTATTTTCCCGTCTTATTATTCAACGTATCAGATTCAACTGAGGAAGATTGTTGCAATTTACTCAGAAGTCTACAATTCAAAACTGCACTTATCCGGATAAATACCATCAAAAATCTGTATCAGTTTCTCTTTCTCCGATTCAAAATCAATGTTCGAATCAGAATCATTTATGCACATTACCTTATAGCGATGTTTATATATTGCCTCAAACATCTCCTCGTCTTGCGCCCCAATTTCATACATATTGCAATATTTCGACATATTACAAGGTGCAAATTCACCTTTTGCCAACTGCCAATATTGCATTAACCATTGATTAACATCTTTATAGTTTCTAAATTTGTGTTGTGAAACATGATGTAAGTACTCATATTCTTTTTCCCATACTTCCTCGAATGTCGTTTTCAAGAAAGGGGCTGGCATATGATATTGGGCAAAGCCTGGAAAAATATACGAAAGTGGCAAAACAAGATTTCTCAGATTCGTTCTAATTCCATAGCTGTAATGAAATAGCTTGGATTTAGGAAAATCATGCACAGAAAAATTGCGATTAATAAGTCCCATATCATTAAAATCAAAATACACAAAATCTGTCTCCGGCGCATAATTATCTACACACATAATCTTTAGCATTTGTTTCGGCAGCCCTCTATTGGAAAAATAAAACTCCTTATGAATTGGCTCCATTATGAATGTGTCATCATTCATATATATAAAATGCTCCGAAAGGTTAGTTATTCTATGTATATTCAATTCGATTGGGTTCGCGCTAAATGTGGGCAAATACTCCTTTGGCATATAGTCTGTATGAAACACCAAATGCAATTTATGATTTTTAGTATTAAGCCAATCCGGTAAATGTCCACAAGTAATAAAATGAATTTTATTAATCCATGGCGCATTTTTTTCAATGCTCCGAAACCAGTATTTCAAAATTCCCCAATCCCGGTATCTGCTACTCCCATTTCCTTCATCACGCTTCCTATTTACCATATACTTTTCTTTCTCAGCAATCCACTTAGGATCACTTCCATCCACCCAGGGTATTACAATGTCTACCGGAAAATTCATCTCCATGACAACAACCTCGCTCTAATACACTCTATTCTGATAATAAAATATGTGCTTTTAAATGAAATATTTTCTTTTCAACAAAATTTATTATTTTTCTAAGCAGGACAAAACTCGTTTTCTTTTCTCTCCATATCATCAAAGGCAACAGATATTTGTCCAAATCAAATTTATCCTGAAATACTTCAATCTCTGAAAGTCCACATACTCCTTCTGTTGCCAATAGTGTAATTTCTATCTTTTTACACAAATGCACATCGTCAAAATTAAATTGATTTGAAATTCCCCCATGTTTTAATTCGCCAGTTTGAAATTCATAGTTCTCGTCCAGTTTAATCTGTATATTTTTTATCATTCCGTCCATTTTTTCCGGTGACTCATACAAAACAATTTGTTTGACTTTTTGAATTTCCTTCCATGTAATGATAATCTTTTTCTCTTTATCATCTCTTTTGGGTATCCAGGAACAATTTCCCCATTCCGTTTTTTTGTTTCTGACATTCACCGCATCAACCATTTTAAAATCATTTAAATATCTACTGTTTCCTGAAGATGTAGTTATTTCTCCTGTTAAAGCCAGATTATCGGTCCGTTTTACCCAAAAGACATTATCACTATTAATAAGTCTAGCCGCACAGAGCCATCCTCCCTGTGACTTATGTTTCCTCATTGCCTTATTAAGTCTATTATTACAAAATAAACACGTATTACATTGGGGCGGGTTTGCAAACCTCAGTCTTTCATTCCACTGAAAAGCCGGGTTTCTTGTGTCATTATCTCTCCCCTCGCCATTCAATGTGGGAACTCTTGGTATATTAAAATAATCATCCTTTCCATGCCACAGACCATCATATGCGAATTTTTTTAATAATAATGGTCTGTAATCTGCCTCCTTTTTTAATATTATTTCTAAACATTCATCTAGCAGAAGCGATGTCGCCATATGCTCTTCATGATCATCTAAATCCACTCCTATTATTACATCGGGTTTTATATCCGTTATTGCTTCTGACAAATCCTTTTTATAATTCTGTCTGCTAAAGCAGTGATGTACACCATATTTTTGATAACAAAACTCTTCATGATTAGGTAATGCAAAAGTTTCTGTCTTTCCCTTTAATGAAATTAACTTGTCATTTTCAGCAGCATGATAAATATGTACTTTTCCTTGCCATCCATTTCCGTATCCAAGAAAAATTATGTGATTCTCCGAAATACCCATTTCTTTTAAAGCTTTTATTGCTTCCTGCATTCGTACTTTTGGGTCTTCATTAATGGCAGCACCCTCCGTTGTATATAGGACATACGAATCCCACTCTTTGCTGTTGGCAAATTGATATAATACGCCTCCGCCCACAAGCATTTCATCATCCTGATGCGGAACAATTAAAAGCATTTTTCTTTTGCTCATAAAATACTTCTCCCCCCAAGACATTTACATAAAATAACATTCCTAGATATTAAAATGCATGTAACGTAACAAATAAGCAACGTAAGCAATACATTTATAATCCATACATATCCTTCAACTCCCAAAATAGGTTCTATTATATCATTTAATACGAATTTATGCAGATACATAATCATAAGTGAATTCCTGCCAAATATTTCTATCTTTTTACGAAGCCCGCATAATTCTTTTATCTGTGTGGAAATATATAGCAAAATAGTCATTGCGCTAAACGGAATGATTAAATTCCATAATACTGCGCCCAATTTCATGCCTGCCATATTCATATGATACTTATAAATTCCCATTTTATATAAGACAATAAATGTTACAATGCATATTACTGATAGTTTTACCCTCTCATATTCAATCATATTTTGATTTTTTAGCAGTCTACCAACGAAATTTGCCATATTCATTTCGGTCCAATACGCTTTTAAATAGTGCCCCAGCGATACATATATGAATGCCAGCATAGCTACTCCAATTGAAAAAGGCAATTTATTTCTATCAATCTTTGGAATAAAAAAATAGTAATCTGCACATACAAATAAATAAATTACAGCTAAAACAGCCATATAGTACTTCGAAAAATATTTTTCCATTATGATAAACATCAACATGCTCAAAAAGAGTGTTGGTACATACCACCATACTCCTCCTAGATTTCTAGCACCACATATAAAATACAGGAGATTTTTTTTACATAATCTACCGTTAATAAAAAATAACAGGAAAAACCATACAATCTGTGGAATCCAAATTCGTATTATCTTATTTTTTATCCATGAGAAGATATTCTCCGGTGCTTTCAAAAACCATCCTGAAAGTATAAAAAAGCATGGCATATGAAACCAGTAGATAATCTGTATGATTCCATTCGGCACTGTCTTCGTACAGTGACCGATAACAACGCATATACACAAAAATCCCTTGATTAAGTCGAAATTAAACTGCTTTTCCTCCATTTTTTGCCCAGTTCTCCCCCATTTCTTTAATAAAACTCAAAGACTCTATCCTGAAATTTTCTCTTAGCCGGTCTACTTCATCCCAATTTATCGCATCCATCCGGCCCACATTATAATTATCGCCATTCCTTGTGGTAAGATTCAATTTCTTTGCAATACACTCCAATCTACTTGAGTCTTTATTGTAATAAACAAAAGGAACATGAAAATAGATTGCAAACAGCATGCCATGATAAGATGATGTATATAAAATATCCGCATGATAAATTGCAGTTAAAAATTCTTCTACCGTATATGCCTTTAATAATTTATATTGTGCATTACGGCATGTCTTTTTGTACCCTAATAAATATGTTAAACATCCATTTTGCCTTGAATAGGCACATGCTGCTTCTAGGCATCTTCCGTCAGCTAAATCCACATACACTAAACTGTACGTTTTCTTACTTGGCTTTGATGATGAAATATATTTTTTCCAAATATCAGGTTCTATTAACATCGTCGGATCACATACTTCATATACTTTTATATTTAAGACTTCACTTAATTTACATGCCATATCATTTTCACGTACAGATAGCATTGTAAATTTATCCAAATACTTCAATACAAGTTTTTCCTCTTCTCCCCAATAATAACCAACTGATGTAGCATACGAAAACTTTTTGGTATCGTCTTTTACAAAATCAAGCATATATGTATAGTCTGCGTTAGTAAATTTAGTACACCACAACATATCACTTCCCACAAGAAAGATATCATACTTATCATTGGCTAATCCTATGTTTTTACGGTTATACCTCTCCGAACCTATTACCCCTTTCTGAACATCTGTTTGTCTTAGGAATTGTGATAATGCCCTCTGTTTCCTGACACTATCCCCATGTTTTATCCTTACACGCAACCTGTAAAACAAAGAATGTTCAAATAGCGTTCCCAATAATATTTCTCTCCTGGCAATTTCCGCACATGTATAATTTATAAATTCACAGTCATATCCTAATCCATTAAGTGTCTTGTATGTTGCAACCGCCTGCAAGCATGCTCCAAAATTGCTGGACTCATGTAATGTTAAAATTCCAATTTTCATAGCCTAATCTCCTCTTAATAATTTTATCTGCTACTTATTCTTATTCTTTCTAAAATGCCGCACAATCCCAAATACTTCTTTTTTATAAAATATTATATTGATCAAGAAAACGGTCGATGTTGTATATATCAATACAAAAAACGCATATTGTGCCCACTGAAAATAATTTTTTGTTTCAATGCTTATATATTGAGAACTCACGACAACAATAAATCCTATTAGTACATTCAGGCATAATTTTTTGAGAAAAATGGATGGAGAGCGAAACAAAATATTATTTTTTAAATACAATACATATTGAAATACCCTAAAAAGCATTGCTACAAGCGTTCCTATTGCTACTCCAATAATGCCATATCTTTTCACTAATATAACGGAAATAGCAATATTAATAAAGGCCTCTTCATAGGCTCCTTTTTTTGTCTGTTTAAAATGACCGGATGCAAATATAACCATATCATATGGATTTCTTAGAGCATATGCCGCTTCCGCGCAGGCTAACAATATACTAAACGTTGGTCTGCAATAATTAACATCAGCCACGCCTCTGGTATATATAGAAACAAACGGAACTACCAGTATGATAATACAAGTATAGAATATAGTAATAATCATAAAATACAGCGTTTCAAACTCATCTAAAATCTGTTTGACTGAATCCATCTTTCCACAAGCAATCAAATTCCCTATGGATGCCTTGATTCCGGATGAAAAAGAACTTACAACTTTACCTATATTAACAACTATATTATAGTAGACTGAGTAAACGGAAACTTCCAATACGTTAGAAAAAATTGTCAATACTGTCATATCTGTATTACAATGAATTATGTAGGCGATATGATGCGCCAATCCATCCCACCTATGCTTTAACGCTTCATTATCCGGCTCGACATATCTATTTATTTTGTAATGTCTTTTCACAAAATAATTAAAGGCAACCGGCCGAAAGACATATACCAACGTTGTAATCACCTTTAGTGTATGGATAGAGGTATTTTTATATACGCATAGCAGAGTGACACCAAACGAAATAATTGTACTGATAATTTGAATACACGCTACTATCCAGCTTTTTTGATCAGCTCCCAACAACATCTGATAGGTGATTCCAAAATAGTATTGAACAAAGGTACTTATACTTATTATTAATACTAAAGTAAACGTAAATAACCAGTCAAACTTATCTTTTACAAAGTATGGGTATATGATAGCAAGAATCACAAGATATATTATAAAGATTTTCGCTAACTTTCTAAAAAACTGTTCTGTTGCAATTACTATTCCGCTAAGTTTATTTTCATTTCTTTCTGCAAGAGGCTTATACATTGCAGCCGTAATTACTCCTCCAACACCCGCTTCTAACAAAGTAATATAACTTAAAAACTGAGTAATTGATGAGACTACTCCATTAACAGAAGAACCATATGTCTTTATGATAAGTGACGGTATAACAAGACCGTAAACAGCAGTCACAAGCTGCTGTATTAATAAAAAAAATGTATTATACAGAGAATTTTTTAACCGCATTCGTTTACCTGATTTCCAACTTTTTATCTCGGGCAAAATTATATATCCACAACGTAATTTTGCCATTAACTCTTAATTTATAAGTTATATTCATAAAAACTTGTTTCATTTTGCTAATATTAGAATTCTCCCTGTTTATGAACCAATATTTTTCAGCCTGATTTCTACGTACTACTATTTCAATCTCGCGCAAATAATCGTAATCCTTTTTTACATATGCAATTAGAGTCAGTATCCTTGCCTGAATATATAATCTGTTTTTCGGGTCGTTTTTTCCGGTATTGACCATTGATTCAATATTTCTACTGCACTCCTCCAATGCATACAGGTGATAAAGATTTCTTTTGTCCAAGCAAATTGAATGACTTGCACTTCCTTCAATCATATAGTAATTGTACAAATATTTATTTATTGCTGACACACTATTACACTTACGAAGCACTTCTAATAGCCATACGTAATCTTCACCTATTGCATAACAATTTTTGAATTTTATTTGATAATTATCGTTCCATATTCTTTCACGCAAAAATAATCTATTAAAAGTCATGCAATCATAATATTTTTCCTTTAACTGTTCTATCGCTACGGAAATATTGCATTGTAAACTATCAATTCCTGCCTGCTGTCTTAAAATGACATTCTGCTGATTTCTTCTGTTCAGTCCACAATAAACTATATCAGAATGTGTTTTACTAATTCTTTCATGAAGACAATAATACATATCCGATTCACATGTATCATCTACATCCACGAAGGCAATATATTTTCCTGTTGCTTTAGACATTCCTAAATTTCTTGCTTCACTAACCCCTTTATTTACCTGTGAATATAAATGTATCCTTTTGTCTCTCTTTTTCCACTCAATACATATATTCTCACTTCTATCTGATGAACCATCATTAACTAAAATAATTTCCAAATATTCATATGTCTGATTAACGATACTGTTCAGACACCGTTCTATGTATAATTCTCCATTATAGATTGGTATAATGACACTGATTACATCTTTTCCCATGTTGTCCAGACCTCACCATTTATCTGTCTTGTACACAGACAATTCATATTTTTCTTTGCACCATCAAAATCTCGTATCTATTTTTGCCATAAGATAACTATAGAATTTCTATATATAATTTCATGTTCATTACTAATTTTATCTTCATTCTCCTTATTGTATTGTGTCAGTATTAGCGCATCCTCATCAACCAGCTCCGGATTATTAATTCTGATACACTCCTCGTTAGGCAACAGAAACTGAATCATTTTTGTTCCAATTCCACCATCATATATATATATTGAGTCTCCTTCCTGTTTCTGTTGCTTATAACTCTCCACTGCCAAAGTACACTCATTAGCCTTTTTCTGCCAAAGTAATATATTTCCTTCATACACTGAAATGAAAGTATTTATATTTATAATAACAATCGCTAACATTGCGGCAGATTTTGTATAATTGCCCTTACTCTTAACAATAAGCAAATAGGTAAAAACAAATGTAATAATTGCACGCAAACCATTATATAGAATTGCAACATCATTATTCATGTTTTTTATACAGAATGCATATGCTAAAGCAAAAATATTTCCCATATTCGTATTGATGGAATCTGAGGCAATATTTTTACTTACTACAATTGCTAATAGCAAATAAACAAAAATTATGATACAAGCTTCTTTAATCGTACATTTTTTTCTAATCAAACCAATAATGCCTATTAACATTAAAGGCATCATTGCATATTCTATATACCTTCCGTATATTAATATATCTGTGCGTGATTCAAATCCACCCATCATAAATACCGAGGATATTACTACCACTTGTACTAAATGCAAAAATGCAAAAGCATACGCTAAATTAATCTCATGCAAATGTCTTTTTAAATTTCTAAAGCAGCTAACAATACCAACTATTCCGAATAAAAAAGTTGTTGAACCGAAATAATATACTTTACCGATAATACTAATTGCAAAGCTTTTTATAGCATGAAACGAAAGAAAATCTTTTTTACTTGTAATTACTGAACTAAAGTCATTTTCCAGAGATCCTTCAAGTGAAGCTGCTGAATATAGCCACCCTAAATATTTATTTTTTATAACCACCGCCATTGCTATGAGACATAGAAAAAAAGACAATATAACAAGAAGCTTTTTGAACGAATGAATATTTCTTTGCATGTAATACAGGATAACAATAAAAAGATTCACTACAAGCAATCCTATTGCACGCTGATGTACAGAAAAAGCAAATGCTCCAATAAATATCAAAATATATGAATAAATCAGTTTACAATTTTTGTTCTCATACATTATTATGGTTAGGTAAAACGAGAACCAAGTCAACAATGTCAATAAAATTTCCGGCATAGAATTGAATATTTCATATATACTAGACGGGAAAATTGTTACTGCTCCAGCCATGATCGAGCACATAATCTTATTATTGTCTTCAAAAATTTTTAACGCAGCACTATAAACAATAAATAATACTCCACACAGCATTAATCCATTAAGAAAAATGGAAATCTGATACATCATAGATGCATTATCTTTGCAAAAGAACATAATAGGAGCTAACAATATTCCATAACCCCATCCATAATAACTATTCGTTGATGCTACAGAACGCCATGGTTTATCCAATAAAAATGCAGCCCCCGACCAATAACCAAATTCATCACCTATAATACTTATACACATATTGCTCTTTATTTCTTTAAACGTTAGTATGGCAATTATTACTGTAAATATAAGCAAAATATATATGTACATGTTTTTATACTTCGTCATTCTACCATTAACCTCATGTTGATGGATGTTCCAAAAGACTTTCATATATTTGATATACATCCATCGCTGTCTTTTCCCACGTAAACTCTTTTGCTCGCTGTAAACCTAATTGTCGTAATTGTTCTCTTCGTTTCTCATCTTTTAGAATTTTATAAATGCACTTTGCCATTTCATTAGTATCATAAGGATTAAAATATACTGCGCTATCTCCTCCTATCTCCGGGAAACAGCTTGTATTGCCAAGCAATACTGGACATCCTCTGCTAAATGCTTCTAAAATGGGGATTCCAAACCCCTCATATTTTGAAGGATATACAAAGCATATAGCATTTTCATAAATATAGCCTAATTCATCATCATTCGCTTTTATTTGTATAAACTTCTCTTCCAAATGATGCTCTTCCAAATTGTTTCTTTCCTCTTTGGAGAAGCCTGCTCCTACACATACCACTTTTAACTCTGGGGTTTTCATACAAACCTTTTCCATGGCTATGACAAAGTTATCATAATTCTTATAATCATTCCTTGCTCCAACATAAACAATATACTTATCTGGCAATTGGATATGAACATTATTCATATCAATCTGTTTTCTAGTACATCCCCAATAAATTACATGTATTTTTGCTTGTTGTATTTTATACAGCGAAATAACATCTTTTTTTGTATTTTCGCTTGGAACTATGATTGCATCTGCTCTATTTATTGCTTTCCTCTTTAAATACCGCATTCTCCTATTTCCTAACGTATTGCGAGAGCATAATTCCTGAGTACAATCATGAACAGTTAAGACATATTTAGTTTTGTGTGGCATAAAATGATAAAAATAACTCGAATAATAAGTAGCGTGAACGATATTGCAATCCTGATTTCGAAAAATATAAGCGATAAAATATGCTTTATTAACAATCCTTAATACATAATTAATTATCTTAGACTTTGCTGCAATTTTAGATGTATGTACTACATTTTCAAAATAGTAGTTTTGCGAAAAAATTATAGGATAAGCAATTTGTATATCCTTTTGTTCTAATCTAGTATTGACTTCAGAAAATACTCTTGAAATGCCTCCAAAGCGTTGTCTGATAAATATTTGATAATCAAATACAACTTTTATCAATTTATTCATTCACTATTTCCTCAACAAATTCATTTAATTTTCTTTGTATCGCATTCGTGCTATAATTTTTTACATATAGTTCTCTGTTCGCTTTACTATATTTATAAAAGTTTTTTTCCTGCATTATTGAATTGATAGTTAATATAAAATCATTGGCTGTTTTGCAGCACTTAATATCACAATGATCTGGAATTTCATAACCTTCTAATGCTTCCTCTGTAGCAGCAATTCTCTTTCCATACATCATAGCCTCCGCTGTCTTAACCTTCATTCCTCCACCCGAAAAAATTGGTAAGACAACCAAATCCGAATTAAGATAATACTCTCTAACAGAATCTACTGTTCCGATAACTTTAACTTTTTCAGATTCCAATTCTTCCCGCAGCATTTCCATTCCCTTACCAATAATTTCAAGTTTGCAATCAATATATGGCATTACTTTCTTGCAAAGCCATCGTATTCCCTCTATGTTAGCATAAAAGTACGAACCCACAAAAAGTATTGTTTTCATTAATGTGTTATCCACTAAATCATTCTTGTAATCATCTTCTACCATAATAGGTAACTGAATATCAGCTAAACGATTATAGTTCCTTTTCAATAAATTGTTATCACGCTCATTTAAGCATATTATTCCGGTCGCTTTACCAATTATTATCTTTTCATTTTTCCAATCAGAAAAGAATCTGGGAATTGCTGTTATTTTTTTTGTTTTCTTGATTCGATCAAGTGCAAATGCTTTTTCAACATTATGGCAGAACACAATAATCTTTCTCTTTTTATTAATAAACTTAACATTCTCCCCAAACCATGTTCCATCAAAAAAGAAAACATCCGCATCACTTTTTTCTAATACATCCTTCAACATACATATTTCTCGTCTATTATATCCAGCATGTCCAAAAATATAAGAAATATTTCTTTTAATTTCATTATTATCAATTGGAATAACGGATAGGTGAAAAGGATATTTCAATGTTGAATAACTAGATTTTGTGGTGTCTAATATACACAAACTTACTTCAATTTTCTGATTTATCAAAAAGCCTTGAAATAAATTTTTTGACAGTCTATTACCACCAGATTTCTCCTCTGCCAGAAAGTTTTGCCTTGTAATGAATAACAATTTCAATTTTTATTCACCTTCCCAATATTCATAGCATTTTATTTTTTTCATATATATTTTTTTCATATATGATAATAATCTTCTGGGTACTATAACATAAGTAATTGTCTTTAAATAAGATTCCAACATATGAACAGAACTCCAAAAACAGTTATTTAATCCATGTTCCCAAAGAATATTTTCATGTTCTTTTCTTTTATTAATAAATTGAGTAGATGATATTCCATTCATATCATATATACATATTTTTTGCTCTAAATTCTGAAACGAAAAATTTCTCTCATATAGTTTTAAAATCAATTCATAATCTGCACATATTTTATATCTAATGTCATACTTAAACTCTGCAAATAGTGAACGCTTGATAAAACATGCCTGATGGCAAAATGGCATACGCCTATTTATTAAATTCATATCAGCTTTAAATAAGCATTCTGCTACTTCATCTTTCATTATTGAGTCACCATAATAAATATCTTTTTCCGTATATTCTATTTTATTAACTACATCTCTTAATGTAGTTGAATTGAATAATATATCCCCAGCATTTAAAAAAAGCAAATACTCACCGTTACAAAATTCACTTGCGGAATTCATAGCAAAATATATTCCCTCATCATCATCTATTATATGTTTAAAAATTATTCCTTTATCTTCAAACTTTTTTTTATACTCGCTAACAATTGGATTAGTGCAATCTGTTGATTTTCCATCCTTAATAATGTACTCAAAATTTTTACATTTTTGGTTTAAGACAGATTCAATAGTTTTTCTTATATTTTTTTCTTCATTGTAACAGACTGTAATAATCGATATCATAAGATTCATATCAACTATTTCAACACCCCTTTACTCTACATAATTTATCTTTTTGGTCAGTTTTCTAGCTATCCTCTTTGCAGTTACGATAAACTCTTTATTATGTACCTTCAATCTGCCTGCAACATTATCACTTGTAATTAAAGTTCTATTTTCAATACAGAACACAGGTTTCCCGACTTGGAAACGTATACCATTCCATAAACCAACTTTATAAAGTTTTCCACTTTATAAAGTTTTCCACACGCAGACGTTGAAATTTTTTGATATAATAACTGTTTTATAGCTTCATCCTTAAAATATGTTTTAAGTTTTTCTGTTGATTTTTTTAAATCACCTTTTGATGTCCTCTTAACATCACATATCGCTATATCACAACTATTTTTTACCAATATGGCATACATATTTTCTATATAATTCCTTGTTACCCAGTCATCAGAATCTACAAATGCTATATACTCTCCACAAGCCTCATCTATTCCTTCATTTCTGGCATCAGATACACCACCATTTTTCTTATGAACAACCTTTATTCGTGAGTCTATTTCTTGATACTTATCACACACTTTTCCAGAGTTATCAGTTGACCCATCATCTACCAGTATAATTTCCAGATTTGAATATGTCTGTGCAACTACACTCTCCAAACATCTTGTCAAATATTTTTCAACATTATATACAGGAATGATTATGGATATTAGCGGTAACTCTTTTTGATTCTGCATATTATATTTCCTTTCTGACAAATATCGATTAGTCATCTTTTTATTCACTAACTGATTTTAGAATCTTACGAATATGACTTCATTTTAGTGTTTATTATTATCTTTTCTGCTAAGCTTTTAGCATTGCCCATCTCAACAAAACTTACATTTTCCTCATTTTTTGTATATAGTTCTCGATTAGCCAAATTGTCTCCTAGTATAATTTTTTTCTTCATTACCGAATATATATATGCCTTTCCCGGTATGGTTCTCTTCGCTTTATCAATTTCACCATTAAAATGTCCCGCAAGACATAAATCTGCATTTGCAATATGTTCTGCCAGTTCTTCCTGACTTAGCCAATCAATGTATTCCACATTTTCTTGAATTGGCTTGCTGTATTTTTTAGGTATGGGACCTATAATTTGAAAGAACATATCCTTTTCATCTTTAAGCAATCTTACAGTATCAAGCACCACATCCACACCTTGCAATGGAAGAATACTTCCAAAATACAACACTACAAACTTATTTTTTAAATCTTGTCTCTTATGTTGTTCCCTTGGATAATAAATTGACTGGTCTGCTTCAAGATATAAAGTTTCAAATTTATCCTTATCACTTTGAAATTCTTCTATAAAATATCTTGCATCCACATTTGTATCCGTTATTACATAGTCTGCCGACTTTAAAGTGACAGAATCAATTTCGTGACACAGCTTTGCTGCAATACCATTATCTTTGAACTTTTTCCGGTCATGGATCAAAGTGTCATATACAGAAATAAAGAAATCAATAATGATATCTTTTCTCCTAAGCCTCCACTTAAAAAATGGCAATACAAGTTGTGGGGAAAAACCTATGAAAACAGTATCTATTTCTCTGAGACTCTTAAATAATAACTTAAACCATATTTCAAATATTCTGCTTATGTACTTCCTTTTTGAAGAATGCAATATTTCTACGCTTTCTGCGTTATTCTTAAGAATCCTTATCTCTTGCGTATTTCTGATATAGTCAATATTCTTCGTAGTAATAAATAAAACCCTTTTTCTTTTTACCCGCTCGATAAAAATAGTGCTATTTTGATTCATATCTACTTTACTCATCCTCTTGCATACTATGCTTAAAATATAAAAACCCCAATATAAAGTATATTTCCTTTTGCACCTTTCGGTAACAATTGCATACTTTATATCAGGATTTTTATGATAACCTACCTTTATTTTATTCTGTGATGTACTAACCTCTTATGACAGTTTAGGCTGCTCCATATAAAACGACTCCTTCTTTATGAATATTTGCATAGAACGGATAATTCACAATCCATCTTCTAAAATGTTCCTCGCTCTTGGCAATCGACTTGATATCAAGGTCATTATCCAGATTGAAATCATAAGTCATATAAGAAAGCTGCTGACCATATGCCTTCAATTCCACATCCGACAAATCAAGTAATATCATAATGTCTATATCTGAATCCTGTCTGAAATCACCCCTTGCATATGAACCATACAAAATCACTTGTCGTAAGTGCGAACCATATATTTTTTTGATTTCTGAAATATACTGTTCCATATAATCCTGTATTATCGTTGGCATAGCCATGTCTCCCTTCTGTTTCCGCCATTGCGTTATATGCTATCCAACTTTATTATACCTATTCATTCCCATTTTCACAACTGGATTATTCACATAATAGGAAGATGTTTTTCACTAATATAAAGTATGCAATTTTCAAGGTGCGATTATCCATATTCACAAATGTTCCACGAAATCTCTATGACGTCAAAGTCTTTCATATTTCTGTATGCAAGTCCTACTTTTATCAGCAGTTTCCTGTGGGTATTCGTCCTGCGGACTTTCCACGACATGGTATGTCCTGACAACTTCTTTCTCCATCTTCTGCTGTATGTACAGGCTGTCATATTCGGATCTTCTTGCATGATACTGTGTATCCTGCAGAATCTTCCTGTTAGCAGCAATGACATCCGCAACCAGTCCAATCATAAAAGTCAAAAAGCCAATGATAATAAGTGTGCACCCAAGAATCAGGGACTGTACATGTCCACTGCCCTTTCCCATGGCATAATAAAGAATAAACCGGATGGCATAACCCAAGCCCAGTATGGTCGGTAAACTAGCCAGATAAGTAAAACATTTCAATGGCTTATACATCATATATGCACGCAAAATAGTAAGCATACTCTTCTTCACATAACTAAAGATACTATGAAACAGTCGGGATGGACGAAGCTCGCCGTTTGTCCGAATTGGAACGCTGGTAATCGCCATTCGTTCTCTTCCGGCCTGTACAATTGTTTCTAAGGTATAGGTATAATCATTTACTACGTTAATGTGCATCGCCGCTTCTCTGGAGAAAGCCCGAAATCCACTTGGTGCATCCGGGATATCGGTATTGGATGCTTTCCGTACTGCCCAGCTTCCTAAATGTTGTAATTTTTTCTTAAGAAAAGAAAAATGTTCCGTCTGGTCAATTGGTCTTGCACCGATTACCATATCTGCCTTTCCATCCAGAATCGGCTGTATCAGCTTCTGAATATCCTCTCCACAATATTGATTGTCCGCATCGGTATTGACGATGATGTCTGCACCATTTCTGAGACACCCATCCAGACCTGCCATAAAGCCTTTTGCCAGTCCTTTATTCTGTTTAAAGTTGACGACATGCTGTACACCCCATTTTTGGGCAACTGCAACTGTATCATCCTGACTTCCATCATTGATAATCAGATATTCTATTTCATCCACACCATCCAGCTTCTTTGGCAAATCATTCAATGCGATTTCCAGCGTTTCTGCCTCATTGTAGCATGGAATCTGAATAATCAGCTTCATCTTCTGTCTCACTTTCTAATCCATCCGGAACAACACAAAGTTCTCACTCTCAATGCATTCTTCATAATCTGTTTTCCATTCTTCCAGATACTCACTTTTAGAATCCAAAATCAAAAAATCTGTATTCCATTCCGGCTTATTCTCTGCTATGTCCGCTTCCTTAATAACGGAAACAGAATTATCCAACAACATAAACTGTATTAAATCAATAAAAGGTAATTCATCCCTATACAGATAGGTAATTCGTACTTCATCGTTACTACCTATCGGTTGACTGGTTTCATATGTATTAATGTATTCATAAACCTTTAAATCCTGGTAATTGATTTCTCCGAAATAGTATGAGTATTTCCTTCCAAGACACATCATTAATGCTATTTCCACAAGCAAAACAGTGCCCATTACTAACGGAATTTTTTCACTTTTCTTACCAACATAAATACAGAGATACATTCCGCAGATAAGCAATATTCCAAATAAATATGCCTTGCTAAATTCCGGTACAATCTCGTAATGATAATCGTTTGACAAATAGCTGATGCCGGCAGCAAAATATCCCTGCATCGCAGTTGCATCGCTTTGCAGCATAGTGTAAAAGGAAAGTGCAAAAAGCACTGTTGAAGTTCCCAGAGCCACAAGCAGTTGCTTTACTGACTTTTTTTGAGTACTCAATGTGAGAACGCCAATTCCCATAACAATAGGAACCAGGAAATCATTGTATCTTCCATAAACAATTCCATCCAGTCTTCCAGGATTCATCATATAAATGGAGGAAATGAGCAGCTGTCCCATAATAGATAACAATAGAAACAAACTGAGCCATTGTATCGGTGCTGGTATCTCCTTTTTCACTATATACCTCAGACAATTTACGCTTTGCTGTATCAGATACCCAACCGCCGGATAAAGCAGTCCGAAAGAGGCCATTGCCAAATAATACAGCTTGCCACAAATACTAAATAATAATTGCTTAAATCCTTGTATCGTAAAAATTGTCTGCAGAGTTCTGGATTGTCCTGCATAATCATTGACATTTAAATAACTGGTATCTGCCAATGCAAAAACATTCTGCTGTATGATTTCCTTACACCACATTCCCAGTGAAAATGCTATTATGCATAGCAATAATGTTGCAATTATTCTTTTTCGGTAAGATCGGTTATTCCATGCGTAGAGAAGCATAACTCCCACAGCCGCCAGAATAATCCCAATAGTCCGCATATGTACAAAGTGTATGTAAAGAAAGGAACAAACCAGCACGACAAGGGTAATTCCTTTCGGTTTTTCCAAAAAACAAAATAACAGATAACAAATAAGTATATAGAGAAAGGTAAGCAATGCCTCTGCTAATGTCATTTGTGTATAAAAAGACCATGCTGGATAAAATACAGCAACTCCCGTTGCAAACAATATCTGCATTTTTTGATTGGTAGAATTACTCGTTTGCAAGGAAATCTTACTGAATATTTTCCATAATAATCCCATCGATATGCACTGTAATACCACATTGATAAATATTGCTATGCGGTACGCAGTAAGACCATCCTTACACAGCCACAGAATCGGAGTAAGAATCAGGCTATAGCCAAAAGAGTAATAAGAACCTAATGATGCTACCTCCGACCAGTCATAGTGTAACCATTCTGCTGCACATGCCCAGTATCCGAATTCGTCAGGATAAATGGAAAATCCATATATTTTTCGTATATTGTACTGAAAAACACATAAAATAATTAAAAGGAACATCACAAAATACTGGAAGAAGAAATCAATTCTTCTCCCAGCTTTTACACTTTGTTTCATTAAATTAGTATTTAATGATTGCATATGCGCCCTGTCCACCTGTTGTATTGAAGGTTACAGTATTTGGATTTGTATCTGTATCCTCTAAGATAGATACAGCTCCACCGGGACGAACGCAAACAACTGCAAAGGTCTTTCCATCCTGTGCAAAGGATTTCGGAATACCAAATTTAAGGGTAATCGGTGCTCCTTCTGATGCCAGCAAGCTGAATTTACCGCTGCTTAATTTACCAAGTTCTACATTAACATAAGGACCAACTACTGCTCCTTTTGCTGCTGCTGCCTGATCAATAGCCGCTGCTGCCAATGGGCTCTTCTTGGTATCCATGTTGTAGATTCTTGCATAAGGTTTTTCACCTGCTGCCAAGCCATAGCTGCTTGCAATGTCTGCAAGGCCTGTTGTAATAGCAGTACCATTTACACTGGTTGCCATGTAGACACCTGCCACACTGGTCTTCACACCTGCTACACTGCTGGTGGTTGGAATTTCTGCAATACTGCTTACCGTTCCGGAACCTGAGCCGGAAGAAGACTCTGTAGGTGCTACTGCCGCATTCACAATTTCAACAACTGCAGCTTCGGTTGTTGTACTGCTTCCTCCGCAGGTATTGCTACCGCTTCCTTGTGCACCACTTGCAAATACGCTCATAGATGGTGCTGCAACAAGTGCTACGGTCAAAGCGCCAGCCAGCACTTTCTGCATTAATTTTGCTTTCATCATTTTCTCCTCCTCGTCTGATGATTTATTTGTGTTGCAGTTTTAAACTGCATGAACACCTTATTATGTTTGTGATACTATCACTTTTTACCCAAAATGCTATTATTGATATCATCTATAATATAATATGCTATTACTAATATATTTTCAAGTACTTTTTTCTGATAAAATTTATATATTATTATTTCAGAGTGGAAAAATAGTGTTTCAGCAAAATAAAAAAATATCATTTTTTCTATCAAAACAAAGAAAGGTGTAATGAATTGTCAGAGAAAAATCTAGCGCAATATTTAAAAGAACTTCGTAAATCCTATAATTATTCGCAGGAATTTGTGGCATCACAATTATACATTACCAGACAGACCTATTCACATTATGAAACCGGACGAATAACCCCACCAGTAAATTCTCTCTATAACTTATCAAAGCTATACAAAATTCCTATAGAGAATTTTTTAGAGTTTACAACCACAAATTGTCTCAATTCTAGCCATGAGAAAAGTGATTCCATATCGGAAATTTTGGCTGATGATGATTTAAGTGGATTTTTAAATCATATAAGTACTCCGGAAAACAGTAAAAAATTTAAATCACTGGAAAGACAGGAAAAGCTTTTTCTTTACTATTACCAACTTTTGGATGCACGTGACCAAGAGGATATTCTTTCTTTTATGCGAGTAAAGTGTCACAATCGAACAAATGCAAAATCAACCAAATCCTCTTTGACCAATTCCATATTAAAGCAAAAAGAAGACTGCTAAAGAAACCCTTTAACAGTCTTTTCTATTTTATCTTATTCTGTTTTTACGCCTATATCCCAGCTTATTCCTTCCTTACCACCAGCTTAAATACCGCAGTCTTGGCATAGGTAAGCGGTTCGTCATGGACAAAGAAGACGATACCGTCTACCGGCGATTCCAGCACCTCTTTGACCGTTCCCTCATAAGGGTCTATGGTTTCTGCCAGAATCTGTCCTTTTAATACCTCTTCTCCGACTTCCACCTTACTTTCAAAAATACCGGACACTCTGGTGCGGACCGAAACCATATCGGTATCTTCCACTACATGGGATATATAGCCTTCATGCCCACAATAATCTACAATGCCTTCCTTCGCCAGAAAATTCAGAACGCTGTGAATTGCCATGACAGCACTCGCCTTATCGATATGCTCTGTGGTTGTAGTGTATAAGCTGAAAGCATGGGTTTCCCAAATCTGCCAGTTATAATTCAAAGTCGTTGTGTCATATGGTCTTGGATTCCGGATAACCACATAAGGCATTCCGAACTCCTTCGCCAGTTCAATATCTTCAAACCCTGTTTTCATCATGCGCACATGGGGTGTAAATTTCCCCGGCATATAAAAGGAAGCCAGTTGGATTCCATACCGGTATTTTTTCACCTCTTCAAAAATTCCGGCAGCAATCCGCTGGGTTGTTTCGCCCTGGTCATAGCCGGGAAACATCCGGTTAATGTCGGTATTGTCCGTTGGCCAGAACCGTTTTTTGATATTCATGGAATAGGGATTGGCAGACGGTACAACCATAATCTTGTGTCCTGCCTTAATTTTTCCGGCTTCTTCCATCTCTTTAAACCGCTTTACCAGCTGGGAGCACACATAAAGCTGCTGCACTTCGTTTCCCCGGATATTTCCGAGAATACAGACCGATTTTTTCCCTTTTCCAAATTCATAGCTTGTTACGCGGAAATTATCCCGATACAACGATTCTATTTCATATAACGTTTTCTTTCTCATACGATATGCCCTTAATTTCTATAAAATAATTTCTATTAAATACTCTCTATAAATATCATTTAGCCAGAATCTCTTCTCTCAATAACCTGCCGATTAACGAACCTGCATCCACCACCGGATACTCTCTTATGGTAAAAAGAATTCCGTCAATCGGTGAAAGAATGGTATCCAGTACCTTTCCCCGCAGCGGATCGATAATGTGTCCTATCGTATCCCCTTTTTTCAGTCTTTCCCAGTGTTTTACCTGGGGCACAAAAATACCGGCAGTGGAAGCATTTAAAAAACATACATCCTCCGGGTTTTCTGAAATAATAGGCTTTCTCGGCTCTTTGGTTTCTCCCTGCCAGATTCCCATTTCACGCATCAGATTGAAAATACCATCCACAAGCTGTTCTGCGTATTTTTTTGTAATACGCATACCAACACCCATTTCCACAACCAACGTAGGAACATTATGACTGTTCAGACTATATGCCAATGTCGATTCCAGTACCGTACTCGCACCATGTACCCAGATAAAATCTACATTTGTCTTGGATGCCAAAGGTACCAGTTTCTCTTTATGCAGTTCATTGATACGAATCTGCGGAATTTCCGTCAAATAAATATTACTTGCGTGAATATCAATGCAGACAGAAGATCCTTTGATATCCTCAACGATTTTGGCAGCGATATATTCTGTCATATTTCCTTCCCGGTTTCCCGGAAAGAGCCGGTTCATATCCAGATCAAATGCCGGAATCCCTCTCGTAATCGAATCAATGCCGAGAGGATTCATGGCCGGATAAATGTCTACAATACCGGTCAGTTTTTCCTTTTCTGCTTCAATGCGCTGCATCAGCTCAAAGCAAACATATTGTCCTTCCAACTCATCGCCATGAACACCTGTGACAATGCTGATTCGTTTTTTTCTGCCGCTCACCTCTTTATCCGGGGTAATACGGTTTTTCTTAATCTCTAACACCTCATCCACAGGCAGCCCTACGGATGCTATTGTTTTTACCATCTTAATAAATCCTCGCTTTATTCCCTTGTTTCTTCCATCCAGACCTTGACTGAAATTATCTGGCTCTGTGTTCCACCGCCTATCATCACACCGCGGTTTATCATACAATCATATGCATCACGACCGGTTCCGATTTTAATATAGGATGCATCCACCTCTTTATCATTCGTCGGGTCAAAAGCATACCATCTATCTCCTGCCAGTATCTCTACCCATGCATGACTGTAGCCTTCTCCCAGCATCATTCCAGCCACATAACGCGCCGGAATACCGGCAAGCCGACAAAGTACAAGCATGATGTGTGCATAATCCTGACAGACACCTTTTCCAAGCTCCCAAGCTTCTTCTGCACTTGTATGGATATCCGTTATATTCTTTTCATATACGAAATCCTGATGCAGCCGATGCATAATATAAGATGCTTTTTCGATTGCAGAAGCAGTCTGTTCCATGGCAAGTTCTGTAAAATACTCCATCAATTTTTGGCCGGGCATCGTCAGTCCGGAAGGATAACGGAACATCCCTATCCTGTTCTCCTCCTGTAAAGACTCCCACTGCGAAAGTCCCGTTCTTACCTTGCCCTGAATGTGGAAATGAAATTCCCTATGTTCCTGCTCCACGCAACCGTAATAATAACCGTTACCAAAAGAATCTTCTCCCTGCATCTGTGTGTCCTTCGGTTCAATTTCTACTGAAAGGCTTTCAATATGCTGCCTATCCGTTTCTTTCGGTATGCATTTTATCGTGTAATAACACTTTTCTACGGGCTCCGAATACGCTACTTGCATATAATAATCAAAATATAAGTTTTGCACAGCAGTTTCTCCCCTCTTAGAAGATTGATTCTACCTCATGTACAATCTTATAATAATCGATTTTCGGAGCATTTACCAGTTCTTTTAAGTGTTCTATTTTCTGTACGTCATATTTCATGCCGCAACGTTCAATCCGGTATGCCATGCGGTTGATTTCGCGTGTCAGTTCCACCAGTCCCATGCCAAGCCTTGCATACAAATCAATGCGTTCAATTCTTTTGCCCGTTTTGATAATGTTCCGGACCTTTTCCGAGTCAATACTATCATCCGCCATCCCCCAGAATGCCAGAATATTATCGATAACCCGCTGCATTTCAATCAACGGTGCCCGGCTGATTTTTGCTTTGTTCATTTCATAGATGGCAAGCTGTATGTAAGACAATGTTTCTGAGCCGATTTCTTCCCGAAGCACAATGGCATTGTCATAGGCTCTGGTTAAATTGCTGAGAATGGAATCCGGGTTTTCTTCATCAAAAGGATATCTTTCCTTAAACGCCTCTTTGGAACCATAAATATCCGGAATATCTATCATCCTGCAAAACTCCTGATAGCTGTCCACGATTTCATCAATCATGCTGTCAAAGCTGTTGGAATAAATCCGCAGCGTTGTATATACTCTTTCGGAGTATCTTCCTAACCAGAATAACCGGTTTGTCTGTTCTACTGAGATAATACCCATGTGTCTTTAAATCCTCCTCCCTGCGATGAATTGACGATGAACGAATCCGGATTTCTGGAAAATCTGGTAAGACCACTCTTCCATACAAGCGGCTCGTCAGCCATCAATACAAAAGCACGTAAATCTGCCTTTCTTGGAACGCTTTCACTGCCTTCCAGAATATCAATATCCAGAAAATCAATGACTTCCTGTGCAATAAATCTTCTTGGCTCACTCTTTAGCAGTGCAATAAAATCTTCCTTCTGTTTAGCACTCATGCTGGAACCAAACACAACACCATATCCCCCCGCTTCTGCTACATCCTTTAAGACAAGCTTGTCAAAGTTCTCCAGTACATATTTCATATCTTCTTCATAAAATGGCAGATAAGTCGGTGCATTATTCAGAATAGGTTCTTCACCTAAATAGTACCGTATCATTTTCGGTACAAAATAATAAATACCTTTATCATCTGCAACACCATTGCCCGGTGCATTAATCAGTGCAACATTTCCTTTACGGAAAACATCATAAATATGAGGAATGCCGATGACCGATGCCGGATTGAAATTCATTGGGTCCAGGTACTCATCGGAAATTCTCCGATACACTGCTCCAACCCGTTCCAAATCGCCGTTGTAGTTTACATAATACAATTTGTCATCAATAACCTTCAGTTCAGAGCCGTTTACCAAATGTGCTCCTGTTTTCTCTGCCAGATAGGAATGTTCAAAATAGGCTGCATTATATCGTCCCGGTGTCAGAATAACCGTATGACCGCCTACATTCACATGGTCCATCGTTCTGCGAAGCAACTCTGCATAGTTCCTGTTATCCTCTAGCTTCGTATTCTGGAAAGTCAACGGACTGCTTCTTCTGCACAAATCCCTTGCAATCATCGGATAGGATGCACCGGACGGAACCCGCAGATTATCTTCCAGAATATACCACTTTTTATCCTTGCCCTGTACCAGATCAATTCCGGAAATATGAGAATAAATCCCTTTTTCCGGCATAACACCTTCACACTCTGCCATATAACCGCTGGAAGCAAAGATAAAATCTTCCGGAATCACTTTGTCTTTCACTATTTTCTTCTCGTGGTAAATATCCTGTAAGAAAAGATTGAGTGCAACGACTCTCTGTTTAAGTCCTTTTTCCAGGTACTCAAACTCCAGTTTTTCAATAATTCTCGGAATGGCATCAAATGGGAAAAGTTGTTCTTTAAACGTATTATTTTTATAAATACCAAATTTTACACCATAGCGTGCCAGCAATTCATTGACGGTATCCGTATGTTCTAATAAATCCAAATCATACATAAGCAGACCTCCTATCCCTCTAAACAGAAACTCCATACGAGCCGGAATTTCCAAACAAAAGAAAGGTGCTCTGCCTAAGCAGAACACCTTTGTTCATTGTTGCCTTATTCTCTATGCTGTATACAATAATACAACTAATACATTTTATTTGTCAATTCCATTTTTCAAAATTGATAAACTTTTCAGTAATTCTCCCTATCAGGAGGCTTTCTTTGCTATCTTACTACGCATCAGATACCAGAACGCACCTGCCAGACAGATAGAAGAATACGTACCACAGATAATACCCGCAATCAACGGCAGTGCAAATTCTTTGATAGAAGAAACACCAAATACCTGCAAGGAAGCTACCATAAAGAAGGTTGTCAGAGAAGTAAATACACTTCTGGATAAGGTCTGTGAAATACTCTTATTTACAACATCCGCAAGGTCTTCTTTTCTTCCCATCGTTTTCATATTTTCACGAATACGGTCAAAGATTACGATAGTTGCATTGATGGAATAACCTACAATGGTTAGCATACATGCAATAAACGTATTACCCACCGATACTCTGGCTACCGCATAGAATGCAAGTACGACCAGTACATCGTGTAAAAGCGCCATAACCGCACTGGCACCAAAACGGATATCCTTGAAACGGAACCAGATGTAAATCAACATGCAAATCGTTGCTGCCACAATGGCAATAATTGCATCGGATTTCATTTCAGAGCTTACGGTAGCACTTATGGTTTCTGCTGTAATCGCGCTCTCATCTACACCGAAGTTCTCAACCATAACAGATGCAAATTTTTCTCTTTCCGCAACATCCAGTGTTCTCGTCTTAATAATAATTTCATTGGAGCCTGCAACCTTGGTCGTCTGTACATTGCCATCACCGGTAATATTTTCAATCAAAGGTACAATCTGTGCATCAATTTCTTCAATCGACATATCTTCGTTCAGATTAACCGTTGTGGAAGTACCTCCTACAAATTCCAGACTATAATTAAAGGCTGCACCTTTTCCTGCATGGTTTACTCCCATCACAACGAAGCCTGCCAGAATCACTGCTGTTGAAACAGTAAAGAATATTTTTTTCTTACCAAGTATATTCAAGGTCTTCTTTTCTTTGGCAACACCGTATGCTTTCGGGCTCTGAACTCCCAGTGCATGCAATGCATTCAAAAGGAATTTGGTTACAAACAGCGCCGTAAACATGGAAAGGATAATACCAAGTGCCAGTGTCTGTGCAAAACCTTTAATCGTACCGCTTCCCTTCAGTCCTAATACAAGGGCTGCAATCAAGGTTGTGATATTTCCATCCAGAATCGCAGACATCGCCTTGGAAAAACCAATCTTTATTGCGGACTGTACGGTTTTACCGGTTGCCAGTTCTTCCCGGATACGCGCAAAAATGATAACGTTTGCATCCACTGCCATACCGATGGAAAGAATAATACCTGCAATACCCGGCAGGGTTAATGTAATTTCAAAAGAATCAAGCAGTACAACCATCAATGCTGTGTATAAACACAAAGCAAGGCTGGCTGCAATACCCGGTACATAATATACCGCTATCATAAAGATGACAACCAGCGCGAATCCAACGGCTGCCGCAATTAAGCTGGTGCGAATAGCATCGGAACCAAGCTGTGCTCCGACCACATTAGAACGAAGCTCCTGTAATTCCAGTTTCAGTCCACCAATACGGATAGTGGAAGCTAATTTTTCTGCTTCCTCAAAGGAATCCTGTCCGGTAATGACCGCATTACCATCGGTAATTGCTGCTTGTACATTCGGTACGCTGACAAATTCCCCGTCATAATAAATCGCAATGGATTCTCCGGCTGCAAAAGCTTTGGTTGTTGCATCAGCAAATGCTTTCGTTCCCGCATCCGTCAAGGTAAGGGCTACCACATACTCCGGATTCCCCAGATTATCCTGCTGGGAACGTGCCTGTGCACCCGCTATATCGGTACCGGTCAGAACAATGGAACCGTCTGCCTGTAATTCTTCCAGAGATTTTGTCAATTGATAAACCAGTGTAATATTTCCGTCTGCATCAATTCCATAACCACCGGTATAGTTTTCATTTCCTTCACTGTCTGTCTGTGCAATGAAGTATAATGTACCCGGCTGTCCCAGTTCTTCCAGAATCGCATTGGCATCGGAAACCCCCGGAATCTCAATGTTTATTCTGTCATCACCTTCCTGATATACCTGCGCCTCCGTACTGTAATTCTCAACACGCTGCTGCAGCTTATAAATCGTATCACTCATATCACTTTCGCTTGGCTTCTCATCGCCTACTACCTGATAAGTAATACTGACACCGCCAGCAAGGTCAAGTCCCAGTTTAATGCTGGAGGCGGAACCTGACTTATCTGCACCGAGGCCGAAGATGGCGGTATATCCCAAACCAGCCAGCAACAGCACAAAAACAAGCAGGCCAATAATTGCTTTGTTCTTCTTCATTTCTAACTCTCCTTTTCGTCATCGGCAAGTGCCGCTTTTATCATAATAGCGCATTCAATACGCTTTCTCTGCAATTCACAGCCAAGGTCATATGCATCATTGATATTTCCATGGAAGTTATAGGAATTGGCAGCACAGCCGCCACTACAGTAAAACTTTGCAAAGCAGTTTCTGCATTTTTCTTTGGCATACACATTGCATGTCTTAAAAGAATCCCGAATATCCGTCCTTGTAATTCCTTCCTCTACATTTCCCATCAGAAACTCTTCATTCCCGACGAACTGATGGCAGGGATAGAAATCGCCCCAGGGGGTCACTGCCAGATATTCGTTTCCTGAGCCGCAGCCGGAAAGTCTTTTGGCAACGCAAGGACCTCCCTCTAAATCGATCATAAAGTGAAAGAAGTTAAATCCTTTTCCTTCTTTTCTTCTCTTTAGATATTCCAATGCCAGTTTATCATACTCTTCCAATAAAACAGGTATATCCTCTTCCCGTAATGCATAATCCTCTTCCGGAGGGGCAACAACCGGCTCTACGGAAATCTGTTTGAAGCCCAAATCGGCAAGGTGCTTCACATCTTCCGAAAAATCCAGATTATTTCTCGTGAATGTACCACGTACATAATAATTCATCTGTCCTCTGCTCTCTGCAACTTTTTGGAACTTCGGTACAATTTCATCATAGCTTCCCTGACCGCCGCGATGCGGACGCATCTTATCATTGATTGCCTTTCGTCCATCAATACTCAACACGATATTTCCCATTTCGCGGTTGGCAAATTCCAGAATCTCATCATTCAGCAGAATCCCATTGGTCGTTAAGGTAAAACGGAATTTCTTATTGTGTTCTTTTTCAATGCTTCTTCCGTATTCCACAAGCTGCTTAACAACATCCCAGTTCATGAGCGGCTCCCCGCCAAAGAAATCCACTTCCAGATTTACCCGGCTTCCGGAATTGGCAACAAGAAAATCCAACGCTTTTTTCCCAACCTCGAAACTCATAAGTGCTCTTCTGCCATGATACTCGCCTTCTTCCGCAAAACAATATTGGCAGGCAAGATTACAGTCATGGGCAATATGCAGACACAATGCCTTAACAACGGTCTGTCTCTGTTTAAAGTCTCCGATATATTTTTCGTAAATATCTTCCGTAAAAAGCATTCCGGCTTCTTTAAGTTCCAGAATTTCCTCTACGGCTTCCGTTATTTTCTCCTTGTCAGAAGAATCCCCTGTCTTCAAAACTTCTTCCACAATCGAATCCCTATCAGTTACCTTGTTTGTAAGAAGCTCTTCCACAGTTGGGATAATATCATATACGATATCATCAACGACATGTACGCTGCCGCTGTTTACATCCAACACAATATTGTAGCCATTACTTTTATATTGATGTATCACAAAAAATACTCCTTTGCTAAACGTATAATAAGCAGCGACACGAATCGCTGCTTATAAAAACATCATTTCTGTTCGGCTTATTTCACCTTTTCGCAACTCTGGTTGCCAACGGTACAAGATGTTTTGCAAGCTGACTGGCAGGATGTCTGACATTCACCGCAGCCGCCCTTTTTCATGGACTCTTTCAAATCTCTTGTTGTTAATGTTTTGATATGTTTCATGCTATAGCCTCCTTATGTTATAAGCCCACACAGAGCTATTTTCATAACTTAAAGTAGTATAACATAGATTTTCCCTTATGAAAAGCCTTTTTTTCAACTTAACATACCACCTAACATTCCACTTCCTCCGCATAGCAAAAATACGGTAATCATGCTGCCCGATACTTCCTCTATCCCCCGGTTCACAATCATGGAAACAGCTGTAAGAATCAGGAAATAGATGCACCCCATTGCCAGTCCCCAAAGAAATTTCTTCTCTCCGGCTCTTTTTCCGGCAATAAAACCGGCTAAAAACGTTACTACAATATAAATAAGAATAATTCCTATGGATACAATCTTCTCAGACAATCCGAACCGATAAAGCAAAAGTGCCAGAAACAATAAAAGTCCTGCTGTCAGAAGATACGCTGCAAGCATACATTTCATCATAAATATTATTTTTGTACTGTCAAAAATCCTTTTTTCCATGTTTTCCTCCATTTCCTATAAAAAATCTAAAATTTTTTACCCATCTCTATAAAAGATATTAAATATATATTCCGAAGGGTAGAAAAACTTGACACGATATTGTTTATCATGTATCATCTTCTACTAAGAAGTATATCATTTTGAACATAGTACTAATTTAACCATATAAAAGGAGTGTGAATTTTTCATTGGATACCACAGGTGTCATACAACTTTTTACTTTATTAATTCTTGTTATTTTATCTGCATTCTTTTCTTCTGCAGAAACGGCATTTTCAACCGTTAATCAGGTGCGCCTTCGTACGCTGGCACAGGAAGGTTCCAAACGTGCCGATCGCGTTCTTTCCATATTAGAGCAATACAGCAAAATGATCAGTACTATTTTAATTGGAAATAACATTGTAAACATTGCTGCTTCTTCCGTTGCAACTACTTTTGCTATCCGGATATGGGGAAGTTATATGATTGGTGTTATAACCGGTATATTAACGATAACAATCCTTCTCTTTGGGGAAATTGTTCCAAAGACCTGGGCAAGAAATAATTCGGAAAATATTGCGTTATTTTACAGCGGCATTATCTGTTCTCTGATGACAGTCCTTACCCCGGTAATCTTTTTAGTGGATAAGTTGTCTGCCGGAATCATGCATCTGTTACATATAAACACTGACGGAAAGGATGTCAGTATAACCGAAAATGAATTAAAAACCTATGTGGATGTCAGTCATGAAGGAGGCGCAATCGAGTCGGAAGAACGTGAGCTTATCTATAATGTATTTGATTTCGGAGATGCCGTTGCCAAGGATATCATGGTGCCCCGAATCCAGATGACAAGTATTCCGATTACCGCTACCTATGAGGAGCTCTTATCTACCTTCCGCGCATCCATGTTTACCCGGATTCCGGTCTATGATAATGACCCGGATGATATCATCGGTATCGTGAATATTAAAGATTTTATTCTGGTAAAGGACAAAGAAAAATTTCAAATTAAGAAATTATTGCGAAGTGCCTACTACACTTATGAGTATAAAAAAATTGCCGATTTGATGATGGAAATGCGTGAAAAATCCTATAATATCACTTTTGTACTAAGTGAATACGGTACTACCGTCGGCATGATTACCATGGAAGATTTAATTGAAGAGATTGTCGGCGAAATCCGCGACGAATACGATGCAGACGAAGAAGAACTGATTAAAGAAACAATGCCCGGTCAATTCTTGGTAGAAGCCGGCATGAAGTTAGACGATATCAACGATGTCCTGGAAACCGAACTTCATTCCGAAGACTATGATTCAATCGGTGGTCTTATGATTGAACAGCTGGAACGGCTTCCGGAAGATAAAGAAACCATTGTACTGGAGAACGGCATTACCCTTCAGGCACAGGGCATCAATAAAAATCGTATTTTGAAAGTCTTGATTACGCTTCCGGAAACCAACTCTCCAGAAGAGGAAGAAGCTGATTCGGCGTCTTAATCATGTGAGGCTTTTCCGCTCCGGCTTCCAGAAGCTGCTCCGGTGTACGGAATCCCCATGTAACACTGATACAGGGCATTGGAACGCTGTGCGCCGTAGCAAGATCCACATCGGAATCCCCCACATAAACAGCCCTGTCTGCTGTAACAGACAATTCAGCCAGTGCCTGATATACCGTATCAGGTGCCGGCTTTTTTCTTATCTTTTCGCTCTCTCCGATAGCAGTCTGTATACGTTCTCCAAAATAAATTCGGCTGAGTTCTTTCACCGCAGAATCAAATTTGTTTGAAACAATGGCCAGCTTATATCCTTTTGCTAAAAGCTCATCCAACAGCTCTAAAATACCATCATAAGGTTTCGTTTTGTCATTACAGTGTATGGCATAATAGTCTTTAAAAATATGAAGTGTCTCCTCATAAAGCGAATTTTCTTTTCCGTCCGGAATTGCTCGTTCTATCAGTTTTGCCACACCGTTTCCGACAAAGCTTTTTACTTCTTCTAATGTTCTTTCCGGAAAACCGGACAGCCGCAAAGCATAATTAACACTGTCCGTCAAATCCTCCAGTGTATTCAGTAAGGTTCCATCCAAATCAAAAATAACGGTATCTATCATGTTTTTCTTTACTTCTCTCTTTACGATTTTTGTTTTACCAATTCTGCCGGAAGATATTGCTTTAATATTTTTTCCAAAGTGCTTCCATCTACCGGTTTGGAAATATAATCGGTAAAGCCTTTTTCCAGATACATTTCCCGCATACCGGCTATGGCATTTGCCGTTAGGACAATAACTGCCGCATCCCTGCAAAGATTTTCTTCCTCTGCTTTCAACTTCTCTAAAGTTTCAATGCCATCCATTTCCGGCATCATATGATCTAAAAGAATGATATGGAATGCTTCCTTCCTTGTTATTTCCAGACATTCCCGTCCACTTCCCACACAAGTAATCTGCATATTTGTCTTTTTCAGAAGCCCCTTAATTACCGTCAGATTTACCTTGTTATCATCTACCACAAGAATCCGGCCTTCAGGTGCCTGAAAACTAGGCTCGTATTTTTCCTTTTTCCTTCCTGCTTCTGCCCCTGCTTTCCATGAACCAATCGGCGATGCATTAATCACTCTTTGTCTGAAAGCAACCGAAAAGACAGAACCTTTTCCATATTCACTTTCTACTTTGATTTCACCATGCATCAGTTCAAGAAGGCGCTTCACAATGGAGAGTCCCAGACCGGTACCTTCGATTGCATGTACCCGTTCCTCATCCACGCGGTCAAAAGCCCCAAACAGTTTATCCATATTTTCCTTTTTAATACCGATACCGGTATCAGAAACCGCCGCCGTAAGCTCTACCTGTTTTTCTCCCACCGATACACATCTGACGGAAAGCGTTACGCCACCCTTCTGGGTATATTTTATAGCATTCGACAAAATATTCAATAAAATCTGACGTACTCTGACCTCATCGCCACAAAGAATCGATGGCATATCTTCCGGTATCTCAAACTGCAGATATAAGCCCTTGTCTTCTGTCTTGATCTGACATTCCGTATACAGATTGGTCAAGAGATTTTTTACCGAATATGCTTCTTCCACAACCTCCAGCATACCGGATTCTATCTTGGAAAAATCCAGAATATCATTAATCAGTGCAAGCAGGGTCTTACTTGCATCCCGAATATTACGGGCGCATTCCACCGTTTCTGTCTCTTCACTTTCCCGCAGAATTATTTCATTCATACCCATAACCGCATTGATTGGCGTCCTGATTTCATGGCTCATATTGGCAAGGAAACGACTCTTTGCCTGATTGGCGCTATCTGCCCTCATTTTTTCTTCTTCCAGCCGCTGCATCGTATGGATACGTTCTGTCATGTCATGAACAATAATGATATAACCCATGATATCCTGAAATTCATCATAAATTTTATCAATTGCCAGACTGCAGATACTTTGATTCAGAATGCATCTCGCCTCCACCCGGTTCTTATTTCCTCTTAACCGGAAGATATTCTTATTCAATTCAAAAATATCATTAATAGATAATTTACAGCATTCTTCCGGTGTTCTTTCCAAAAATACAGCCGTTCCGTTATTGACAATACATAATTTTTCTTTTTCATCAAATAATAAAATCGGTTCATCTACAGAATAATAGATGAATTTGGAGATATTGGATAACGTAATTCTTGACTTGTTATAAAAATTATATGCCTCATACATTACCAGTGCACCCAGTGCCTGCGATAAGGTACTGCCCGGAAATGCCGTAAACCCAAACATCGGCATAAGGGTATCCAGTACGGAACCAAAGCCAACAACTGCCGTACAAAGCAAAAGATCCGATGAAAGCACTCGCTCTCTTCTGCGCACTGCATTTCTGCGCATATATATCAACATCAGAGCAAGATTCAAAATAATCCCAACACAATAAAGACTATAAAGATTACTTCCCAGTCCTGATTCAAATTCATACGACATTCCAAATTTTGTCAGATAAAAAATGGAATTTTCAGGCTGTATATTCAACGGATAAATGAAAACCCCTAATCCTGCGAAACCAAGCACACACTTTTTCCATAGACCGGACAAACCACTCCACAAAACAACGATATAAGTAACGCAAATCAGAAAAGCAAACACACCAATCATACCGATGGTACGCATTAACCATGCTATCGTCGTATCTGTCTGTGCAAACAACATTGCCCAGAAAAAACTCCACCAGCTACTGCAGATACATGTTGCAAAAATAGCATAGTCAATTCTTCCCTTTTCTCCCTTTCGACTGATTACTTTCACACTCGTAATCGCCGTAATAATCGCTAATCCAAATAATATATACGATAATATAACTGCTGACATACGTTTCTATATCCTTATCTGACTCTATTGTCCTGTTTCCGATGCAAGGTTCATAATGGTTTCTATTTCAGCACCGTTATCGGGTGCCTGTTCGATAATCTCATGCTTTCTCTGCTCATTTACTCTGCCGATTTCATTTCCCTCTTCTGCTTTTTCAATGGTATAGTAATCCAGGCTTTCCGAATCCCTTTTCCAAACAACATAAATACGCAGACAGCTTCCTTTCACGATATTTTTCTCCGGCAAATCGATTCTGGTAATCTGCATATTCTCTGTAATATTTAATGTCATAAAAGAGAAATCCTCTTCCTCATATGGTACACGTATCTCTTTCGGATAGATAGTGCTGTACAAAGACAGAATAAATTTGCTCTCTTCTTCCTGCAGCTTTACCAGACCTTCTTTTTGCTTTTCATACAAGAATTTCGGCAATGCTTCGTATGCAAGCTGCCGGTTGGCCAGTACATGAAACTGCTTCTCTGTCACCTTAACGGTCTTCGTCTGCGGCATTTTGCTTCTTTTCTGCGCAACTTCCAGGATTTCTTTCGGAATCATAATATTCTGTGTAAACGGATTCAACACGATTGACTGCACTTTTTCGGTATTTGCCATGACCATTGCAACACAGGTAAAAAACGGTATTGCTAAAACAGCCGGACTTCTTCGTTCCACAGGAATGTGATTCTTAGTGGAAAAAATCGGTAGTACCTGCTCACCATTCTCTTTGCGCAACAGGCAGGGGGTAATTTTACTTTCTTTGGGCAGTTTGATTTCCTTGCCTTCTGTCACCTGTTTTTTCGTTTCTTCATCCAGATTTTCCGGCATCAGGCTCGGAACCAGCACAACCGCTTTTTCCAGCTGCTCCATTACCTTTACGAAACCGTCTTTGTTCCTTTCTTTTACAAATTCTTCTGTTACTTTTTCTAATATACTGTTATCTGTCATAACCTGCTCCTTGTCCTTTTGCCTATTGTATCTATTATAACAGACTTTCTATTTCCGGAAAAGCCTAATGATTCTTTTATCAACAGCATGTAACACAGCTGCCAGTGCAATCCCCGCTGCATACACTGCCACAATAAAGAAAAAGCGGTTCTTTATTGGCAGATACAGGATAAAAAGATTATGAACCAGATATAATTCCAGACAGATTTCGCCAAGAAAATCCAGCACTTTATTACTAAATTTAATCTTCTGCATTACCAGAACAAAAAATAGGACAAAGCAGATGATAAACGGAAGCTGAACGGCAAGTGTCTGGAATTTTTCCGCGTATCCAGGATAACCGTTCCACTCATACCAGTAACCTTTGGTCTGAAGCATATGCATGGTTTCACTGTAAAAAATACAAGTCAGAATCGCAAAAACAGCTACCATGATTCCATAATACTTCCGGCAGAAGCTTAAAACGGGCTTTTTATATTTTGCAAATAGAATTCCAATCCAGATAAGCAGCGTTGCATTATACCACCATTCCCCACGAAACAATGCACCGCCGGAAGCTGTCGTATTATCGTGTCCCAAAAGGAGACTGCCAATCATCATGGCAAGTACACTGATACCATAGACAAAACACGCTGCCGTATCATTTTTTATCCATTTGAAAACCACATAAAACAGCAGATACAAGAAAAAGATTTCCACGATATACCACATCTGTGAGTTCATCAGAACCCAGCCGGTCAGATAGGATAGCAGTTCTCCTTTTTCAAACTGGTATCCTGCTATTGCAGAGCCTGCAATAAAAACAAAATTACACATATAAAACGGAACCAGAATGGCCGGAAGCCTTTTCCGGAAAAATCCCTTTAAATAATTCTCCTTAGTATGCAGGCTCGTATACAGACCATATCCGGAAAAGAAAAAGAACAGTCCCACAAAGCAGACACCGATATCTACCATAAACAATAAGATTCCGGCATCTTCTCCTGCAAAATAAATTGTCTGTGACATATGATGCAGCATAATACAGACTGCCGCAAATCCAAGAATCCCCTTAGTCACCGGCAACGACAAAGCATCCTCCTGCCAGTAATTTTTCCCTTTCATCTGTGCTTTCACCAGCAACAGTACCGCCAATACACTATAAAATACAAAAAAATACTCTTTTGCCACCCTTTTTCTCCTCCCTTATTTTTTCTTTCGTTCCGGCAACTGTGCCAGAATAATCGCAATAAACATAAGCAAACACCCTGCCAGTTCTCGCCTGCTTAGTGTTTCCTGTAAAAGCACCCAGCCTGCCAGTACCGATACAACGGACTCCAGACTCAGAATCAGGGATGCAATCGTCGGGTTCATCCCCCGCTGCCCTACAATCTGTAAGGTATATGCCACACCACAGGACATCACACCGGCATATAAAATGGGCAGCCATACCGCCAGAATCAAAGACCACTGCGGTTGTTCAAACAAAAACATACAGACCGCCGATAAGACTCCACATACAAAAAACTGAATACAGGACATTTTCACACCATCTGCCCTGGCAGAAAAAAAATCTACTACCAGGATATGAAAGGAAAAAACAAAAGCACACATTAAGACCAGAAAATCCCCTTTTTGTAGAGAAAAATTCTGCCCTCCCAGACTTTCCTTCATACAAAGCAGATATAAACCGCATAGAGCAAATACCACACCAATCCATACTTTGATTCCTGCTTTTTTATGTAAAAAGATTCCAAGAACCGGTACAATAATAATATACAGGGCCGTAATGAAACCGGCCTTTCCTACTGATGTATACTGAATGCCGAACTGTTGAAAATTGCTGGCAATAAAAAGTAATACCCCACAGGAAATGCCACCTGTCAGTAAATCCTTTCTTTTCTCTTCCCTGTTCTGGGATTTTTCTTTCTTTTTCAGATGGTTCAGAAAACCAATGCAGGGAATCAGTACCACACCGCCTATCAGACTGCGCACTGCATTGAAGGTAAAAGGGCCTACATAATCCATACCGGCACTTTGTGCCACAAAAGCAACACCCCAGATAAATGCCGTCAGAAACAGCAGACCGGATTGCCTTACGATAAATTTATTCATCTTATCCTTCCTCATACGAAAAACTCTTTACATACTGTATACAGACCTTTTTGTTTCATCTGACAGTATCTAAAGAGTTTTACATAGCTCTATTTTTTCTTACTGATTCAAAGAGAGGTTTTTAAGCTGTTCAATCAGTTCCATATCCTCTGCACTGATTCTTAAGTTGGAATTTAAACTTTGCCCATCTGCTGTCGTAACGTTAATCTCTATAATACTTCCCTCTTTGATGCCATTCTGATATACCGCTGTCATAAACTTAGGGAATTTCGGATGGTTCTGTTTAAATTTATTCCAGATATTCATCATCTGAAAAATAGCTGCGGGATTCTGAAAACTCATATACGCTCTTCCTTTCTTACCCTTCTGCTTCTTCCTCTTTGACAGGAACAATGGCAATCTGCAATTCTTCAAGCTGCTTTTCGTCTACGGTTCCCGGTGCTTCGGTCATCAGACAGGAAGCATCCTTTACCTTCGGGAAAGCAATGACCTCGCGGATACTGTCTGCATGTACTAACAGCATGACAAAACGATCCAGTCCGTATGCCAGTCCCGCATGAGGCGGAACGCCATATTTGAAAGCACTTAACAGGAAACCGAACTGCTCCCATGCCTGCTCTTTGGTAAAGCCAAGCACTTCAAACATCTTTTCCTGAATATCGTCCTGATGGATTCTGACCGAACCGCCGCCTAGCTCCACACCGTTTAATACGATATCGTAAGCTTTGGCACGTACCCTACCAGGATCGGAATCAATATACTGCCAGTCCTCTTCCATCGGCATCGTAAACGGATGATGCATCGCCATGAAGCGATTCTCTTCGTCACTCCACTCAAGCAGCGGGAATTCTACCACCCAGAGGAAATTGAATTTGGACTCATCAATCAGTCCGAGTTGTTTGCCCAGTTCCACACGAAGTGCACCAAGCACGCTGTAAACAATATTATTTTTATCTGCGGCAAAAAGCAGTAAATCACCTTTTTCACCCTGCATAGCCTTTACCAGAGCATCCAGTTCTTCTTCTGTCATAAATTTGGCAAAAGAAGATTTGTAAGTGCCGTCTTCCTGTACACACAGATAAGCCAGCCCTTTGGCACCGTAGCCTTTCGCAAAATCTACCAGCGCATCAATTTTTTTACGAGGCATGGTTGCCTGTCCTTTGACATTCAAGCCACGAACGGAACCACCATTCTCCAATGCGGAAGTAAAGACACCAAAACCGCAGTTTTTCACGACATCCGATACGTTTACAAGCTCCATTTCAAAACGAGTATCCGGCTTGTCGGAACCATAACGGTCCATAGCCTCCTGCCATGCCATTCTCGGCAACGGAATCTGCACATCCAGACCGATAGCTTCCTTACAGATATGCTGAATCAGTCTTTCGTTTACATCAATCACATCATCTACATCTACAAACGACAGTTCCATATCTGCCTGGGTAAATTCCGGCTGTCTGTCCGCACGTAAATCTTCGTCACGAAAACATCTCGCAATCTGGAAATAACGGTCATACCCGGAGCACATAAGAAGCTGCTTATAAAGCTGCGGTGACTGCGGCAATGCATAAAAGCTGCCCGGATGCACGCGGCTTGGTACCAGATAATCTCTCGCCCCTTCCGGCGTGGATTTACACAAAATCGGGGTTTCTATTTCCAAAAAGCCCTCTTTTGCCATAAAAGCTCTCATCTCGGATGCGATTTTGCTTCGTAACATCATTTTCTGCTGGATATCCGGTCTTCTTAAATCCAGATAACGGTATTTCAGACGGATTTCCTCTTTGGTCTTGGAATCTGCCTCAATCGGGAAAGGCGGTGTTTCAGATTCGGACAAAATACGAACCTCTTTCGCACGAACCTCTATTTCACCGGTTGCCAGATTCTCATTGACAGCACCGGAACGTTTCTCTACTTTACCAACAACCGCGATAACAAACTCGCTTCTCATTTTCTCTGCTTTCGCAAAATTTTCCGTTCCACAATCACTTTCCTCAAAAATAATCTGTAAAATACCGGAACGGTCTCTTAAATCAACGAAAATAATTCCACCTTTATTTCTCTGTTTCTGTACCCATCCCATAACCGTTACTTCTTCACCGACATTTGCGGTAGAAAGTTCCGTACATCTATGGGATCTTTTCCATCCTTTCATGGACTCAGCCATTGTTATCTCCTCCTCTATCCTAGTGTTTCAATTCCTCGCGGTAGAACTCCTTGAACTCCTCGTAGCCCTGTGCAGTCAACTGCTCTTTCTGGAATTTTTTGTTTTTATTCATACGGGCAACCAAAATCTGGTTTCCGCTTTCACGCTCTTTCTGTGCCTGTGCCATAACCTCGCAAAGCATCTGTGACGAAATGCCCTTTTCAATCAGATAAGCGGTCTTTTTCCCTGCCGTCGGCACTTTGAAGCCGCTTTCCATCAAAAGCAGGATGATACGTTCAAAACCAATGGAAAAGCCACACGCCGGAACATCATTGCCGGTAAACTTGCCTACCATCTTGTCATATCTTCCACCGCCGCCACAGCTTCCGCCGAATTCCGGCATCGCAATTTCAAAAATCGTTCCGGTATAGTAAGACATACCGCGTACCAGTGTCGGGTCAAAAACAAGCTCAAAGAAATCCCCCTTCGTTGCTTCCACGCTATCGATGATTTCCTTAAAACTTTCCTTCACACCTGCCGGAAGCACATCTGCCAGCCTGTCCGTAATATAAGCAACGGCATCCTCTGCCTGCTCCATTCCGCTAAATAGTGCCAGATACGTTTCCACCTGTTCTGTAGCATAGCCTGCCTCCAGAAGCTCTTTTTTCACACCATTCAGACCTATTTTATCCATTTTATCCAGAATAATAAATACCTGGTCATAATCTTCTTCCGCGAAACCACTATAAGAGGCCATCGCCTTCAAAATCTGTCTGTCATTGATACGAATCTGGAAATTTTTAAATCCTAATTTTCCGAGTGTCGTTGTCGTTGCCAGAATCAGTTCGATTTCCGCTAAATTCGTAGGCTCTCCCAGAATATCAATATCACACTGCATGAACTGACGGTAACGGCCACGCTGCGGTCTGTCCGCTCTCCAGACATTGCCCATCTGCAATGCTTTAAATGGGGAAGGCAGCTCGTTTGCATGGTTGGAATAATAACGTACAAGCGGTACCGTCAAATCATAGCGAAGGCCGCCGTCTACCAAATCCTCTTCGGACTGCGCCTCGGACAGACGTAGTTTCTCACCACGCTTTAAAATCTTAAAAATCAATTTTTCGTTCTCACCGCCTGCCTTGCAATTTAAATTTGCAATATTTTCCACACAAGGCGTTTCTATGGAAGTAAATCCAAAGTTTCTATAAGTTTCCTTAATGACGCTCATCACATAATCACGAATCTGCATCTCTTCCGGCAGAATATCTTTCATACCGGTAACCGGTTTCTTACTAAGTGCCATGTTTCTCTCCTCTGTCAGACATTTTCTTATGCCTTTTTCTTCAAAATTCATATGGTAAAATTCTACTCTTTTTTGACTGTTTTTTCAAGACAGTAAATTATGTTTCCTGTCAATCTTCTTTTCCTTGACATAGTACCATTTTCTGCTATACTTTTTACATTCATCGCGCAAGGCTATTTCAGGCAATTGCAATTTGTGAAGACGACACCATGCAACAGAATATACTCACTGTGGCTTTGGATTCTTATCGCACTCCAGCCGGTGAGCATGTCCAATACGATATTTACCACAATGGTCTGGATCTGCTGGCTTCCAAGAATACGCATCTTTATGATATTTTACTTTTAGATATCCTGATGCCCGGCTTTACCGGAATCGAGACTGCAAAGGAAATTAGGGAAACTAACGAAAAGATACCGATTATTTTTCTTACCACCAGCCGGGAATTTGCAGTAGAGAGCTACAGAGTACATGCCTTTGATTATTTGATGAAGCCTGTGGAGCAGAAAGCTTTATTTGAGACTTTGGATAAAGCCTATGCAGATTCCATCTAATTGACGGAACTGTAGTGTGCCATACCCATGCCCCGCCTTATTAATCTTCGGTCTATTACCTTCTACTTGAAGCTTGTCATCGCAGGAATTATCTACCGAAAACATCAGTTTGCCCTTGAACTCGCACAGTCTTGCAAAATGTGAAAGAATCAGATTCAGCATTTCCATCTCACAGAATCTGTAAGGCGTAAATTCATCTATCCTCTCTATAATGGTAAAATCTTCCGATTCTTCTACAACAGTCTCTTCCGGCTCTGTTGTAGCAGCTACCTCCTGTTCCTCTACAACAGTTTCTTCGGATGTAGCAGCCACCTCAGAAGAACTACCGCATGCAGCTAATGTAAGCACCACCACTGATGCCATGATGACACTAAGTACTTTCTTTTTCATACTATTCTTCCTTCAAATCTATATGATAGATTTACTATACTTGATGAAAGAAATAATATTCATTTTTTGCATGAAATGTCAAAATAATAACATAAAATGTATTTTTTCAGACTGTCATATTCTGCAAGTGTGCGGCACTTCTCCATCAGGGCCTTATTATGGCCATGATTGATATTTAACATCCGCACTGTCAGTTCCACATCCGCTTTCCGTTCCTTGTTCTCAAAGGCATCCGACAGTTTCAGTATCTGCTCCTCCGGCATTTCCTTTTCACCATTGTAAAAAACGATGCACTGTGGCGTAGGCAGGGATATCTGTTTAGTCCCGTAGATGCTTTCCTTTGCCTGCTCCACAATCTTCTGGTATTCTTCCGCAAGGTAGATCAGAAAACGCACCGGCATATTCGGATTATAGCTACTTTGATGTTCATACAGGTTCAACGTCCCTGTGATGACAAACGCCAGGTCATTCTTCATGACGATATAAACCGCGTTTTCAATCGTTACGATCTGCAGCTTGGATGCATCCTTATAATCCATTCCATTCAGTGCATTGTACAGCTGCAGCAGTGCCTCCCTGTTTCCAGTTCCTGCCTTATTTAGTTAAAAATAAAAGAAAATCTGACAGAAACTGTCTGAATGTACGAGATGTACATTATTTAGAATTTCTCTGATGGTTATATCATATAATATGTTTTCTTATTTGTCAATCAAAAAAATCAGAAAATGCGTTCGGTATTTCGTTATTTTCGACTTATGGAAGCTATGGTCCACCTAAAAAATCCCACTTAGAATAATTAAACCGGCAATTGCCGTTTATCTATTATTCCTAGACACATTAAATATTTTTTCATTACAGCTGCTTCTGCTCCAGTTCCTGCATCACCACCCTTCGAAAGAACAAGCACGATTTACTGCCTCCGTAATAATCATTGCATATAAACTTTTCCTCGAAACGATATTATTTTTTCACGCTATATACCAAAAGAATAATCTCCACAACCACATAACCATATATGAGCACATAAAAAAGTTATGTCCGATTCCATACTGGTGACCTAATACCGTAGCATCATCAAATTTATCCAAATAGACCTCTTAATAATAAAAATTATTGAACCCTATTAAAACATCCTCCTACATATACAATTTTATTTGCAAGCACGTCCGTGATGAAATAATACGATGTCATATAATATCCTCTTCCTTTCATAACTCATAAGGTCAGGCTCCATAAACATGCTTCTCCACTGTCGACGCAACTCTTCTGTACATGCAGATAAATTCTTCGTGATGCGCCTTAACATAATTCACATCTTTTTCATTTTTTAGCGCCAGCTCCAGCTTCTTTGCCATTTCCGAAGCCTCCACAGTGCCGATATTGGCCAGGAATTCACCCTTTGCTTTGTTTGGAAGCCACCATAAAAATACACACAGTTAAAATAATAATAAATGTTATAACATTTTTATAAATCAGATTTACATATATCTTATCATTGTTCGCTCCATTGCTCTGTACCACCAGATACCATCCGAGACTTTCCACGTACTTACTTACCGAATAACCACCATCAACACTTTGTTGATAAACATAATCCATGGAATCCGTAATGTCAAAAATATTGATATCCAGAACTGCATTTTCAATATTGATCGTATCCGTATCAACCTGTACAAGCCCTTCGTTGTTCACCAAATTGATTTTGATTCCATATTCCTCTTCATATTTGCTTAATGTTTCCTGTAATTCTGTCATCACGACACTGACGCCACAGACTCCTAGCAACTCGCCATTGCTATCCTCGATTCTGCTCAACAAAAATGGAATACCAGACATCATGCGCATCTGTTTCGGGTGATACAATCTTATTAAATCCCTCCTGTGTGTAATAAGTCCTGTTTCTCTCCGATACTATAAACACAGAGTTATAATTCATGCTGTTGCTTATTGTACGCAGATATGAGATTATCCTTTTCCCCCTTCCCTGGAAAATTCTCATTTCTTAGTGAATCAATCAGAAAATAATCGCTTGCCATTGTCTGTGAGACAATAATAGGTTCTGTAAGCATGTTATTGATGGAATCATATATAGCGTCGTTAAGACGAAGCTTATAATATTCAGTAATACTGTTCCCAAAAGCATTCTTTTACTTTTCATTATTAGTTTCATTCCTTTGGTACAAATCCAATAAACTACATTTTAAAATTCCGTATATTTTCTCCCAGGGAATCCGCTGTTTCTCTCAGATTGGCGGCAGACTGCTGCACTTCTTTAAAACGCTCTGACACATCGGTAATGACTTTGCCTGTTTCCTGCGTATTTGTTACGTTGCTTTCTGCAATGCCTGATAAGCCTTCAATCATACCAATCATCTCTTTCCTTGCCTGTTCCAATTCCTGCGTCTTGCCCTCAATATTTCTGATATTCTGAATGGATGTATGTATTTCTTCCATGACCTCATTGACCGATTCTTCCGTACTGCCAATATACTGATTCTGTTTACTGATTACCGACTGCATTTGCTGCATTGCTTCCACCACATGCTCTGCATTTGCAATCAGTGTATTTACAATCTGGTCAATGCTGCCGCTGGCATCATTCGACTGTTCTGCCAGTTTCTGGATTTCATCTGCCACAACCGCAAATCCTCTTCCCGCTTCCCCTGCTCTTGCCGCTTCTATACTTGCATTCAGCGAAAGAAGATTTGTCTGTTTGGCTATCCCGGAAATAAATCCTGCCGCCTCACGTATAGTCTTTGCAGATTCGTTGGTCTCTTCGGTCAACTGAGCAATCATATTGACCGCCTTTCCCACTTCCTTACTGATTTTCTTCAGTTCCTCAATGGTAGCAGTGGTCTTATCGCTGGATACCAGCATATGATCCGCACTTTCATTTAATGCAGCTGCCTCGCCGCCGGTTTCTATGATCAAGTTTCCCATATAAGTAATATTCTCTGACGCATTCTTTGTATCTTCTGCCTGTGAAATTGCACCTGTCGTAATGGTATCTACCGATTGCATCACATGATTCATATTGGCAAATGTCTGATGGGAAGTCTGTTCCAATGTATCAGAAGCATCAATCAACTGATTTGTACTATCACTGATTCCTCCGATTATGCTCCTCAAATCCAACTGCAGTTTGTCAATCGCCCTTGTCAGATCGCCCACTTCATCTTTTCGACCCATATGCTTCCGGTCCAACGAAACATTCAGATTTCCTGTTGCCACATCTTCCACGCAGGCAATCTCTGCATTCAGTGCTTTCGATATTGAATTTGCTACCAGACCAGCACTGAACATTCCGACTAAGGCAATCACTACAACGATTATGACCATGTAAAGCACAATACCTAAGACACTGTTCAATGTTTTATTTTTATTCACACCTGCAAAAACCATACCGATTGGCTCTTTACTGTCATCATTCTGAAATACAGGAACATAGTATCCATAATACATTTCACCATTTACGGATACACTGTCACTAAAATATTCCTGACCATTATTAAGAACCACTTCCTGAATTTTTGCTCCTGCAGGACTGCCAAGAATGCGTTCCCCATTTTCATCCATAATGGAAGTCATGATTCTTTGGGTTCCGTAGAAAAAAGTAACTTCCATTCCGGACTTCTCCTTAATGGTATCCAACAGTTTCTCAGAGCTGGAAATATTATACCCGCCTTTCCAGATATCCCCATTTGCAGATACGATGTAAGAACCTGAATTTTGGTCATAGGCCGCTAGTGTTGCTGATGCCGTGCCCCTCAAAGAACTTTCCACCTGATTGATAATAGAAGTTTTCAGAGACGTTACTGCCAGGATAACGATGATAATCCCAAGGATACTGATTGGCAGGAACGCACATAAAAGCATTTTTTTGCGAATAGTCAATTTCATTTTATCTTCCTCCCTTTGTTACTCGACAAGAACGACATTTTCATAGTACCAGTCGATTCCACCAGTAATTGTTGCATCATCCAATGTTGCACCCGCACTTCCGATTACTTCGCCTGTATTTGTCTTAAGTTCTCCATCAAATACATTACTACTTCCATCTAAAATTGCTTCTGATGCCTCTGCAACTTTTTCCTGTGTTCCTTCAGCACAAAAGGCAGACAGATCCGTTATTCCCACCAATCCTTCGCTCATGCCTCCATAATAATTCTCACTGTTCCATGTACCCTCTATTATTGAATCTACTGTCGCCGTATAATAGGCACTCCAATTCCAGATTACACTGCACAGGCAGGCGTCAGGGACTTCCTTGCTCATATCAGAATTATATCCGATTCCATATACCCCGTATTCCTGCGCCAATGTCATCGGATAAGGGGTATCGCAGTGCTGTGCCATCACATCACATCCCATATCCAGCAGTTTCCTCGACGCAGCTTTCTCCTTTTCCGGATCATACCAGCTATTTGTAACTACCACATAAATCTTTGCCTCCGGATTTACCGATGCCACACCGATGGCAAAAGCATCGATTCCACCTGTGACTTCTGAGCTTGTAGTATCCATTGCTGCCACATACCCGATTTTATTACTTGTGGTATTCATACCTGCCACAATTCCACTGAGATATCTCGGCTGATAGATTCGCCCGAAATAATTATTGAAATTGGAATCATTTGACATATATCCAGTTCCATGGGAAAAATACACATCCGGATATTTTTCTGCCATCTCCGCAGTTGTCTCCATATATCCCCAGCTTGTTGTGAAAATAATGTTACAGCCATCCGAAATGCATTCTTCTATGGCGGCCTTCGTTCCCTCTGTATCCGCATCATCTACAATCTTGCGTTCAATCTGATCTTCCGTCAGTCCCAGATTGCTCTGCATACCTAGTATTCCCAGGTCATGGGTGTATGAATATCCGCTTCCCTCTGCCGGATCGGAAATATACAACACCCCAACTTTTATGTCCTCTTTGCTGATATGTTTGGATGCATCTGATTCCGTACCAGACGTACTCTCCACAGCAGCTGTATCATCCACTGCTACCTCGTATCCAATGTTTGTCACATAATCATCTGGCTCTGCGTTGTCTCCACAGCCGGTCAGAATGCTGGTCAAAAGCATCCCTATCACTAAAAATCCAATTATTCTTTTCATTAGATTCTCTCCATTTCTCCTCAAATTTCTTCTTTATACTATAACACATGATTGAAACGTTCACAATTTAAAAAATAAACAGGGTATATTTCGAGTGAACAGGATATAAATTGTTGTTTTTTAAGATATGTTTCTTGCCATCCTACCCAGATGTCAGTATAATGGTTCCTTGAGAAAAACGAGGTGAACACTATGGCAAAGCCATTTATCAAAGAGGCGGATCTGATTCGCATGACCATGGAGAATGTCCGCAGCTTTTATAACCGGGACAAAGGCTATACCACCGCGCCATGACGGATGACTTTATGTGGATTGGTTCCAACGATTTCCAGTGGTGCGAGGGACTGGGCGGTGCAGATGGAGAGCCTGCCGCCGCAGTTTCAGCGCATCCACAAAAGCTATGCGGCCAATCTTTCCCATGTAGCCTCCATCCGACGTTTCAAAGCCACGCTTCTGAACGGTACGGAGCTGCCTATCAGTAAGGAAAAGTATATGCAGTTCAAGAAGGCACTGGCGAAATAGGAGCGTGAAAAAACAGCTAAGAAGACAAAGTTTTTCACATAGACCTTATTTGGCTTCTGAAATTCCATTGTCCTGCTCCTTCAAACAGGGTATTTCACGCTTCCGCTGGTCTGCCAGCCTTCCTGAAAACATTCTGTCTTTACACATCCTGTCTTAAAATCATAATTGACTATAACAAAAAAGGACATTCCTATTCATTAGAATAAGTTTGTCCCACTTTTTAATCCTCAAAAAGCTTCCGTTTCCTCTCAATCATCTCGTCAATCTTTTCTATATAGAGCCCCACATCCTTCACATTATCACACCGCTCGATCCTGCCGTCCGGGAACACCCGCTTGGTAATCGAACCGGCTCCCAGAGCGACGATAGTCTGTTTCTCCTCCATAATCAACCAGATTTCCCGTATTACCGCTTATTATGCGGTATTATCAGGTATTTTCTCTTTCATGAGAAACACCGTATTATCGGGTATTATTCTTATATGATTGATGTACTGCTATGCATTTTGATGTACTGGAATGTCCCAAAGGACTCTCCAATACAATAAACTATCTACTAAAATAAATCTAATTTCTTTGCCAACGCTTCCATTGACTGCTTTTTCTTTGCTTCAGAAACCTCTGCATAAATGTTCATCGTGGTTCCTATATTAACATGCCCCATTACCGACTGGATTACT
>JAQXTA010000055.1 GCA_029219245.1 Lachnospiraceae bacterium | reverse complement strand
CCCTGTTTCCGTTAAGCGAGTTTTTCGTTGATCCGAAAAATGAGTAGGAAACAAATAAACCACCTGCTATGCGGGTGGCTAAATATGCTTTAGCTTACAGTATAAAACCTCCAGTGTTACAATAATGTTGGTTCGCCAACCTCATTAAAGTACAAAGGAGGTATCCAAATGGATAGTAATAGTTTATCACACACAAAGTGGAATTGTAAGTATCATATTGTTTTTGTACCTAAATTTCGGAGAAAAGTGATTTCAGTTACAAGAATAGAGTATATAAAAAAGACTATATTTATTGCCAATGTAACATTTGAACCGGGATGCAGGAATAACTGGCATATTCATCATGCGACAAAAGGCGGTGGACAGATTTTACTCTGTGTGGATGGAGAGGGGTGGTATCCGGAAGAAGGTAAATCTGCCCGAAGTTTAACCCCCGGTGATGTAGTGACGATTCCGGCGAAAACTAAACACTGGAATGGTGCGGAAGCAGACAGCTGGTTCAGCCATCTGGCGATAGAATGTCCGGGAGAAAATACAACAACAGAATGGCGGAAAAACCTGTGTTTCAATTGCATTTATCGCCCAAAAAGAATCATTTCGGTAATTTATTTTCTATAGACCCATAAGATCATGCAATCGTGAGTTTGTGCGTAATGTAATGGAACTCATAGAAAACATGATCGGCAGAGAGAGTCCGGTGAAAATACATTTTAATTAATCAGATCATTCTGAAACCGTGACAGATGTTCATAAGGCAGGATCAGCCGTCCGCGGTACAGACCACAGCCATCGTTGATCAGGCTGTTGTCAATGGCTGAGAACATATTCACATCCAGATCGGCCAGCTGCAGTTCCAACAGTCTTTTACCGCGCTCATAAGATTCATCAAAGTAAATACTTTTGCCATAAGGGATTTCATCTCTTCTGACTCGATTATTTTCCTGCCGTTGCTCGTAGATGACATGGTTGGCGGCACCGATTTCCGCAATATCATCCATTTTCTTGGTACGAAGCTGTACTTCTATGTAACTTCTGGAACTGTTATCGTAGAAAGTTACATGCAGAGATCGATATTCATTGGTATTGTGATGGCAGATGTAATCCCTGTAATATGGTTTTACATTTTCATTCAGAAGAGGGGAGTTACTTTCTTTGATACCGTTGGCAGGTTCTGCCGTAAAGCCATGTTCTTCCAGAAAACCGGGAAGAACGTTGGCAATTTCATATAAATATTTCAATTCTTCTGTTTCGATGTCGTCTCCCGGCTTTAAGTGGCATTTTGGCAGAGAGATGACGATGCGGTAAGCAATCAGATCACGAAAACAGCTCAGACGTTTTTTCAGTTCCGATACGGAAGGGCATCTTCTGTTTTCCAGATAATAGTCATAAATATATTCCACAATATAACCGTTAATCTTTTCTTCCGCACGGATCAAAGATTTGATACGCCCTTTAAACGTAAAGGCAAGGAAAGGATATTCTTTTGCCATATAATTATAAAATTCTCTGATTTTCTGAGACTGTACCGTAAGGAAATCGTTGTGTTCCAGCAATTCCCTGACCTGAATCAGAAAATTACAGTGTATCAGGTCGATTTCATTGTGATTCTTTTTGGCATCTCTTCTCAAATCGGTAATGTACTTCTGCAATATCTTTAATATGGTATCTCCGGAATATAAATAATCGTTTAGTGTAATCATGTCTGCAACTCCCTGCGTGTATGTTGCGGTTATTATACATGATATGAAAATAAAAAACAAGCTTCGTATGGGAGCGGAAATAAAATTGATAGAATTTGGTGCGGGAAAGATACGGAAACGTCTGGACGAAATGTTGACAGAAGCGATAAATGGAGCATTTGAGGAAAGTCGATATGATGAGACCGAGCTTTCAAGATTGGAATCCCGATGGAAGCAATATCTGACTACTTCCAGAATGTCTACGGAAAAGACAAATCAGGAACGGTTGAATATTCAAGATGGCACGGTTGGAAACGGAGGTATTGGAAGCGAAACCTGTGCATGGTTTGATAAAACCTTTGGTAGAACAGGTTCTTAAGGAGGCTGCCCCAAAACAGAACAAAAAAAGATGAAATTATTCAGCCAATACAGTCAGACAGATTTGCAGAGGATAGAAGCAATCTATGACAGGAAATAGACAGAAGAAGCACTGGGAAATGTATTTGATAATGCGATTAAATATTCTCCCGAAGGAAGTATTGTCTTTGATAGGAACCAATTGCTGGGGGCTTACTAACCGGATGGATAATGAATGTATCTATTACACGACGGCGGATGTATTCAAAAAGATGGCATCGGACAGATTTCTTATGAGCTATAGTTTCGATGTGGAAGATGAAAAAGAGTCGGGGTTTTCAAAGTTTGTGGAACAAATCAGAAAAAATGAATAGGTTGGAAAAACTCGTCTAATTCCCGGGAAGGATCGCAGACTTTCTCGTAAAAAGGAAGTAAAAAACATACGTTTAGGTCTGGACAACTGCCACCACTATTATATAATGTAAAAGTACCGGTCAGCCGGTGAATACATTAGATAAAGTGGTGGTAGTTTTGAATTATAAAGAAATTGTTGATTATATCG
>JAQXTA010000054.1 GCA_029219245.1 Lachnospiraceae bacterium | reverse complement strand
CTTCATAACAAAACCCTCCATACCTTATTATAGCATAAATACACACAAATAGCCACAATAAAATGAAGAAAATTTGACAAAAAAATACAGGCCTTTCAAGGCCTGCAAAGATTTTTCTCTTATTCCACTGTCAAACTACCGGCAACAGTGTCCTAAAATACACAATATATAAAGAAAATATTTTTTGATAGTCAAAGGTGGCTTTCTCCAAAGAGGAGAAGGCCATTTTTGTTTTATCTGGAAATGATTTTCTGGAAAATGGAGGAGAACATTATGAAAAGAAAAATTGTGGCAATGTTAGTTACGACAGCCATGGTATTTTCCCTGACAGCATGTGGCGGCAGTTCATCGGAAAGTACCGGTACAACAGCAACAGAAGAAACTACGCAAGAGGAAACAGCAGAAGCTGAAACCGAAGCTGCCGACACTGAGGCAGGAGAGGAAACTGCTTCTGGTGAAGGTGGTTTAACGGGTACTTTGAAGTTAGGATTTATCGGACCGTTAACAGGTGCAGCTGCTTTGTATGGTACTTCTGCAAGCAATGGTGCTTCTATTGCAGTAGAAGAAATCAATGCAATCAGTCCTGATTTTCAGGTTGAGTTTGATGCACAGGATGATGAACACGATGCTGAAAAATCTGTAAATGCATACAACAACTTAAAAGACTGGGGTGCACAGGCAATTGTTGGTTGTGTAACAACAACTCCTTGTGTAGCAGTTGCTTCCGAAGCAAATGCAGACCGTATGTTTATGCTGACACCTTCTGCTTCTGCAACTTCTGTTACCGAAGGAAAAGACAATGTATTCCAGTTGTGCTTCTCTGACCCGAATCAGGGTTCTGCATCGGCACAGTATATTTCCGATAATGGATTAGCAGAGAAGGTTGCAGTTATCTATAATAACTCGGATGCTTATTCAACGGGTATTTATCAGACATTCCAGACTGCAGCTGATGAACTTGGCTTAGAAGTCGTTTCGGTTACTACTTTTACAGATGATACGGCAAACGATTTCTCCGTACAGTTGACAGAAGCTCAGAAGGCCGGAGCGGAATTGATTTTCCTGCCAATTTATTATACACCGGCATCCTTAATTATGCAGCAGGCAGCATCTATGAGTTATGATGTCAAAATGTTTGGTGTAGATGGTATGGATGGTATCCTTTCTCTTGAAGGATTTGATACATCCCTTGCAGAAGGTGTTATGTTATTAACACCATTCTCAGCAGATGCAACCGATGATGCAACCGTTTCCTTTGTTACAAAATATCAGGATGCTTATGGTGAAGTTCCTTCTCAGTTTGCAGCAGATGGTTATGACTGCCCTTATGCAATTTATACAGCATTGAGCTATTATGCAGAGAAAAACGGCGGTTTGAATGTGGATGGTTTGTCCTATGCAGACTTATGTGAAATCCTGATTTCCGTATTCTCTGATTCCGCATTTTCTGTTGATGGTATAACAGGCGAAGGCATGACATGGACCGCAGAAGGTGAAGTAAACAAAGCACCTAGAGCAGTTGTTATTAAAGATGGCGCATATGTAGGTTTATAAGGATTCTTTAAAGTATGAAAGAAGGGGCTGTCTTTTGATGGCAGCCCCTTTTCCTTAATTATAGGAAGGGAAGAAGTGAGGTTTTAATATGTTAAACTATCTGATTAACGGTATCAGCCTTGGCAGTGTATATGCGATTATTGCATTAGGTTATACAATGGTTTACGGTATTGCAATGATGTTGAATTTTGCACATGGTGATGTCATTATGGTAGGCGGTTACATGGCTTTTTGTGCTACCAGTTATATGGGATGGCCCGCCATTCCGTCAGTATTATTTTCCATATTTATATGTACCATACTGGGGATTGTGATTGAAAGGTTAGCTTATAAGCCGCTTAGAAATGCTACTTCACTGGCAGTTCTGATTACGGCAATCGGTGTTTCTTATTTTCTGCAGAATGCGGCACTGCTTATCTGGTCTTCCAATCCGAAAGCGTTTCCCAACATGGTAACGCTTCCAACTCTTGTTATAGGAGACTTACAGATTTCTTCGGTAACACTGGTTACTATTTTGGCATGTATTGTAATTATGGTGGCACTTACCTTGTTTACCGGTAAAACCAAAATGGGTAAGGCAATGCGTGCGGTATCCGAAGATAAGGATGCAGCACAACTAATGGGAATCAATGTCAATGCTACGATTTCGCTTACGTTTGCCATTGGCTCCGGTCTGGCTGCCATTGCAGGTGTGCTGCTTTGTTCTGCTTATCCGACCTTGATGCCGACGACAGGTGCCATGCCGGGTATTAAAGCATTTACGGCAGCCGTGTTTGGTGGTATTGGTTCAATTCCGGGTGCTATGCTTGGAGGTATTTTACTTGGTATTATTGAAATTTTTGGAAAAGCTTATATTTCTACACAATTGTCTGATGCCATTGTATTTGCAGTGTTGATTATTGTATTAATTGTTAAGCCGACCGGTCTGCTTGGCAAAAAAGTCAATGAGAAAGTGTAGGTGGGATTTATGAAGAAAATTTCCGAAAGCACACGTAGCAGTTTTATCAATTATAGCATTATACTGGTATTTTTCCTGGTCTTTCAATGTCTGCTTTCGATGGGAAAATTGAGCAGTTCCTTTTCCGGTCAGTTGATTCCTATCTGTGCATACATTGTTATGGCACTTTCCCTGAATCTGGTCGTAGGCATTTCAGGAGAATTGAGTTTAGGCCATGCAGGATTTATGAGTGTAGGCGCTTTTAGTGGGGTTGTTGTTGCAACAAGCTTACAGGGAACGGTGGAGGCTTCGCCGCTTCGATTGTTGATAGCAATGGTAATGGGAGCTTTGATTGCAGCATTAGCAGGTACGATTATCGGTATTCCGGTACTTCGTCTGCGGGGAGATTATCTCGCTATTGTGACATTAGCATTTGGCGAGATTATTAAAAATGTTTTAAATTGTCTTTATGTTGGTGTGGATAATCATGGACTTCATTTCAGCATGAAAGATGCAAATGCAATGGGAATGGAAGCGGATGGAACCGTTATTATAAATGGTCCTATGGGAGCTTTGGGCATCCAGAAACTTTCTACTTTTGTAAGTGGTATCCTTCTGGTGTTTGTGGTTCTTTTTGTGATTCAGAATCTGGTAAACAGCCGGTCGGGACGCGCTGTGCAGGCGATTAGAGATAACCGGATTGCAGCGGAATCCTGCGGATTAAATATAACGAAATATAAATTGATGGCATTTGTAACTTCTGCTGCCATGGCAGGGGCTGCAGGAGCCTTATATGCACTAAACTACTCGACGGTAGTTCCCAAGAAATTTGATTTTAATACATCCATTCTGATTCTGGTATTCGTTGTACTTGGTGGAATCGGTAATTTGCGAGGTTCCATTATCGCAGCGGCAGTTCTTACGGTGCTTCCGGAAATGTTAAGACAATTTCAGGATTACCGGATGTTGGTGTATGCAATTGTATTGATTCTGATTATGATTTGTACAAATAATCAGAAAGCAAAGGAAATTCTTGCCAAGTTTGGCTCCGTCTTTTCAAGAAAAAAAGTGGCAGAGGAGGACAAATAAATGAGTGAAAAAGAAAAAGCAGGCTGTCCTGTTCTGGAAGTTTTCCGATTAGGTATTGATTTTGGCGGACTGACCGCAGTAGATGATTTTAACATGGTCATTCATGCAAGTGAAATTGCAGGTCTGATTGGACCAAATGGTGCCGGAAAAACAACAGTATTCAATCTTTTGACAAAGGTTTATCAGCCGACCAGAGGCAAAATACTGTTAGACGGAAAAGATACAAGCGGTATGAATACGATACAGGTCAATAAGGCGGGGATTGCCCGTACTTTTCAGAATATACGATTGTTTGATAAACTGAGTGTGGAAGATAATGTGAAAATTGGTTTACATAATCATACAAAGTATGGTATGTGGAGCGGCATTTTCCGACTTCCCAAATATTGGAGTGAAGAAAAAAGAATCCACAATGAGGCACTGGAGCTTTTATCTATTTTTGATATGCAGGATCTGGCAAATGCTACGGCTGGCTCGCTTCCTTACGGCGCACAGCGTCGTCTGGAAATTGTACGTGCACTGGCAACAGAACCGAAGCTTCTTCTTCTCGACGAACCGGCAGCTGGCATGAATCCGTCAGAAACGGCAGAACTTATGGAAAATATCAGAAAAATCAGAGATAAATTCCAAATAGCAGTATTGCTCATTGAGCATGATATGAGTCTTGTCATGGGGATTTGTGAAAACATAGCGGTGCTTAACTTCGGAAAAATTATTGCGCAGGGCAATCCGTCGCAGATACAGAGCAATCCGCAGGTAATTGAAGCTTATCTTGGTAAGAAGAAGGAGGTTTAGGTCATGAGCCTGTTGAAAGTTGATAATATCCATGTTTCCTACGGTAGTATTCATGCAATTAAAGGAATCTCCTTTGAAGTAAATGAGGGAGAGATTGTTACGTTAATCGGTGCAAACGGAGCGGGCAAATCGACAACGCTGAATACGATTGCCGGACTCTTAAAACCGACAAGCGGCAGTATAGAATTTGAAGGCAGTTCGCTGGTCGGTGTTCCGGCACATAGAATTGTCAGTAAAGGCATGGCACTTTGCCCGGAGGGAAGACGTATTTTCTTACAACTTACCGTACAGGAAAATCTGGAAATGGGTGCATATACCCGTTCCGGCCCGGAGGCTGCCGATGCAATCGCCAATGTTTATGAACGATTTCCCCGTCTGAAGGAGAGATATAGACAGGTGGCAGGTACGCTTTCCGGTGGTGAGCAGCAGATGTTAGCTATTGGGCGTGCTTTGATGTCCAAGCCAAAGTTAATCATGTTAGATGAACCTTCCATGGGACTTGCACCGATTCTGGTAGAGCAGATTTTCCAGATTATTGAGGAACTGAACAAGTCTGGTACAACTATTCTTCTGGTAGAACAGAATGCGCAGATGGCGCTTTCCGTTGCCCATAGGGGGTATGTACTGGAAACTGGTCGTATTGTGACAAAGGGCACCGGAAAAGAACTCCTGAATGATGATGCGGTACGCAAGGCATATCTGGGAGCTTCCTGATTTTATAATGGTAACAGTTTAGGTGTATACTCAACCGTATTTGTGCTATAATATTTCTATTAAGAGAGTAAGTGTATCATGGAAAGGAATAGGAATATGAGAAAGACAGCATTGATTACGGGAGCATCTGGCGGACTTGGCTATGAGTTTTCCAAGATTTTTGCGAGTGAGGGTTATCATTTGATTCTGGTAGCCAGAAGTGAAGGCAAACTCTATATTATGAAGGAGAAACTGGAGAAAACATACGGTATTCAGGTATATGTCTGTGCACAGGATCTGGGAAAGAAGGATGCTGCCAAGCGCATCTGGGAGTATGTTCAGGAAAAGAAACTGCATGTGGATGTGTTGATAAATGATGCCGGATTCGGTGATTTTGGAAAGTTCGCGAACAGTAATTGGGAGAAGCAGTATGCTATGCTGCAGGTAAATATTGCCGCATTGACACAGCTAACCTATCTGTTTTTAAAACCGATGATAGAAAAGAGACAGGGTAAAATATTAAATGTGGCTTCCGTAGCAGCGTTTATGCCCGGAGCTATGATGTCTGTCTATTATGCAACGAAAGCATATGTGCTTTCTTTTACCGAAGCACTTTCTGTAGAATTACAGGGAACAGGCGTATCGGTAACGGCACTTTGTCCGGGACCGACCAATACCGGTTTCGCAAAGAATGCTGAGCTTGGTAAATCCAGATTGTTTAAGTCATTTGAAAGGACGTCCGCACGTTGTATTGCAGAATACGGCTATGAAGTTCTGATGCACAAAAAGGTAGTTGCGATACCGAGCAGAAAAAATAGAATAGCCATTATGGCAATTCGTTTTTTCCCGAGATGTTTTGTCAGAAGGTTTGTATATTATATGCAGAAATAAAAAAGGTTCGCATTTATTTTCATGCTATGCGTACTTAACAAAATGGACTGCATTGATTATGATGTGCTTGTTCGATAAGTGCACACATTCTGAAGGCTCATCTATTGCCAGAGCATTGAGAGCATTTTGAGAGCAGATAGTGGTTTTCAAACCAACCGAGATTTCCAATTTCGAATCTGAGCAAGAAATTGCTAACGAATCCTTTGCATCAATTCACATCTGCATAGTTTAGTCAAGGTAAAGCCTTGCGTATTCCAAGGGGGTGTCTATCGCAAGAGCATTCAAGGCACACTCCGAATTAGGAGTGGTCTTTAATCTTTCCTCAGCCTTTGCACAGTTGCTGAAGCGAACCTTTTTTAGTATTGTCAAAAAAATATCAATGTGGTATGATTACACCGTATTGTATCTCATATGAGAATAATAACAGGAGGAAACGTACTATGAAAAATGAAAAAACTTATGAACTTGTGCTGACAGCACTGTTCACCGCCATTATTATTATAATGGCATTCACGCCACTGGGATATATTCCATTAGTTGTTATCAATGCAACGGTTATCCATATCCCGGTTATCCTTGGAGCACTATTTTTAGGACCGAAAAAAGGTGCATTTTTAGGATTCGTATTTGGATTAACAAGCTTTATCAACAACACCTTTAAGGCAGCCACTGCATCGGCATTTGTGTTTTCACCGGTTCTTGCAGCGAATATGATTGGTATCTCAGGTGTCTTTAAGAGTCTGTACATCTGTTTTGTACCAAGAATTCTGGTTGGCGTGGTTCCTTACTTTGTTTTCGTTCTGATTCGGAATCTCTTAAAGAGTGAACAGAAAGTATGGCGTGTTGTATTAAATGCGGTTATGTCCATTATCTTATGTATTTCCGTAAGAGCATTTATTATGAATTTAATCGAGTCGGATACAGCAGTAATGATTGGTACCGTAGCAGGTCTTGCAGTTGGTGTTGTATTGTTTGTTGTTTTAACAGTTGTTCTGCAGAAAAAGGCTTCCACGACCATTGGCCTTGCTTATGCCGGACTGACCGGTGCTTTTACCAATACCTTGTTAGTTATGAGCGGCATTTTTATTCTATATAAAGATGCTTATGCACAGGCACTCGGTATTGCAGGAGATGCGGTTATTGATGTTATTATGGGAGTTGTCAGCTTTAACGGTGTCGTAGAAGCTACGGTGGCAGCAATTCTGGTAGCTGGTGTAGGACTGGCATTGACCAAAGTGAAACCGATTAAATAAGATTTGAGATAAAGAAAACTCTTGGAATGGAGAAGAATATGATTTTAGCAGTAGACATTGGGAATACCAATATTGTTATCGGTTGCATCGAAGAAGAAAAAATCTATTTTGTGGAAAGAGTTTCTACGGATATTTCCAAAACAGAATTGGAATATGTGGTAGAATTCAAGACACTTTTGGATTTGTATCAGATTAAAATGGAAGAAATAACAGGCTGTATTATCGCTTCGGTAGTGCCGCCGCTTAATAATATCGTGCGTGCTTCCATGGAGAAGCTTCTGCATATCACACCGCTTTTGGTCGGGCCTGGTGTAAAGACCGGACTGAACATTCTGATGGATAATCCGGGACAGGTGGGTGCCGATTTGATTGTCAACGCGGTAGCGGGACTGCATTACTATGGGGCACCGATTATTATGATTGATATGGGTACGGCAACAACCATCAGTGTTGTAGATAACAAGAAAAATTACATTGGCGGTATGATTCTGCCGGGTGTTAAGGTATCGTTAGAGTCACTGGTAAATCGTACTTCCCAGTTGCCGAGAATCAGTCTGGAAGCACCTAAGAAAATCATCGGTACGAATACCATTGATTGCATGAAAAGTGGTATTATCATGGGGCAGGCGGCTTGTATGGATGGCATGATTGAACGTATATGGGAAGAACTTGGCTATCAGGCAGATGTAGTTGCCACAGGTGGTCTGGCGGGCTGTATCGTGCCTTATTGTAAGAAAAAAATTATTTATGATAATGAACTTACCCTAAAAGGATTGGACATTATTTATCGGAAAAATGTAGAGCCATCAGCTTGAAAATGCGTGCAAGGTCATGGTCAGGAAAAAACCGGCAGAAAAGCAGCAGAGAAAGTAGAGAAGAGCGCAGAAAGGAGCGCAGGATGTTACAGGGAAAACATATCATACTGGGGGTGACAGGAAGCATTGCCGCATATAAGATTGCTTCCCTTGCCAGTATGTTAAAAAAGAGAAAAGCAGATGTGACAGTGATTATGACACAGAATGCAACGAACTTTATTCATCCGATTACATTTGAAACTTTAACGGGCAACAAATGCCTCATCGATACGTTTGACCGGAATTTTCAGTACAATGTGGAGCATGTGGCATTAGCGAAGCAGGCAGATGCGATTTTAATTGCACCGGCCTCTGCCAATGTGATTGCCAAAGCGGCCCATGGCATTGCGGATGATATGCTGACGACAACCTTGCTTGCCTGCCAGTGTCCGAAAATCATTGCACCGGCGATGAATACCAGAATGTTCCAGAATCCGATTGTACAGGACAATATGAAAATACTGGAGAAATACAGTATGGAAGTCATTACACCGGCAACCGGCTATCTTGCCTGCGGCGATACCGGAGAAGGGAAAATGCCGGAGCCGGAGCTTCTCTTGGAGTATCTTGTCAAAGCGGTTACCCCCAAGGATATGACAGGGCTAAAAGTGCTTGTGACAGCAGGACCAACCAGGGAAAAGATTGATCCGGTACGTTATATCAGCAACCATTCTACCGGAAAAATGGGTTATGCCATTGCACGAGCAGCGATGCTTCGGGGAGCCGACGTAACACTTGTAAGTGGCAAAACAGAACTGACACCGCCAATCCATATGGAAGTGGTGGATGTACTGTCGGCGGCAGATATGGCAGAAGTTGTAAAAAGTCGTGCAAAGGAGCAGAACATCATTATTAAGGCAGCCGCCGTTGCAGATTATCATCCCAAATATATTGCGGATGAGAAACTGAAGAAAAAAGACGGTGATATGAGCATAGAACTGGAGCGTACCGAAGATATTCTGGGATATCTTGGTGCCCACAAGCCGGAAGGTCAGTTTTTATGCGGTTTCTCGATGGAAACCGAGAATATGATAGAAAATTCCAGAAAAAAATTAGAGAAAAAAAATCTGGATTTGATTGTAGCTAATAATTTAAAACAGGAGGGAGCAGGTTTTGGAACCGATACGAATATCGTAACCCTGCTTTCCAAAACAGATACAATACAGCTTCCTATGATGAGCAAAGAGGAAGTGGCAGATAAGTTATTGAGCTATATCATGGATAAAATCTAAGAAAGCCCTGCCCGCAGGGGAAAGTGCTGTGTCGTTTTTCCAGACAAGACAGATTTCCCTTGCGGGCAGATGCTGTTTTAGGGCGTAGTAGTGAATTCAATACAAGAGTACGATAAATGATAAAGTTGAGGAGAAAAGTGATGATTCAGGATTTGACAGTGGGAGATTCCCAGAAAGTTTTGTTCCGCTATACCATACCTATGTTTATCAGTGTGGCATTTCAGCAGATTTATAACATTGCAGACAGTATGATTGCAGGGAAATTTGCAGGCGAGGATGCACTTGCAGCAGTTGGAGCATCCTATCCCATCACCATGATTTTTATGGCTGTGGCGGTAGGCTGTAATATTGGTTGTTCTGTTGTCATCTCACAGTTATTTGGAGCAAAAGAGTACCAACAGTTAAAAACGGCAGTTTCTACGACCTTTATTACCGGACTGGTATTATCGACACTTTTGACCATAATCGGACTTTTGACCACACCGGCGATGATGCGGATGATTCAGACGCCGGAGAACATTTTTGCAGATGGTGCTTTGTATTTAAAAATATATATTGGCGGTTTTGTCTTTCTCTTTCTATACAATGTTACAACAGGTATGTTTAATTCTCTGGGCGATTCCAAAACGCCGCTTTATTTTCTGATTGGTTCTTCCATTGGAAATATTGTGCTGGATTTAGTGTTTGTAGCAGTTTTCCATTGGGGTGTAGCGGGTGTTGCATGGGCGACCTTCCTCGCACAGGGTGTTGCCTGCATTCTGGCATTGCTTGCTTTTCGCAGACGGGTAGCAGAAGTGCGGACAGAAGTCAGGCCAGAGGTTTTCTCACTTCCGGTTCTAAAAAAGATAGCTTTTGTAGCCATACCAAGTATTTTACAGCAGAGCTTTGTTTCCATCGGCAATATTTTTATCCAGAGCCTTGTAAATTCCTATGGTTCAAATGTAATTGCAGGATACTCTGCGGCCGTAAAGCTGAATACCTTTATCATCACCGGCTTTACAACATTAGGGAACGGTGTATCTGGTTTTACAGCGCAGAATCTGGGTGCGGGACTGCCGGGACGAATCCGGGAAGGCTATAAGGCAGGTATGAAAATGGCGGTTTGTGTTGCGGTTCCATTCTTTGTTGCCTACTTTTTCTTCGGAAGAATTATGATGCTGTTATTTATGGAAGATACCGGGAGCGCGGCAATGGATACCGGAGCTATATTTCTTAAGATAGTAGCACCGTTTTATTTTATTATCGCTATCAAACTGGTAGCGGATGGTGCGCTTCGAGGTGCAGAAGCCATGAAATATTTTATGATTTCCACTTTTACGGATTTAATTTTGAGGGTAATACTGGCTTATGTTTTCTCCGGTTGGTTGTCTTCCAGTACCGGTATCTGGTTATCTTGGCCGGTAGGATGGAGTGTGGCAACGGTGTTGTCGGTGGTATTCTATCGGAAGGTTGTTAAGAAAGCAACCATATGCAATTGATATTTTTCTGCATGATTGAAAACAGATTGAAATTACCAAAATGATATAAAATGTTGTCAATATTTGCACATTGTGGTAAAATGTATGCAGTATAAAACATTTTATATTTGGGAGGAATGGTAATATGACAGAAAAATATGTAGTAACGATATCTCGTCAGTTCGGTAGTCTGGGAAGACCGATTGCGCGTAAACTTTCAGAAATCCTTGGTATTGATTATCTGGATCGTGATATTGTGGAGGAAACAGCAAAGCGTATGGATTTACCGGTTTCTAAGATTAATCAGGAAGAAGAGGCTGTTAAGTCGAGATTTTTGGGGATGGTTTATCCGTTGGGAATCGGTCGTCCTGGATTAAAAGATGAAATCTTTAATGTACAGAAGAATATTATTCGGGATTATGCAAAGAAGGATTCCTGCATTATCGTTGGTCGTTGTGCAGAATATGTGCTGGCTGATTATTCAAATGTTCTAAAGGTTTATATTTATGCACCATATGAAGCACGTCTTAAGAATTGTGTAGAAAGTCTTGGCTTGGAAGAAAAGGAAGCAAGGGAAATGATGCAGGAGGTTGATTCTGCCCGTGAAAACTATCATAAATTATATGTTGCCGGTTATAAATCTCCTTTTGACTATCATGATTTGTGTATCGACAGCAGTAAATTTGGTGTAGAGGGAACTGCAGAACTAATAGCAGAGATTGTCAGAAGAAAAATGTGCAGCAAATAATGACAGGAGGCGCAGCCAAAAGGCGAGCGCAGAAATGAGGAATGAAATGAAACAGATTCAAATTGTGCCCCAAATTTATTCCTTTGAGAATTTTGGTGAATTTGTCAGGGATTTTCAATTGGATAATACGGATTTGATTATAACAAATGAGTATATATATAATCCTGTTATTGCCGGATACGGAGTGTCCTGTCAGGTACTTTTTCAAGAAAAGTATGGTGAAGGAGAACCCAGTGATACGATGATTAATGCGATTCTGGAGCAGCTTGAACCAAAGCGGTATAATCGTATCATTGCCGTTGGCGGGGGAACCATTATTGATATTGCGAAGGTGATAGCGGTATCCGGTCAGACAAAGGATGTAAACAGCCTGTATGAGAATATGGATGCTTTAAAAGCACAGCATGAGCTTATTGTTGTTCCGACAACCTGCGGAACGGGTTCGGAAGTTACCAATATCGCAATCGTAAATCGACAGAAGCTTGGTACAAAACAGGGACTTGTATCTGAGGAAATGTATCCGAGAAAAGCAGTGCTTATTCCGGAATTCATAGCAACGTTACCGTACAAAGTATTTGCTACAAGTTCTATTGATGCATTGATTCATGCCATGGAAAGTTATCTCAGTCCTTTGGCGACTGATTATACAAAGCTGTTTTCCATAGCAGCAATAGAAGCGATTCTGGATGGTTATTGCAAGGTCGCAGAAGATAAGAGTGCGATAGGAAGCTTAGGAGGACAATTTCTGAAAGCATCGAATTATGCCGGTATTGCATTCGGAAATGCCGGATGTGGTACAATTCATGCCATGAGCTATGCACTGGGCGGGAAATATCATGTGGCACATGGGGAATCCAATTACCAGTTTATGATGCCGGTTCTGGAATTGTATAAAGAGAGAAAACCGGAAGGTGCAATCAAGGATTTGGAAACTGTAGTGGGTAGAGTACTTAGCGCGGAAAAAGGACAGGAATTACAGAAGCTGAAAGAACTGCTGGAAAAGATTCTGCCTCATAAACCAATGAAAGAATATGGTGCCGTCCCGGAAGATATTCCGCTCTTTACGGACAGCACCATCTTAAATCAGCAAAGACTTCTGGGTCGCAGTTATATTCCGCTTACCAGAGAAGATGTTCAGTATCTGTTTTCCGGTTGTCTTGCATAACAACCATTATTCTTTTGCAGAGATTCGTGATGTGATATAGTTGCGGAACTCTGCAAATATTTTTTCCATACTTTTGGAAGCTAAATCCATACCAAGACCATACATATCGGGCATTTTCAGACCCCGGCTTATAATTTCTGCTTCCAGTTCTTCCATGAAGATGCCCTTTCCGGCAATTACTTCACGATCAAGTGGTTTGGGACGGCCACCACCATTGTTATAATGATTGGTAAAATTGACTCCACAGGTAGGAGAACCATCACAGCCGAGTATACTGACAATCTGATAGCCCATAGACTGATAGTTGCTGATGTAATCGGCGATATAGGAGGCTTGTTCCCGGCAGAATCTCCGATAGCCTGCACTGTCAAAGACGTTTTTACCACCCCAATAGCGGTTGCCACCGAAGTATAAATGTTCTGTACAGGGAAGTTGTACCACACCCACATCATATTCTTCGAGCACATCCAGTACTTCTTTGTATATTCCGCCATAACGGGCACGTTCCAGAACTTTACTGTTAGAATTTAAAATACAGTGGCATAAAAATACAATTCTTTTACTTCTGAGGTCTTCTAACATTTCCTTCCCTTCAGGAAAAGCAGATTCCCCTTTCATGACAATGTCTTGTGTACTCATAGAAATCCTCCTTTATAGCATGTTTTTATTACTTTGTGAAAATTATATATGAAAAATTATTGAAATGCAATAAAAATGAGTTATAATAACAAAAAGAGCATTTGATTAGCTCTAACAAATGAATTTATGCAAAAGAAGAAAGAGGTGTTATATGGATTTATTGATTGAAAACGGAACGGTTTTTCTGGATAACACATTTGTAAATTGTAATCTTGGAATTACCGATGGGAAAATCAGCTATATCGGAAGAGAACCGTCAGTAAAAGCCGCAAGAGTTATTGACGCAAAGGGAAAGTATGTCCTTCCTGGAAGTATTGATACCCATGTTCACATTCGGGCACCGGGAGGTGAATATCGGGAAACCTTTTATACCGGCTCAATGGCGGCTGCTGCCGGAGGAACTACGGTGATTGTTGAGCAGCCTATCTGCAATCCTACGCCTTATAATAAAAAGAATCTGCTTTTCCGGGATTCCTATGCAAACAAAGAGTGTGTAGTTGATTACGCTTTTTATGGTGCGGCAGGATGCCAGTATCCGGAAGCGATAGATGAATTAAAAAATTCAGGAATTGTGGCATATAAAACTTTTCTGACTCCGCCGGTAAAGGGACGGGAAGAAGAATTTGTTAATTTATATATGGATGATGACGAAAAACTGTTTGAAGGAATGAAGAAAGTTGCGGCTACCGGTCTTGCTCTTATGTTTCATGCAGAAAACCATAAAGTAATTCATGCACTGGAAAGAGAGCTGTGTGGACAGGGTAAAACAACAGGGATTGCCCATGTGTGGTCAAGACCGGAATTTACGGAAGTGGAAACCATCCGGAAAATCATATCCTTTGCAGAAGTGACCGGGACAAAGCTGATTTTTGCTCATGTTTCTACAGCCAAAGCAATGGAAGAAATTCGGAGAGCGAAGCTTTCCGGAATGGAAATAGGATGTGAAACTTGTGTACATTATCTGACGTTGACAGAAGAGGCACTGGAAACCTTTGGTCCCTTTGCTAAGTGTAATCCTCCGGTCAGAAGCAAGGAAAATCAGGACGGATTGTGGGAATTTGTTAATGATGGGTATACGGTGGATGCTATTGGAAGCGATCATTCTCCTTTCCTGTATGAAGAGAAAAAAAGCTGCGAACAGGATATTTTTAAAGCGCCCGCAGGACTTGTTGGAATTGATTTGAGGGTACCGTTAATGTTGGATGCTGCTTTGAAAGGAAAAACAAGTCTGGAAAATATTATAAAAATTCTCAGCGAAAAGCCGGCACGCATGTTGCATATTGAGAAACAAAAGGGTAAAATTGCGTTAGGACTGGATGCGGATATTCTTCTTTTTGATCCGCAGCAGGAAACCGTAATAGACCATCATGAGAGCTATTCCAAGACGGCGGAGAGCCAAGTGGTTTATCAGGGAGTCCGTCTGCAGGGAAGATTAGAATCTACAATTATCAGAGGGCGTGAGGTCTGTAAAATGAATCAGGTTGATCAGACGGCAGAAGGGTATGGAAAATGGATAAAAATGGATAAAATTATCATATGATAAAAATTTTTTAAAAAAATTATTGACAAATAATAAAATATGTTTATAATAACAAATAACTTGAGGCACTACAATAGAACAATAAAGAACGGAACAAAGGGGTTCCATGAAGCGATATTCATGGGATTCCTTTTTTAGTGTCTTAAAATGATTGCAAAGTACAATATTTGTACGAGGAGAAAGTGAGGAAAAAATATGAGAAAATGGAACAAGGTTTTGGCAGGATTATTGACAGCATCTATGGTGTGGGCATTGACAGGATGTGGCTCAAGTAGTACAGAGGAAGCAGCAGAGGCTACCGAAGCTGTTGCAGCTGAGGAAACTGTTGAAGAAACTGCGGAAGAAGAAACAACAGAGGAAGAAGAAACAACAGAGGAAGAAGCTACAGAAGAAGTGGCAGAAGAAAAACCTACTTATGAGTATGAAGTAGGCGATGCAATTAAAGAAATTCAGGATAGAGGTTATCTGATTGTTGGTATTGATTCCGGTTATGTTCCGTATTGCTTTACGGATCCTGCAACCGGCGAATCCTACGGTGTAAACGTTGAAGTAGCAAAGAGAGTAGCAGAAGTTCTTGGTGTTGATATTGAGATTGTATCCGAAACTTTCTCAGCTGTTCTTTCGGATCTGGCAGTTGATAAAATTGACCTGGTAGCGGCGATGGTTGTTAATACCGAAGAAAGAGCAGAAATCATGCAGTTTAGTGATTCCCTTCGTCAGGGATATGACTACATTCTCGTAAGAACAGAAGATGTAGACAAATACACAGATAAAGCAAGTCTGGAAGGTGCAATCCTTACTGCAAACAATGGTTCCGTACAGTTAACACATGCACAGCAGTTAGCTGATGAAGGCATTAACGTAAACATTGTTGCTTCGGAAAGTGTTGCCGATGCTGTTTTACAGGTAGTATCCGGTACAGCCGATGCAGTTGTTGTTTCCGATGCAAACGGTCTGGTATATGAGTTAGGATATGAAGGAGAATTATCTTTGGTTAAAACCGTTAACTGGGAAAATGACACAGCATCTTTAGCAGTGAACATTGGGGATGATGATTTACTGGGTGTTGTAAATCAGGTAATTAACAATGAAATTGTTCCAAATGTTGATGAGCTTATTGAGGAACAGACAGAGCTTGGTGTATCTTTACTTGGAATTGGTAAATAACAGATTGAAAAATATCTTTTGGAAATGCTGTGTAGTTTATCTGCTACGCAGCATTTCTGCATAAAGGAGACAGAAATGGAAGATAGAATTGTACAATATGTGGAAGCGGAATATGAAGCGGCTGTTGAAAGAAGGCACTATATACATAGACATCCGGAACTTTCTTATCAGGAATATAAGACAACCGAATATATTGAAGGTTTTATGAAGGAGTGGGGAATTTCTTATGAACGCCTTGCATCAGGAACCGGTCTGGTGGCTTTTATCGAAGGAGAAGAACCGGGTAAAACAATTGCCTTCCGATGTGATATAGATGCACTTCCCATGCAGGAAGAAACAAATGTGCCTTTCCGGTCGGTGGAAAAAAATATTATGCATGCGTGCGGGCATGATATGCATACGGCAAATATGTTAGGATTTGCACATATTCTTTCCTTGCACAAGGAGTTAGTAAAGGGAAAAGTGAAATTTATCTTTCAACCGGCAGAAGAATTATTTCCAGGTGGTTCCAGAAAATTGATTGCAGAGGGTTTTTTGGATGATGTAGATGTCATTTATGGATTGCATGTAACCCCCTTTCGAACCTATCAGGAAGTTTCGATTCGCAAGGGAGCCATTATGTCCGGTTCCTATGTTTACAGGATTCGGGTAAAAGGAAAAGGAGGACATGGTTCGAACCCATCGAATACGGTGGATCCTGTTGTAGCAGCAAGCGCAGTTGTTATGGCATTACAGACCATTGTCAGCAGAAATGCACATCCCAGTGAAACGCTTGTGGTCAGTACCTGTATGATACATGGCGGGACCAAAGGAAATATTATTCCGGATTATGTGGATTTGGAAGGACAGATTCGTTCCTATTCCGAAGAGTTGGGGAGAATGGCATTGCAAAGAATTCGGGAAATTGTAGAAGGTGTCTGCGCAGGCTATGGTTGTAAGACAGAAATCGAATTTGAAGATGGTTATGCACCGCTTATAAATGAGGATACTTCCGCAGAAACTGCGGAACGTGCCTTGCAAAAAATGCATTATGCCACACTCAACGTGATGGAGCCGGAACTTGGTTCGGAGGACTTTTCTTATTATCTTTATAAAACCAAAGGTGCATTTTTCCATCTTGGAGTACGTTCTTCACAGGAAGCTCCTGTTATTCCGCCACACAGTACGCATTTTCTGGCAGACGACAGAGCCCTTGCTACCGGAATGGAAGCATTTCTTCGTATTTTACTTGAAGAAGAATAAATTTATCAAAATAAGATAATTTTATTCAAATTCTTATTGACATTTGAGAATTTTTGAATCATAATATCTTTATAATCAATTTTGACGAAGAGGTCAGAACCAATTGAGGTTCTGACCTCTTTTGATGTAATCAGAAATAATTCCAAAAGGGATCATGCAAGAGAAGAGGAGTGGATAGTATGTTTGGTGGAAAAAAGGCAATCAAAGAAGCTGATACAAATTTTATGCCAAAGAAGGAAACCGATGCAGGATTTAATCCGATTGAGGACTGTATTATTGCAGCAGATAAAATCTGTAAATCTTTTAAGGATTTGGAAGTTTTGAGAAATGTGGATCTGTATGTACCAAAGGGACAGGTTGTTGTTATCATCGGACCATCCGGTTCCGGAAAGAGTACGATGTTACGGTGTATCAATAAACTGGAAATTCCAAATCGAGGTGAAATTTACTATAAAGGAGTAGCAAGTTCCAGAAAAGATGCTTCTGTTGCAGAATTACGGGAGCGTGTGGGAATGGTATTCCAGCATTTTAATCTGTTTCCGCATATGACGGTCATGGAAAACATTATCATGGCACCGATGAATGTCAAAAAAGTCTCCAAAGAGGAAGCTGTAAAGGAAGGTGAGCAGCTTCTGGAACGTGTTGGCCTGATTGATAAGAAGGATGAATATCCGACCAGACTTTCGGGTGGTCAGAAACAGAGAATTGCAATTGCCAGAGCTCTGGCGATGCATCCGGATGTGATGCTTTTTGATGAACCAACTTCTGCACTGGATCCTGAGATGGTAGGAGAAGTATTGGAAGTTATGAAGGATATGGCAAGGTCTGGCATGACAATGATTATTGTGACTCATGAGATGGGTTTTGCAAGAGAGGTTGCAGACCGGGTTGTTTTTATGGATGGTGGAGGAATCGTTGCAGACGGAACACCACAGTGGATGTTTGATGAATGCCAGAACGAAAGAGTCAGAGCATTTTTAAGAAGTGTACTGTAAGGGATAAGAAGGAGGACAAACGGATGGAAAAGGTATTTGAACTAATTGGAAAATATAGAACTTTAATTATATCAGGTGTTGAAATTACCATGACGATTTCTTTACTAGCAATTGTTTTCGGAATGGTGCTTGGAATTATTCTGGCAATTATGAAAATATGTAAGATAAAGGTATTCAATGTTATTGCCGGTGCCTATGTAGAGATTATTCGTGGTACGCCGGTTATGATTCAGCTCTGTATTGCATATTACGGAGCATCCGTAGTAGGCATTAACTATCCAAGATTTAATATGTTTGACGGTGCCTGTACTTCGGATCGTCTGATAGCGGCGGTAATTGGTCTTGGACTGAATGCAGCAGCACAGATTTGTGAAATTGTAAGAGGTGGTATCCAATCCATTGATTATGGGCAGACAGAAGCTTCTCTTTCACTTGGAATGAACAGCTTTGGAACGATGTGGAAGGTAGTGCTTCCACAGGCTGTCATCAATATCATACCTTCTCTTGGCAATGATTTTGTAAACATGATTAAAACATCCTCCAATGTTACGATTATTGGACTTGCGGACTTGATGTATGTATCCAACCTGATTCGTGGACAGAGTTACCGGCCGTTTTCCCCTTTTATTATTGCCGGCGGTATTTACTTCATTTTAACCTATGTACTGTCTAATCTGGTGAAATTGTATGAGAGAAATGCAACCAAGAGCAGAAAGCGATAGAAAGAAGGAGCAAAGAGTATGAAAATTCTTGTTATCAATCCAAATAGTGATGAACATACCGATGAAATCATGAAGCAAAAGGCGGAAGTGATTGCAAAGGGTGAATTTGAAGTGGATGTTACGCATGTAACGGCAACTCCAAAGCTGGTCGGAGGTGCCTATGATGATTTCCTCGCGGCACCCGAGATGGTAGAGCTTGTAAGAAACGGGGAGGAGTATGATGCATTCATTACTGCCTGTCATGGAGACCCGAATCTGGATCTGTTAAAGAAAGTAACTACAAAACCGGTAGTCGGGATTGCGCAGGCATCCATGAAGATTGCCTCTATGTTAGGCAATACGTTTGCAGTCGTATCGCCATCGCGTAATTCCTATTCAGGCAAAGTCGCCCTGGCAAGGAAATATCATTGCAATGACTTATTTGTGGGTTGTAAAATAGCCAAAAGTAATGAAATAGAAGATATTATGAAGGCGGCTGAGGAAGCAAAAGAAGATTGGAACGTGGACTGTATCGTACTTGGCTGTGCAAACTATGTTTTAGCAGATAAACCATTGGAAAAAAAATTGGGAATTCCTGTCATAGATGGACTGGCATGCGCTTTGTTTATGGCAGCAGGTCTTGTAAAGTATAAAAATTACAAAGAAAACTGATTTTTTGGAATGACTTCATTTTATAGCGAGATTGACAATTTTATCAGTTGGAAGTAAAATTTGTTTATAGTTTCTTAGAAAAGGAGAATTTTTCAACTTTGTAAAAGATGAAAAATGAGAGGAAAAATTGGCGGAATTACAAACATTACTGAAAGCGTTGGATATCTTGAATTTATTAGGCGGTAGCGAAGAGAATATGTCGGTAAAGCAGATTTCAAAACAGCTGGATACTCCGGAAAGCACAACGTATCGACTGCTTAATAATCTGGAGGACAGAGGTTTTATTGAAAAAGCCGGACATGGCAGTTATGCCTTGGGATACAGTGTATTAAATCTGGCGAGAGACACCTATGAGAAAATGGATAGGCAGCTTAGCATCGTAGCGCTTCCGATTATGGAAGAATTAACGGAAGCAGTAGCAGAGACAACAATGATTTCCATTCGAAGCGGTTTGTATTCTACCTGTTTAAAAAGCGTACCCTGTAAAGAGCGAATCCGATTTGTGGCGGATGAAAAACGTCTGATGCCGATTCATATCGGAGCTTCCGGCAGAGCGATTCTTGCTTTCGAAAATGATAAAATAATCAATCTGACCTATCAGAATCTGGAAAATCCGGAGGAGAAATCTTTGTTAGAGGAAAGGCTGGCATTTACCAGAGAAAAAGGTTATGCGATTTCACGGTGTGAATATGATGAAGGAACTCTCGGAATTGCCGTTCCGGTTTACAATTCCAGAGGGCGTGTTTATGCAAGTCTTTCTGTTATAGGTCCGGAATATCGGATTCAGGAAGAAAAAATTGAAAAGAAGATGATTCCGGCACTTTTGGAAGCCAGCCAGAAAATCACTTCCTGTCTGGTTATATAATCAGCTTTTTTTCGTTCTCAATCATTTTATGAAACTGATTCCGCATATTTTGAATAAACAGTTTCCATTCACTGGGATCAAGAAAGGGATTTTCTGAGGAAAATGCCTTTTTTTTCTGTTTTTCAAAAGTATTGTTCATGGCAGGGTGGTTGGAAAGGGTAATCGAAATATCTTCCAATGCCTCCAACCGGTTCAGGGAGGCCAGATATTTCTGGCGATTTTCCAAACTGCCGAAGTTGGTCATCAGATATTCAGTGGTTAACGTATTTAGACCGGCACCTCCGAAAAGGGCAGCCTTATAGGTTTGCCCGTTTTCTTCTATATTTACAAGAAAAGAAAGAGCACCATCTGTATGACCGGGCGTGACAAGACATTGCACAGAGGTTTCACCGAGGGATACAATGTCGCCGTCTTTTAGTTCTGTATCAATTTGTGTCAGAGGCCATCCCATTTCTACATGACCTAAAGTAGTCAGTTCCGGATGTTCAAAATACATTTTTACATCGATTTCAGACATATACAGTTTTGCATCACTCAGCTTTTTCAGACACATGGTAGCTCCGGTATGATCAAAATGAGCATGCGTGTGTAGTATTTTTTTGATATCGGAGGGCTGGAAGCCAAGCTGATAGATATTATGAAGAAGAAATGGAGTACACTGCGGCATTCCGGTATCAATCAGCAGCAATCCTTCTGAGGTTGCAAAAAGAAGAGAAGCAGCAAAATCATCACCGATATAATAAACATTGCCAATCATATGGAAAGCTTTCACATAATGCTCCCAGGGAAAAACGGAAAAGTGTGATTTGAAATCATCTGCGGGTAACGGACATGGTATCTTTTTCATTTTTTTCCTTTCTTTTTGTTAATTTTTTGAAATAAAATTATTTTTATGTGAAAATTACTTGACTATATTTCTTACTATAGTATAATTAGTATCATAAATCAATAAAGAATTCTTATTTAATAAGAAAGTGAAAAGCAAAGAGGCTTATGAGGAATCATAAGTCTTTTTTTCGTTTATCACGACGATAATAAAAAACAGAAAGAAGCGAATAGGCATGAAGGCAAAAGAAGCATCGAATGAACAGTTAAAGAAAGATTTGGCGCAGTTGGAGGAAATGTATGAAAAATATAAAGCCAAAAATCTGCACTTAAATATCAGCAGAGGGCTTCCCTGTAAGGAGCAGTTGGATTTAAATAACCGGATATTTCATATTCTGGATGAGGATAACTGCTATGCCGAGGACGGAACGGATTGCAGGCAATATGGTGTTATCTATGGCCTGCCGGAATGTATTAAGTTATTTTCCGATTTGTTACATATTCCGGAAGAACGAATTATTTTAGGAGGAGAATCCAGCTTAAACCTGATGTACGACCAGATGCTCCGTATCTATAATTGGGGTATGTTGGGAGAAAAACCATGGAGCAAGCAGGCGTTTGAACTGGCCGCAGAAGGAAAGAAATTGAAGTGGCTTTGTCCGGTTCCCGGTTATGACTGCCATTTCAACCTGACGGAAGCACTGGATTTTGAGATGATAAACATTCCGATGCTGGAAACTGGACCGGATATGGACGTGATTGAGTCTCTTGTAAAGGATGATCCGACGATAAAAGGAATCTGGTGTGTACCGCAGTATTCCAATCCTACCGGTACGGTATACAGCGATGAAACGGTGGAGCGTCTTGCAAAACTGGATACGGCAGCCAGAGATTTTGTGATTTTCTGGGACAATGCCTATGCCGTTCATCATATTTATAAGGAGAACATTATTAAAGATATTTTTGAAGCTGCAAAACCATATGGAAAAGAAGATAGGATTCTTTATTTCTTCTCAACAGCTAAAATTACATTCCCCGGTTCCGGCGTTTGTATGATGGCATCGGGCGATGAGATGATACGGGAAACCAAAAATCTTCTGAGGCTGCAGATATTCAGTCATGATAAGCTGAATCAGCTGCGGCATGTAAAGTATCTGAAAAGCCCGGAAAACATTATAGCCCATATGAAAGAGGTTGCTAAGATTTTGAAACCCCGTTTTGATCTGGTTGACAATATTTTACGGGAAGGACTTCGTTACAGTGACTTATATACCTGGGTAAAGCCGGATGGTGGATATTTTATTACAGTAGACACCTATCAAGGAACGGCAAAGGAAATTGTGACGAGATTGGAAGAAGATGGTGTCAAGGTAGCAATCGTGGCATCCACATATCCGTATTTTAAGGACCCGAATGATACAAACATCCGTCTGGCACCGACTTATCCGCCGATGGAAGATTTACAAATTGCCATGGAATTTTTCTGTGTTGCGGCAAATCTTGTCGGTATAGAACACATATTGAGGGAAAGAGGGGCTCTGTAAGATGGCTGAAAAAATCATTTGCAATGCACTTTACCGTCATCTGATAAAAGACGAATATTACCCGGCAATCCGATTTGTGACCAACGAGGAGTGCGACCATCTCTTTGCAGGTTATGATATGGCGGAAGTGGAAATGGCAATCCTGCAGCCTTTTTATTTCCGTAAGCCCTTTTTAGAAAAACTGCCTGCGTTAAAGATCGCTCAGATTACGGGAGCCGGCTATGATGCGGTAGAAATAGAAGAACTTAGAAAGAAACAAGTGATTCTTTGCAATACAAGAGGGGTTATGTCGGTTTCCATTGCGGAAGATGTTTTCGCTAAACTGCTGTTCTTTACCAGAAAGCTTCGGGTGGTTGAGCAGGACAGACAGGAGCATAAATGGGATACGTTTGGACAGAACCAGTGGATGTGTACCTGCTATGAGGATGTTTATGGAAAAACACTTGGGATTATGGGCTGCGGCTCCATTGGAACCGAAATCGCAAAGAGAGCAAAAGCTTTTGGAATGCAGGTAAATGTATTTGCTCCTTCCAAGAAAGAAAATGCCTATGTAGATAAATGGTATAGCGGGGAAGAAGCGTTAAATGCATTTTACAAAGCCTGTGATTATATTGTAGTAAGCATGCCGCTAAAGGATTCGACCAGACATATGATTTCCAAAGAGGCTTTCCGGGAAATGAAACAGTCGGCGATTTTTATCAATATAGCAAGGGGACCGATTGTAGATACCGATGCTTTGCTCTATGCATTGGAAGCCCATGAAATACGGGCAGCAGCATTGGATGTATTTGAACAAGAGCCGCTGCCGCCTGACAGTCCACTGTGGGAAGCACCCAACTTGCTTCTTACCTCTCATAAAGCCGGGATGGGCGACAGTTGGAAAGGGTTTATTGGCAGCCTTATCATGCGAAATATAGACCATTATCAAAAGGGTGAACCTTTGGAAAATAGAATTCAATATGAATGAGGCGGTTCCCTGAAAAATCGCTTCGGAATGGAGGAAAATATGAGTACGATTTCAGAAAAATTTGCAAAGTTAGGTGTAGATAATGCACCGGGACAGGAAGGATTACAGAAAAAGAAAACATTGGAACTACGGGGAGAAAAGCTGGAGGGAACTCCGGTAGATTTCTCCCATGGAGATGTGGATGCTTTCCTTCCGCTGCCCGGAAGCTACGAGGCTTTTGAGGAAGGCTACCGGATTGGAGGAAAACAGGCCTATACGGAATATCGCGGAAAACAGAGCATCCGGGAAGAACTGGCACAGAAATTGTCTGCTTTTACCGGTGCGCCGATTGATGCAGCAAGCGAAATTATTATGACACCGGGTACACAGGGAGCTTTGTTTTTGGCGATGGGTTCTCTGGTAGGTTCCGGTGATAAAGTTGCAATCGTAGAACCGGACTATTTTGCAAATCGAAAGCTGGTTGAATTTTTTGACGGGGAACTGGTAACAGTACCGATGGATTATATGGACAGGCGCGGAGAAGCAGGACTTGACTTAGAACGCTTGGAAACGGTATTTAAAGAAGGCGTGAAGTTGTTCTTGTTTTCCAATCCGAACAACCCCACCGGAGTTATCTATTCTTATGATGAAATTGTGACAATTGCCAAATTGGCAAAGAAGTATCAGGTAGCTCTTTTGGTGGATGAACTTTATTCCAGACAGATTTTTGATAATCACCCTTATACGCATTTAAGGGCACAGAAGGAAATCCCGGATAATCTGATTACCATTATCGGACCGTCAAAAACAGAATCCTTGAGCGGTTATCGTCTTGGTGTTGCATTTGGTTCCGGTGAGATTATTACCAGAATGGAGAAGCTTCAGGCCATTGTATCACTGCGTTGTGCAGGCTATTGTCAGGCCGTATTCCATACATGGTTTTCAGAGCCGGATGGCTTTATGGAAGATAGAATCCGAAAACACCAGGCAATCCGGGATGAACTGGTTGCTGTCTTTACCGCAGTACCGGGAATAAAGGTCAGACCTTCAGATGGTGGAAGTTATCTGTTTGTTACCTTGCCTGAGTTAGATGTTACCATTGGTGATTTTACGAAGATTGTCAGAGAACTGGCAGACGTTACCGTTACACCGGGAACGGAATTTGGTCCCCAGTTTACCGACAGTTTCCGAATTAACTTTTCTCAGGATCATAAAGCAGCAGTGGATGCTGCCAAAAGACTGATAACGGTTATGGAGAGATACCGCAAAGTACAATAGACGGCAGTAATAAGGAGGTAAGTATGAAAATTGGATTTTTAGGCTGTGGAAAAATCGGCAGCAAATTGCTTGCACATATAAAAGAAGAAAACTATGGAGAAGTTGTTTTCATTCAGGACCCGTTTGCAGAAATTCCTGGGGAGAATGTTATTAGACAGCAGGAGGAAAGCTGCTATGCCAAAACGGAGCTTGTGATTGAATGTGCGACCGCTCCTGTTTTAAAAGAGAATATAGAGGTTATTTTGAAATATGCTGACCTTTTGATGTTTTCGGTTACGGCATTTGCCGATTCGGTTTTCTCGGACAGAGTAGATACATTGTGTAAAACATACGGTCACACTGTTTATCTGCCACATGGAGCGATTCTGGGTCTGGACGGCATTTTTGACGGTAGGAAGGTATGGAACAGTGTTACAATCGAAACAACGAAAAATCCTAAGAGCCTGGGGCGGGAAGACACAGAAAGGACGATTGTATATGAAGGAGCAACCAGACAGGTGTGCGATTTATATCCCAGAAATGTTAATGTACATGCGGCAATCGCACTGGCTGGCATCGGTTTTGATAAGACACAATCCAAAATTATTTCGGACCCGGCAGTAAATACCAATGCCCACCGGATTATTCTGAAAGGAGAAGGTATGGATATTTCAATGGATATCAGCAGTTATGCAGCGGGTGCCGTTACCGGTGCCTATACCCCCTATTCGGCATGTGGCAGTCTGGATAGAATCTGTAAGCAGGACAGAGACAGAGTGTTTGTATAAACTTTGCAAAAATCAAAAAAGAGGTGAACTATTTTGGATTTGGAAACCATAAAAAGCAATCTGGAAAGGATTGCGGCTATCGGAGCAGATGAAAACGGTGGCATCAGCAGAATGTTTGGAACCCCATTCATACAGGAAGCACAAGGTGTTTTAAAAGAATATTTTGAAGACTGTGGTATGAAGGCATGGGTGGATTCGGCAGGCAATGTACATGGTGTTTTAAAAAGTGAAAAGCCGGATGCAAGAGAAATTTTAATTGGTTCCCACTATGATACGGTCAAACAGGGAGGCATGTTTGATGGTTTAATGGGGGTTGTGGCCGGTGCTGAAGTCGTGAGGGAATTGCACGATAAGAAGTGCAGTCTGGCAAAGGATATTCATGTGATTGCCACGAATGGCGAGGAAGGCAATGACTTAGGAGGTACCTTTGGAAGCCGCGCCATGACAGGACTTCTGGATATTGAATCGGAAGCATATCTGGAGAAAGCAAAGGTTTTTGGTTTTTCGGGAGAGGATCTGAAAAATGCAGTTTTGGATACTTCCAGGGCGGACTGCTATCTGGAATTACATATTGAACAGGGGCCTACGTTAGATAAGTATAAGGAACAAATCGGTATTGTGACGGGTATCGTAGGATTACGAAGATACAAGGTTATCGTACATGGTGTCAGCAATCATGCCGGAACAACCATGATGGAGGATCGGGATGATGCATTGACCTCTGCTGCTGGAATTATTTTAATGGCCGATGAACTGGCAAGAGAACTGGGACATCATTTTGTGAAAACCTTCGGGGTACTTCAGGTTTTCCCGGGGACGGTAGCAACGATTCCCAATCGTGTGGAGATGATTTTGGAAATCCGGAATGAAGACCAGAAGCTGATGGATCGTTTTATGGAAATATTTTTGCAGAAAGCGAAGAAAATGGCAAAAGTAGATGTGGAACCGGTTGTGGCAAAAGCCCCGGTTAAATGCAGCGGTAGGATTGCAGAGATTACCGAGAAAATCTGTAAGGAAGAGGGAATTCGCTACCGCATCATGCCAAGCGGTGCGACCCACGACGGCAATGCTATGGCATCGAAGGTTCCGGTAGGAATGATTTTTGTACCAAGCAAATCCGGTATCAGTCATTCCAAAGAGGAATGGACCGATTGGAAAGATGTATATACGGGTATTTCCGTATTATATAAAGTAATTCAGAAATTGGAAAGCGAGGGAAAGGTATGTTAGATTTATTTGTAAAAAATGCAAAGGTTTATTTGGAAGGAACATTTTCGGAAGCAAATATTGGTGTAAAAGATGGAAAAATTGCATCCATTACGGCACCGGATATTTATGAAGAAGCAAAAGAGGTGTTGGATTTAGGAGGACAGTATCTGATTCCTGGTACTATTGATACCCATATGCATGTGCGTGATCCAGGCCATATTGAGAGAGGTAATTTTTACACAGAAACACTGGCTGCGGCAGCAGGTGGTGTTACAACCATTATGGAACATCCAATTTCCATTCCACCGCAGTATAATGTGGAAATATTGGAAAATCGTATTGAAAGAGCAGATACACAGTGTGTTGTTGATTTTTGTTTTTACGGGGCAGCAGGCGGAGAATTTCCGGAAGAAATTACAAAGATTGCGGCAGATGGCAGAATTGTAGCGTTTAAGTCCTTCCTGCATGCAGCACCGGAAGGCAGAGAACAGGAATTTAAAGGGCTTACGATGGCAAATGACGGAGAACTGCTTGCCGGAATGACACAACTTGCAAAGACAGGCCTTTTATGTGCTTTCCACTGCGAGGACAATGATTTGATTAATTACTATGCAAAGAAATTTCAGGAAGAAGGCAGAACCAAGGGTCGCGATCATGCTCTTAGCAGACCTGTATTTACAGAAGTGGAAAGCGTCAGAAGAATTTTAAGCTTCCAGGAACTGACCGGAGCCAGAGTCGAAATTGCACATGTTTCCACACCACAGGTCATGCAGATGTTAAAAGAAGCCAAAGCACAGGGAAGGCCGGTATATGCCGAGACCTGCCCGCATTATCTGTTCTTAAACGAAGACGATCTGGAAAAATATGGTCCGTATGCAAAATGCAATCCGCCGCTTAGAACACAGGAGCTGGTGGACGGTCTTTGGAAATATATTAATGACGGTACTGTAGACTATATCGGCAGTGATCACAGTCCGTTTACGGAAGAGGAAAAGACCAGAGGACTGGAAAATGTATTTAAGGCAAATGCAGGATTCCCGGGAGTTGATTTAAGACTGCCTTTGATGCTGGATGCGGTCGCAGACGGTAAAGTATCTTTGGAAAGGGTTGTGGAACTGCTTTGTGTCAATCCGGCCAAAATCTTTCACATTTATCCACAAAAGGGAATTATCAGCATAGGAGCAGATGCGGATTTTGTTTCCTTCAATTTTGACCATCATACCATAGTGGATAAAGAGAAGAATTATTCCCACGCAAAAGCCATTGCAATTCCTTATGATGGAAAGGAACTGAAATGTCAGCTGACCTCCACTGTGGTAAGAGGACGTGTCCTGATGAAAGACGGAGTTGTGGATGAATCTGCGAAAGCTTATGGACAGCTTGTCTGTCCTCAGAAATAAAATACAAGGAAGGGCATAATATTATGAGTGGCAGGGATATTACCGTTGCAAAAATTCTTGTGAAATGTCTGGAAGCGGAAGGAGTAGAATATATTTTCGGAATTCCGGGAGAAGAGAACCTGGAAGTCATGGAGGCTTTGAAAGACTCCAGTATTCAGTTTATTACGGTGCGCCATGAGCAGGGAGCTGCCTTTATGGCGGATGTCTATGGACGTATGACACGTAAGGCCGGCGTATGCTTATCTACGCTGGGCCCCGGTGCAACCAATCTGATTACGGGAGTAGCTGATGCAAACAGTGACGGCGCTCCGTTAGTTGCGATTACCGGACAGGTAGGTACGGAGAGAATGCACATCACTTCTCATCAGTTTCTGAATCTGGAGGAACTGTTTAAGCCGATTACCAAACGGAGCAAACAGATTATGCGCCCGGATACGGTAAATGAGATTGTAAGACTGGCTTTTAAGTATGCAGAAAGTGAAAAACCGGGAGCTTGTCATATTGACCTTCCATGTAATATTGCTGCGATGAAGGTAGAAGAAGGACCATCTACCATTCCATTAAAGAAAGGACATCAAAGTTATGAAGTGGCGGCACTGGATGTTATTGAAATGGCAGCAGGCATGATTTATCAGGCTAAGAAGCCGGTTATTTTAGCCGGACATTCTGCCGTTCGGAATAACTGTTCGGAAACGCTTACCCATTTTGTAACGGACTTAAAAATACCAATCGTACATACCATGATGGCAAAGGGAATTGTTCCCTGTGATAATCCCTATTCCATGTGGAGTATTGGTATTCCCCAGAAGGATTATCAGAATAAAATTTTAGAGCAGGCAGATTTGGTCATTGCAGTTGGGTATGATATTGTAGAATTCGGGCCAGGTAAATGGAATCCGGAGGGAAATCAAAAAATTATCCATATTGATACCAGACCGGCTCACATTAACAAATTATATCAGCCCCAGTTAGAAGTAATTGGTGATATTTTTGAATCCCTGAAGGCGATTGGAAATCGTTGTACAAGGGATAATGAACCGGAATGGGCATTGAAAATAAAACATGAAATGGAAAAACAGCACAGTATTTATGAAAATGATTTGGAATTTCCTGTGAAACCACAGAGAATCATAGCTGATATCAGAAGAAGCTTACGTCCGTCTGATATCCTGATTTCGGATGTGGGTGCCCATAAGATGTGGATCGCCCGTCATTATCATTGCTATGAGCCAAATACCTGCATTATTTCAAATGGTTTTGCTACTATGGGAATTGCATTGCCGGGAGCCATTGCAGCCAAGCTGATTCACCCGGAAAAAAGAGTATTGGCGGTGACCGGTGATGGTGGCTTTATGATGAACTGTCAGGAACTTGAGACAGCAAAACGTATGGGAATTAATATTGTGGTTCTGATTTTTAATGATGAAAGTTATGGATTGATTAAATGGAAACAGGATGACCGCTATCATGAACACTGCTTTGTCGATTTTGATAATCCGGATTTTGTCAAATTTGCTGAGAGCTTTGGTATTAAAGGATACCGGATTGAAAAGACGGAAGAACTGCTTCCTACTTTGGAAAAGTGTTTTGAAAAGGATGAGCTTGCGGTTATCGACTGTCCGGTAGATTATCGGGAAAACAATAAATTAACACAAGAACTACAGGAAATTTATCAGAAATTATAGAGGAAAAGAATGATTTACATTGATCAAAATTTGTGTGTAGGATGTGGACTATGCAAAAAAGTCTGTTCTTATGGAAATGGGAATATTGCTATCGAAGGAAAGGCATATATTCTAACACCGCATTGTCAGGAATGCGGGCAATGTATTGAAGTTTGTCCCCAGGGGGCAGTGCAATGGGGTACGCCCTGGGGATGGACCAATAAGCAGCTTGAAGAAGCACAAGCAGCATGGAATCAGATGATGGAGACAGCCAGAGAGAACCCCTCTTTGGCTGCAGTCTATGGACGGAAAAGTGTACGCCATTACCAAAATAGAAATATCGAAGCATGTAAAATGCAGCAGATTCTTACGGCTGGCCAGAGTGCGCCTACGGCAAGCAATGAAAGAGAAATCAGAATCATTGTCGTAGAAAAAGAACGGGGAAAACTGGTAGAACTGCTGATCCATGCATACCGGGACTGGATGAAGGAGCATACGAAAGAAGAAATCATTGCTTTTTTCGGTGGATATGAAATCTACGTGGAGAAGTGGAATCGTTTCATTCGGGAGTACGATCAGGACGGAGTGGATAACGTTCTGTTTCAGGCACCGGCTGTTGTGATGGTGGCAGGAGAGGAAAAGCATCTGCTGGATGCCGGTATTGTAGCACAGACCATGCTGTTTGCAGCACAGTCTATCGGGTTATCCTCTTGTTATGTTGGCTTTTTGCGAAAGGGAAGCATGATTTCAGAAGAACTGAGAAGGTATCTGGGATTAAAAGATGAGGAAAGAGTGTTAGCGGGATTTACGCTGGGGTATGCCGCCATCACTTATCAAAGGGATGTTATAAAGCAGCCCTTTGAAGTGATTCGAAAGTAATGGTTTTATTCATAGAGCAAGATGGCTTTCATCAGGATTTTTACTCGTTCCGGAAGAGAAGCAATTACCGCACGTTCTCTCGGACTATGTTGTTCCTGACCGCGGATGCCGGTGCCGCAGATGGTAGGAACTCCTTTTTCGGTTGTATAGAAAGCATCCGATGCACCACCGGCAAAATAAGGTTTTACAGAACCGTAACCGAGGGATGCGGCAGCCTTTTGGTAGATTCTGAATAAATGCAGATTTTCTTCGGTTTCTTCCATTGGACCATGGGGTTCTTCGGTAACAATCATTTCGGAAGTCGTTCCATCGACATGGACGGTATCGGTAATTTTTTGTAATTGAGCAAGTGCAGTCTGCTCGGCACCTTTTTGACGGAAACGTACGCATACTTGAATTTCACAAGTATCGGGAACGGCACTCTGTATCTTTCCACCCTTTATAACACCACAGTTAAATGTGGTTCCCTGAAAATTGGTTAGTTTTTCAATTGCGATGATTTTATGGGCCGCTTCTAAGATAGCATTCCGTCCCTGTTCCGGATTGTTTCCGGAATGTGCTGCAATGCCATGAACGATAATTTTCACGCTGAAAAGGCCTTTGCGGGCAACGGCAATCAAACCATCTTCCTGTCCGCTCTCGCAGTTAAAAGCAGCCACAGCGCCCACGCTGGCCCGATAATATACTTCTTGGCCACCGCCTAGAGAGGAGGTGTGGCCGTTTTCTTCATCTCCCGAAAAAACAAGGCGAAGTGGTCTGGTATGATAGCCGGCTTCTTTTAAAATTCTGGCAGCGTACAGAGCCACCACCAGACCACCCTTACAATCTAATACACCAGGACCATAATAATAGGTTTCATCTTTTGTAAGAATTTCGGGACCAAAGGAACCAACCGGCTGTGCGGTATCCATATGTCCCATCAGAAGAATCGTTCCTTCTTTGTCACAGTTGCCGGAAATATCAGAAACGAGAGATGCTCCGGCTGTAGGAAATTCGTATAAGGTAGTTTCAAACTGATTCCGGTCACAAAAAGATTTAATCGTCTGACAAACCTGATTCACGCCATCTTTACAGGCGGTTGGACTTTCTATTTTAACAAGGCGTTCCAGTAAATCATACATTTCACCGGATAAATCATCCACTCTCTGACTTAATTTTGTAAAAAAGACTTCGTCCGTCATATGTTTTCTTCCTCATCTCTTTCATTATTTTTAGTAACATGCGATATTGCCGTCTGCTCTGGATTCGGTACCGGCTATATAGTATCCTTCCGGCATTTTCAGAATCATCTGACCACGCCCGGTGGAAAGCCGGTTATTTAACCGTTTGACATTGTGACCCCGTAGAGAAAGCTTTTGCAACAGTGCATCATCAAACTGTGGTTCCAGACAGACATTCAGCCCGTTTTCCCAGAAAAAACGGGGAGCATCCAATGCCATCTGCGGGTTTAAACGGAAATCGAGCAGATTCATTATTACCTGTATGTGTGCCTGTGGCTGTACGTGTCCACCCATAATGCCAAAGGGACCAAGCGGTGTACCGTTTTGCGTTAAAAATCCCGGTATAATGGTGTGATAAGTGCGTTTACCGGGTTTTAACACATTGATATTCTGTGGGTTTAAGGAAAAGCCCATGCCTCTGTTTTGCAGGGCAATACCGGTATTTTCTACTACGATGCCGGAACCGAAACCGCAGAAGTTACTCTGGATATAGGAAACCATATTACCATCCTTATCGGCGGTGGCAAGATAAACGGTTCCGCCCAGAGAGGGGTTATCAAAAGATGGTATGACAGCGGAATCGGTTATTTTCTGACTGCATCTTGTTCCATAGGAAGAAGAGAGAAGGATGTGATAATCAATCTGCATTTCCTTAGGGTCGGTCACATAGTGTCTGGCATCCGCAAAAGCCAGTTTTACTGCTTCTATCTGACGGTGAAGTGTTTGCAAGTCCTGCTTATCCGGCATTTCATAATTTTTCAAAATATTCAGTGCCATAAGAGCTACAATCCCCTGACCATTCGGTGGTAGTTCCCATACGTCAATTCCACGATAATTGACCGAAATCGGCTGAACCGGTTCAACAGAAAATGTTTCCAAGTCTTTCATTGACAGGAAACCGCCATGTTTTTGACTGGAAGCAACTATTTTTTCTGCAAGTTCGCCGGAATAGAAGGCATCCGAACCGGTTTCGGCTATTTTCCGAAGGGAAGAGGCATGGTCGGGAAGTTTGATGATTTGTCCGGCAACAGGGGCTTTTCCATCAGGAGCAAAAACACGAAACCATTCTTGAAATTCCGGAAGTTTCCGGTAAACGGAATATTCTCGAAAAGCTTCCTGCCAGAGCAGGCTGGTAACCGGAGAAAGCGGAAAACCGTTTTCCGCATAATGGATGGCCGGAGCGAGAATTTCCTCTAAGGACAGTTTCCCAAATTGTTTTATCAGAGTTGCCCACATTTTGGGGGCACCCGGAATGGTAACAGGTATATATCCATGCTTTGGCATTTCCTGATAACCGAGAGCTTTTACTTTTTCAACGGAAATATTCATAGGTGCGTGACCACTGCCGTTAAATCCATACAGTTTATCTTTCATCCAGACAATGGCAAAAGCATCGGAGCCGATTCCATTGCTGGTAGGTTCGGTTACGGTCAGAACTGCAGCAGAGGCGATGGCGGCATCAACAGCATTGCCGCCTTTTTGCAGCATCAAGAGCCCGGCAGACGAGGCCAGGGGATTTGAGGTTGCAACGACTCCCTGATTGGCGACAACCGGATAACGATTGGAAGCGTATGGCTGATAAACCGGATCAAAAGTTAGCATGGGTTTCTCCTTTTTGTTTTACTTGGTTCCTAAGATGAACAGTTGCATTTTATAGAAAAATAGTATAATATAAATTATCATATGTCAATAATTTATAGTTATAAACAACCAATATTTGATAAAATAAGGAGGTACAACAATGCCACTATTTCCAGAAAGCGCTTATCAGCAAAAGTTACCCCAAATGCACAAAGTGTTACAACAGTTTGATGAAACAAAATTAGAAGATGTGGAGGGAACCGTTCGTGCGCAAATGCATAAGAAAGAAATCAGCAGCCGGATAAAACCGGGTATGCGGGTTGCCATGGCGGTAGGAAGCCGTGGTATACAGAATATGGCATTGATTGCAAAAACTGTTGCAGAGGAGTTAAAGAATTTGGGAGCAGATCCCTTTATTGTTCCGGCTATGGGAAGTCATGGAGGTGGAACAGCAGAAGGTCAGGCTGCCATTCTGGCAGGCTATGGGATTACGGAAGAAACTATGGGAGTGCCCGTTATATCCAGCCTTGAGGTGGACGAGCTGGGGACGGTAGAATGTGCCAGCGGAACAGTACATGTAGTGATTGACCATAACGCAAATAGTGCCGATATGATTGTGCCTTTGGGAAGAGTAAAACCGCATACGGATTTTCGTGGGCCCATCGAAAGCGGCTTGTGTAAGATGCTTACCATCGGACTTGGTAAGTTTGAGGGATGCACCAGACTGCACCATATGGGAGCTGTTAATTTTCCGACTTTGCTTCCGGATGCCGCAAGATTAGTGATTGAGAAAGCACCTGTAGGATTTGGAGTTGCTATTATTGAAAACAGTTATGACCAGACTTACCATATTGAAACCGTTCCTGCCGATAAGATTCATTCCAGAGAACCGGAATTGCTGAAGATAGCCCGCTCCAGAATGTCTTCGATTATGTTAAAAGAGATAGATGCTCTGGTGGTTCAGGAGCTCGGCAAGGATATTTCCGGTGCCGGTATGGATCCCAATATTATCGGGCGCGCGGCAAGAGGACGTTTAAAGGATTTTGACGGACCGGAGATTCAGCGTATCTTTGTAACCGGATTGACGGAAAGTACCCATGGAAATGCAAGTGGTATCGGTCTGGCTGATTATGTTTTGAAATCCTGTGCGGATTCGATTGATTTGGGAGCTACGGCAACAAACTCCGTTAGTTGTGGTAATCCGGAAGGCGGTCGTATTCCGATTCAGGTGCAGAGTATCAAAGAAGGAGTATTGGCCTGCCTGCGAAGCGGTGTGGGAGTAGATTTTGATGCACCGAAAATCGTCTATATAAAGAATACACTGCAATTGGGGGAAATCTGGGTTTCCGATGCACTTTTGGAGGAAGTGAAGAAGAATCCGAACATGACATTATGTGAAGAATGTTTGGATATTGAGGCGGTACACATTGTCTAAGAAAAGACAGTTGCCGTTATTTTGAGATGGAAGTATAATAAGAAGAAAAACAGGCAAAAAATAGTGTATGTATAGATAATGCGTGTGGAAATGAGGATTAAGATGCGAATCGGAATGGGCTATGACGTACATCGTCTGACAGCAGACAGAAAGTTAATTATTGGCGGTGTGGAAATTCCTTATGAAAAAGGGCTGCTTGGACATTCGGATGCAGATGTTTTGCTGCATGCCATTATGGATGCGCTGCTCGGTGCCGCGGCACTAGGGGATATCGGGAAACATTTTCCGGACACCGACCCGGCATACAAAGGAATCTCGTCGATGAAATTATTGGAGCATGTTGGTAAGCTGTTAGAGGAGCATCTTTTTCTGATAGAAAATATCGATGCCACCATTATTGCACAGGCACCGAAGATGCGCCCGTATATTGATACGATGCGACAGAACATTGCAGATGCACTGGGGATTGATGTTTCCCAGGTTAATGTGAAAGCAACTACCGAAGAAGGTCTTGGTTTTACCGGAACCGGAGAAGGCATTTCTTCGCAGGCAATTTGTATGTTGAGCAGTCCGGCGGAACTGTATGACAGGGATGTGACACAGGAAAGAGGCTGTAGCGGTTGTGGCGGATGCCCGATGCAGAAAGAGTAAGCAAGCAGTTCTGTCCTCTTGACAAAATGAAATATTTTGCATATTCTGATAATAGATAGGGAAAAAGCTGTGAACAGAAAGAGTATATTTTTGGACACTGTCAGAGAGGAACCGTCACCGGCTGCAAGCGGTTCTCAGGAGAAAAAAGTAGAAGTGCGTCTGGGAGCTTGAGGATGGGAAAAGAGATTGAAAAACGATGAAATCTCCAAGTATCTGAATCCGGTCTGCTACCGTTACCAGCCAAGGAGAAAAAAATAGAGTGGAACCGCGGATAAATTCGCCTCTAAGAAGAGAGGGAGTTTATCCGCTTTTATGTGTGACGGGAAATATAGAAAAGAGGAATAACATGGGACTTATCAGTTATATACGGGAAGAGATAAAGGTTATCAGGGAACGTGACCCGGCCATTCATTCCGATATGGAAGTATTCCTTTATCCGAGCTTTAAAGTGATACTGCACTATCGGATTGCCCACAAGCTGTATTTAAAGCACCATTATTTTCTGGCGAGGTGGGTATCCCAGCGAGGCGTGCGCAAGACGGGAATTGAGATTCATCCCGGTGCACAGATAGGCAAGGGACTTTTTATTGATCATGGTAATGGGGTTATCATCGGAGAAACCAGTATCGTTGGCGATAATGTTACCTTATACCAGGGAGTAACGTTAGGCGGTACCGGCAAAGAGCAGGGAAAAAGGCATCCAACCATCGGGAATAATGTTATGATTAGTGCCGGTGCAAAGGTTTTAGGCTCTTTTACCATAGGTGACAACAGTAAAATCGGAGCCGGAAGTGTGGTGCTAGAGGAAGTGCCTCCTAATTCTACAGTGGTCGGCGTTCCGGGACGTGTCGTAAAACGAAACAATATTTCATTGCCGCAGGAAGAAATGGATCAGATTCATCTGCCGGACCCGGTCATGGAAGATCTGGCAGTGCTGCAGCATGAGAACGAAGAACTTACGAACCGTTTGATTGACCTGGAACGTGAAATGCGGGAATTAAAGAACAAATATGCGAAAAGTCAGCCGGATGCATAAAAAAGAACAAATAGAAAGAGAGAGTACAGGATATGAAGATTTATAACACATTATCAAAGAAAAAAGAAGAATTTGAACCGATTGAACCGGGAAAGGTAAGTATGTATGTGTGCGGTCCTACCGTTTATAATCTGATTCACATCGGAAATGCCAGACCGATGATTGTTTTTGATACGGCAAGAAGATATATGGAACACAAAGGCTATGAAGTCAATTATGTTTCCAATTTTACGGATGTGGATGATAAGATTATCAAAAAGGCAAATGAAGAAGGCGTTGACCCTACGGTTATTTCCGAGCGCTATATAGCAGAATGCAAAAAGGATATGAAGGCACTCAATGTGAAGCCGGCAACAACACACCCTCAGGCAACCAATGAAATTGATGGCATGCTCGAAATGATCAATACCTTAATTGAAAAAGGGCATGCTTATGTGGCAGCAGACGGTACGGTATATTACAAGACAAGAAGCTTTAAAGAATATGGTAAATTGTCCCATAAAAATCTGGATGATTTGCGTGGGGGAAACCGTTCTTTGTTAGTTTCCGGAGAAGACCAGAAGGAAGACCCGCTGGATTTCGTACTCTGGAAACCCAAAAAAGAAGGAGAGCCCTATTGGGAATCTCCCTGGTGCAACGGACGTCCGGGTTGGCATATTGAATGTTCGGTTATGAGCAAGAAGTATTTAGGGGATGAAATTGACATTCATGCGGGCGGCGAAGACTTGATTTTTCCGCATCATGAAAATGAAATTGCGCAGTCAGAGGCGGCAAACGGCAAAACCTTTGCCAAATACTGGATGCATAATGGCTTCTTAAATATCGATAATAAGAAGATGTCCAAATCAGCAGGCAATTTCTTTACGGTAAGGGATATCAGTGAAAAATATGATTTACAGGTACTTCGTTTCTTCATGCTCTCTGCACATTACAGAAGTCCGTTGAATTTCAGCGCGGATTTGATGGAGGCGGCGAAAAACGGTTACGAACGAATTGTAACCAGTGTTTCCAACTTAAACTTTCTGTTAGAAAAAGCACAGGATGGGGAAATGAGTGCAGAAGAGGAGAAGCTCACTGAAGAAGCCAAAGGTTTCATTACCAAGTTTGACGAGGCGATGGATGATGACTTTAATACGGCAGATGCCATCTCCGCTATTTTTGAACTGGTTAAATTTGCCAATACGAATGCGACAGAGGCAAGCAGTAAAGCTTTTGTGAAGGCATTAAAAGAAGAAATCGTGATGCTGTCCGATATCTGCGGTCTGATTGTGGAGAAGGAAGAAGAAATATTGGATACGGAAATTGAACAGTTGATTCAGGAAAGGCAGGATGCCAGAAAAGCAAAGAATTTTGCCAGAGCCGATGAAATTCGTGACTTACTGCTGCAAAAGGGTATTGTTCTGGAAGATACCCGCGAAGGAGTAAAATGGAAGAGAGCATAAATATTTTAAATGCCATTAAACAACAATTTGACTGTAAAGAGGTGGATATCAGAACGTATTCACCTCTTACCTTAGCATATATCGGTGATGCGATTTACGATTTGGTTATCCGCACCGTTGTAGTGGAGCGGGGAAATCAGTCGGCAAAAGGTTTACATAAAATGACGGTTCGGTATGTCAATGCCAAAATGCAGGCGAAGATGATAGAAGCTCTGGAAGAAATATTGACAGATGAAGAAGTTGCGGTATATCACAGGGGCAGAAATGCAAAGTCCTATACTTCTGCCAAAAATGCTTCCATTATTGAATACCGAATGGCAACCGGTTTTGAGGCACTGATGGGTTATCTGTATCTGAAAGGGGATACAGCAAGAATGCTTGCCCTGATACAGACAGCGTTTGCCAAGACCGGTATGAAAATATAGTGATGGCTGGCGGTTGGGAGAAGATAAGATAAAGAAAGGCATAGGTTTATCATGGGTTATACAGAGATGATGATAGAGGGAAGAAATGCGGTTATTGAAGCATTTCGTTCCGGCAAGACAATCGACAAGCTTTTTCTTCTGGATGGCTGTCAGGATGGTCCTATTATGACTATCAAGCGGGAAGCGAAGAAACAGGATTGTCTGGTAAAATATGTGAAAAAGGAGCGCCTGGACCAGCTTTCGGAAACCGGTAAGCACCAGGGAGTGATTGCCTATATTGCGGCATACGAGTATGCAGAAGTAGAGGATATGCTAGAAAAGGCAAGACAAAAGGGTGAAGCACCTTTTCTGTTCCTGTTAGATAATATCGAAGATCCCCATAATTTGGGAGCCATTATCCGTACTGCGAATCTGGCGGGTGCACATGGGGTTATTATTCCCAAAAACCGCGCGGCAGGTTTGACTGCAACGGTTGCCAAGGCATCCGCGGGAGCTTTAAATTATACACCGGTTGCCAAAGTAACCAATATTGGACAGACCATTGAAGAACTGAAAAAGGAAGGTCTGTGGTTTGTATGCGCGGATATGGGTGGTACAACGATGTACCAGCTTGATTTAAAAGGCCCTATCGGACTGGTTATCGGGAATGAGGGAGAAGGAGTAGGCAGACTGGTAAAAGAAAAATGCGACTTTGTAGCATCTATTCCGATGCATGGTGATATTGATTCCCTGAATGCTTCTGTGGCAGCAGGGGTGCTTGCTTATGAGATTGTGAGACAGCGTATGATGCCATGAATAAGAGAGAAAAAGATTCCAGAAAAAAATATCAGATAAAAGAATATCTGCTGATTGCTATTTTTATCGTAACGGCTCTGTTAGCAGCCGTTGTTGGTTTAAAGGCTTATTCTGTTTACCGGGAAGAAACGGCGGAAGAACGTAGAAAATACGAGGAAATCCTTGCAAGAAATGCCGAGGCACAGAATCGTATTCAGGAAATGGAAATAGAAATTGCAGAGATGATAACGGATAAGGATGCTTTGCAGAACTTTATTGATGAGACGGTTCGTGCGGCAGAAGAAGTGCAACGGCAAAAAGAAGCAAGTGTATCCGGCAACGTCAGCGTATCCGGAGATGAAAATGTGTCGGGAAATACGGTATCGGGCAACATGAGCGTATCCGGGAATACCATATTGGGTAATATGAGCGTGTCGGGAAATACTATATCCGGAAACGAAAGTGTATCTGGGAATAGGGGAATGTATGGTGCAATCAATTATTATGATGGCAGCATGACAGAAAGCAGTATTTTTGATGAATGGCGTACCATTTATGAGCAGCCGGTTATGACACTGGAAGAAAGAAGACTGTATCGGACTTCTCTGGAAGAAACGCTGGAAGTCAATCAGGCTGACAGAGAGTGGATTGCAGAAAGTAAATATGATTTTTCCCAGATGAAAATCGCCTGTCTGGGGGATAGCATTACAGCAGCCGCCAATCTGGAAGGAGAGGAAAACTATATCCAGTATTCCTACCCGGCAAGATTACAGGAGCTTTTAGGAGCACAGGAGGTTTATAATCTGGGAATCGGTGGCTCCTCCATTGGAAGATACTGGTCGGATGCTTTTGTAGACCGCTATAAAGAGATTCCGAAGGATACGGACATCATTATTGTCATGGGTGGTACGAATGATGGCTTCTGTGTATCGGATGAGGAGTTTGGTAATCTGGATGAGCGTGCCTACCGTACCTTCTGTGGAGATTTAAATGAACTGATGAGCGGACTGCGCAAAGAGTATCCGGATGCTGTTATTTTCTTTGCTACACCGTTACCTAACATTTTGCAGGATTATCTGATGAGTGAAAGAGATTATCTTTTACCCCAGAAGAAATTTGTGGAAGTGATTCAAATTTTGGCGGAAGAATATGATTTTCAACTGGTGGATTTGTACAATTCCAATATTTTGGATTCCCATGATGCCAATATCATCGCGGAATATATGTCTGACGGTGTGCATGGAAATCCGGCAGGCTATCAGATTCTTGCCGAACACTTTGCCAGTGAGATTGTGAAATATTATGATGAGATAGAAGTCGGGGAAGAAATAGAGGAAGATGAAGGAAGAGTATCAACATTGCAGTGATGAGGAACTGATGGTGCGCCTGCGCGATGGCGAAGACGGCATTATGGATTTTCTTATGAATAAATACAAAAATCTTGTGAAAAGCAAAGCGAAATCCATGTATATTCTTGGGGCTGATAGTGACGATCTGATACAGGAGGGGATGATTGGTCTTTTTAAAGCTGTCAGAGATTTTGACAGCGGCAGAGATGCCAGTTTCTTTACCTTTGCGGATTTGTGTATATCCAGACAGATGTATACGGCAGTACAGGCTTCCAGAAGACAAAAGCATATTCCGTTAAATACCTATATTTCCCTCTATGCAACGGCACAGGAAAATCGTGATGGCAGCGAGGAGGAAGCAGCCCTGGTCAATATTCTTGCCCGGAAATCGGAACAGAGTCCGGAAGAAATGTTAATTGATAAGGAAAATGTAGAACAGCTTGAAAGAACCATTGATAAGGAGCTATCAAATTTTGAAAAACAGGTGCTTGATTTGTACATGACCGGAATGCGTTATACGCAGATAGCTAAGGTGCTTGGCAGGGATGAGAAATCTACGGACAATGCATTGCAACGCATCAAGACCAAGTTGAAAAAGGCAATTGCAAAAGAAAAGTAGATAGGTATTGACAAAGCAAAATATCCTATGATACAATACACTTCGGTTCGATAAGTGGCTCAGGCTACTTTGAAATCCATGCTGCTGTAGCACAGTCGGTAGTGCGTCGCATTGGTAGTGCGGAGGTCACGGGTCCGATTCCCGTCAGCAGCTTGAAAAACCCTTGATTTTCAAGGGTTTTTTTTATGTCTACCCCCATTTTTTCACTTCATTACTCTTTTCAGCAATCAACATCAGAATAAGTTCTGTATCAAGACCAGAGTGAAGAAGCCTACGCACTTATGAAAATGAAAGGTTTTCCTTCCATTCAAATAGGAAATCAATACCTCGTTCCAGAAGATAAGCTGGAAGAATGGATAAACAATAATCTGGGTAAAAAGATTTACATATAAAAAATAGGTGCCGGATGGCACCTCATATTACAATTTATTCTC
>JAQXTA010000053.1 GCA_029219245.1 Lachnospiraceae bacterium | reverse complement strand
GGACAAACTCATCCTGATTCCCCGTATCTATACGAACAAGCCCCGCACAACCGGGGAAGGCTACAAGGGAATCCTGCATCAGCCGGATCCCGAGAAGAAGCCTGATTTTCTCGCCGGTCTCATCGCGATGAGAAAAATGCACATCCGCGCCATTGCGGAATCGGGGCTTACCGCTGCGGACGAGATGCTCTATCCCGAGAACTGGCGCTATGTACAGGATATCCTGTCCTATGTTGCCATCGGTGCCCGCTCCGTGGAGGATCAGCAGCACCGCCTCACTGTCAGCGGATTTGATGTGCCTGCAGGTATGAAAAATCCCACCAGCGGTGATTTCTCTATTATGTTGAATTCCGTATTTGCGGCTCAGCATCCTCATTCCTTTATCTACCGCGGATGGGAGGTCAACACCACCGGTAATCCCCTGGCGCACACCGTTCTGCGCGGCTCTGTCAATAAATACGGACGCAGCCTGCCCAACTACCATTACGAAGACTTGAACAGCCTGTTGGAGATGTACAACAAAATGGATCTGATGAATCCCGCAACGATCATCGATGCCAATCACAACAACTCCAACAAACAGTTTGAGCAGCAGATCCGCATCGTAAAAGAAGTCATGCACAGCCGCAAGCTGAACAGGGATATTCACAAACTTGTCAAAGGCGTGATGATCGAAAGTTATCTGGTGGAAGGCTGCCAGAAGATCGGCGACGGCGTCTATGGCAAATCCATCACCGATCCGTGTCTCGGTTGGGAAGACAGCGAACGGCTGATCTACGATATCGCCGATTACGAATAGTATGAACGCGCCCATGGCGCGAAAACCTAAAAAAGGCTCATCCTCTCGGATGAGCCTTTGCATATACTTCTCTGATCCTGTTATGATTCATATTCGCATAGATCTGTGTCGTGGAGATATCGGAATGTCCCAGCATCTCCTGCACGCTGCGCAGATCCGCACCGTTTTCCACCAGATGTGCCGCAAACGAATGTCTGAGCGTATGCGGCGTGATATCGGCCTGAATACCGGCCTTCTTCGCATAATATTTGATCAGTTTCCAAAATCCCTGACGGCTCATCGGCTGTCCGGAACAATTCACAAAGAGCACGTCCTGCGGCATTCCGCCAAGCAGCTGGTCTCTCGCTTTCTCCAGATAACGCACCAGCGCTGCGCGCGCTTCTTTGCCAAAAGGCACAAGCCGCTCCTTATTGCTGTCCCTGCACAGAATGAAACTCATCTGCAGATTCAGATCATGAATGGAAAGTGTGATCAGTTCCGTCACGCGGATACCGGTTGCATAAAGAAGTTCCAGCATGGCCTTGTCACGAATCTCCTTTATGCTGTCCCCTGACGGCTGATTCAGCAGACACACTACTTCTTCCATCGTCAGTATTTCCGGAAGTTTTTTCTCGATCCTGGGAGCTTTCAACTCCTCTGCAACATTCTCAGATACGATTCCCTCTGCCAACAGATACTGATACAGCGCCTTGATGGATGCAATATTTCTGGAAACTGTGGCCGATGCAAAATGATTGTCATTCAGATACGACACATAGGCGTGCAGATCCGCGGACGTGATCTCCGCAAACGAATGGATCCCGCGCTCCTCCATATAACTCTGAAGTTTACATAAGTCACGCTTATAGGACAATTCCGTATTGCTGGATTTCTTTTTCACGTTATGTAAATAGGAAATGAACCCCATTATCTCATTCTGCATGAAATCGATACCTCTCCTCATAAGCTTTCTCTTTTCGGTGAAAAAAGCTGTCTAAAAGATATTATAATAAGGTTCCATGGGAAAATCAAATGCTATTTTCTCCATTTTTTTCCACAAAAGTCCCATTTTATGCAGGATACACAACATATCGAAAAGCCCGTTTTGTCAAGACACCATATCTTGTAAAACAGGCTTTTAAAAAATTTTTAATATCTCTGCAATAAAATTGGGATTAACATAACTTTCCAGAAAAACTCCCGTTATGACAACTCCATGGACGATCAGAATTGTCGGGATCAGCCGTTTTCTCCTGCCACCTTCCTCCTCCTGATATGCACTGTATTCTCCGCCGTAAAGCTGCAAATACACTCTCATGCACCACGCAAACATCATCAGGAAGGCCGGGATATAACACAGGTATTGGGGCAGCAGTCCTCCCGCAAAGAGAATCCCTCCCTTAATCCCGAACTGCAGAACGAGCGTAGATGCCATCACTCCGGCACTGATTCCCGCCCAGAACACAAACAGGTAAGTTGTGACCATGCCGGCAAAGGTCGTTGCCAGGATAGCCAGCGTCCAGAGAACTGCCAGTCTCTTGCGCAGGACATACCAGAAAAACGTCCCTGTATCCAGCTCCATCGTACCCAGCCGCTTTATTAATGCGGAATTTGCCGCCTGATGTTGTGCGCTCCAGGAATCCGCATGGAAATAGACGAACAGGATACCGGCCATCAGTCCCGCCAAAAAGGGCAGAGCCATATGTGGCTGCTCTGCCCCTCTCCATCTCTTTCTTATCGAAAACAAGGCATATCCTTCTTTTATTTTTTCTAAATTATATGCCATGTTTTATTTAATATGCCGCATTTCGCGCATGTGCCATATACCGCATTTCAAGATGCTCTTTGCCCTGTATGCCACGCACCGTCCTACGCGCCGTACTTCACTTTATATGCCATG
>JAQXTA010000052.1 GCA_029219245.1 Lachnospiraceae bacterium | reverse complement strand
ATGGATGTGCGTTCTGATGTGTATAGTATTGCAGCAACCCTTTATCATTTTTTGACAGGCATCAAACCGGACAGCGACCCGGAGAAAATTGTTAAACCATCGGAGCTGGATGATTCCATCGGGGAGAGTATCAGCATTATTTTGATGAAGGCATTAAGCAAGGATCCGGGGAAACGGTTTCAGACAGCAGAGGATATGCTGCAGGCTTTCCGGAAAATTCATAAGTATGATTTCCGTTATAAAAAGATGGTTATCAAGCAGGAAATGATTTTTCTGGCAACGGTGGTTGGAATTGGAATCGGTGTTCTGCTTACTTTCTTTGGAAAACGGCAGTTGGAGGTAGAAAAGGAAGAGGCATATGTGCAGGCGGTAGCGATGCTTTCGGATGCGGTAGCAGAAAAAGCGGAGGAAACGCTGGTAGAAGAGAAATATAATACGGCAATACAGCTTAAACCGGAGCGGCTAGAAGCCTATTTCCAGAAAGCACGATATCTTTATGAGGAGAGAGAATACGAAACAGCAATTGCATACATAGAGGAAACCATTCTTCCGGAGGAAGGCTTTTATGAGCAGGTAATGATGGCGGATATCTATTTCATTCTGGGAAACTGCCGCTTTGAACTGGAACAGTATGCGGATGCCATTATCGCCTATCGGACAGCCATCAAAATGGAGGACACAAGACCGGAGTTTTATCGGGATTATGTCATTTCTCTTGTGCGCAACAATGAGGTGGACAAGGCAGAAGAAGCCTTGAAGGAAGCGGAAGAGAAGGGAATTTCTTCCATAGACCTTCTTCTGGCAAATGGTGAATTGAAAAAGGCAAAGGGAGATTACGAGGGCGCAGAGAAGGATTTGCAGCAGTGTATTTCTGATACAGAGGATGATTATATCCGTATGCGGGCCTATGTCATCTGCGATATGGTATACCGGGAGCAGGATGGGGCGCTCAGAACGGCAGAAGACGGCAATGACAATTTAGAATATCTTTTGAAATCCCAAAGTCTTCTGGAGAAAGCGCGTACTGAAGTGGGGCTGGAAAACAGACTCCTTATTTATGAGCGCCTTGCCCAGACGTATATTGATTTGCAGGAGCTGACAGGGGAGGACAGCTATGGAGAAAGTGCCGTTGCGGTTTTGCAGGAAGTGATTGACCAGGGCTGGGGTACTTATCTTACCTATAACAATATTGTTATTTTGTACCAGAAAATGGGACAGCTTGAGAAGGCACAGGCTATGCTTGACCAAATGTTAGAGATGGATGCAGAGAATTATAATACTTATAAAAGAATGGCATTTCTTGAAGTAGAAAAGCAGAATCAGGAGGAAAATGCAAACCGGCAGTATGCGGATTTCATACAGTATTATGAGAAGGCAAAGGATTTGTGTGCCGATACGCCGCAGGGCAGTCAGGATGTGGAAATGCAGCTTTTGGACAGCCTTTATAATCAGCTTGAAGAAGGAGGATGGTTAAAATGACAATAGGACAAATGATGGTATACGGGGGAATTGTCATAATTGCATTGGGGATTCTTGCCATCTGCCTTTATGTGCCGCTTTTTGCAAGACAGCGGAAGAAACTGGAGAATGCCATTCAAGAAGAATATAATAGTTGACAGGAAAATACTTCGGATGTAGAATTAAATTACTTCGAAGAACGAAGTATTATCGAGCTGTGAGCAGAATACATACAGGCAGTATGGCAGACAAGGAGAAAACGGTGAAAGAGGATAAGACAGACAGCATAAAACGACAGGAGGATGTGTTTGGTTTTATTGAGGAAATCAAAGAACTTTTATCCACCGATATCTGGAATAACCTTCTTTTAAACTGTTCGAAAAACGAAGTGTTGGTTTTCTGGTTTCTCTATCGGAGAGAAGAAGCCAATATGACCGAAATCGCGCAGTATATACATGCGCCATTGAATACTGCAACAGGGATTATTGCCAAAATGGAAAAAAACGGCTTTGTTCTGCGGAACAGATGTAAGGAAGATAAAAGAGTCGTGATGATTCAGCTGACGGAAAAGGGAACTATGCAGGTGCAGGCATTGGTAGATGAATTTTCTTATTATGCCATGCAGATTATCACTGCTTTTTCCAAAGAAGAGATGGAACTCTTCTATAAGATGGCAAATCAGGTCGTAACGGTTTTAAAGCAGGAACGCAAAAAAGAGGAGCATAAGAAAAAGATCCGTAAAATAGAAATTAACTAAAAGCAGGCAGCAGGACAACCATGCTGCTTCCTTTTGAACAAATACTTCGGAATACGAACTATTCATAACTCGAAATAAAAGGAGGAAATGGGATGGAAAAAAACAATGGGAGAATCTATATTTTTACCGGAAAGGGAGGAGTCGGCAAAAGCAGTGTGGCTGCAGCGCATGCCATCAAAAGTGCCTTGGAAGGGAAAAGGACACTTCTGGTCAGTACCGATATGGCACATAATCTAGGCGATATTTTCGGTAGAATGCTGGGAAAAGAGCCCACAGAGATTTTGGAAAATCTGGATGCTTATGAAATTGACCCGGAATATGTGATGGAGCATGATTTCCAGTCTTTTATCAGTTGCATTACCAAAATGTTGCCACAGACAGAGGACAACAGCTTTGAAAATATGGGGATGATGCCGGGCATGGAAGAACTTTTTTCCCTGTTAAAAATAGCAGAGCTGTATAAGACCGAAAGATATGACCGAATTATAGTGGACTGCGCACCTACCGGAGAAACATTGTCGCTGTTGAAATTTCCGGAGTTACTTTCCTGGTACATGGAAAAATTGTTTCCGATTGGAAAGGTGGCAGTAAGACTTCTTTCCCCGGTATCAAAAGCTTTTTATAAAGTGGAGCTGCCAAACAGGAAAGCGATGAATGATATCGAAAGACTGTATTTAAAGCTGCAGGAGCTGCAAGAACTGTTTAAAGATCGGGAGATAACGAGTGTCCGGATTGTAACGACACCGGAGAAGATGGTGGTCGAGGAAACCAAACGCAACTATATGTATATGAATTTGTATAACTTTCATGTGGATGGCTTATATATCAACCGGATTTTACCGCCAGACATTGACAATTCCTTTTTTGACGAATGGCTGAAGATTCAGAAGGAATATATTGCGGAAATAAAGAACTGTTTCCGGGAGCTCCCGATTTATGAGATTCCCTGGTATGAAGAAGAGTTGAGGGGAAAAGAAGCCGTTGCCAGAATTATTGAAGATGCACTATCCAAGGGCGAGGTATTTGCAAGCAGGGAAATTACCGGAAGGGAAATGTTCCGGATGAATGATAAGGGCTATGAATTAACTGTGGCGCTGCCCGGAGCGGATAAAAAAGAGCTGGACTTGTACCAGTCGGGGACGGATGTGGTTATCAAGGTAAAAAACTTCAAGCGTAATATTCCGCTGCCAAATGTTTTACGAAACTATACTATTACAGCCGCCAAGCTTGAGAACGGTGTACTGCATATTCAGTTTGAAAAAGGGGGAGAACAAGATGAATAAAGAGATATTAGAACGGTTAGAGCTTGCGGGACATTATCAGAAAAAGGCACTGCGGGCATTGTTTCCGGAAGAGATGGGAGAACATCTGGATGTGATAGAACAGGAATTAAAGGCAATGTTTATGGAACTGGCAGCAGAAGCTGTGAAGCAATACAATACCTCCAAAAAGGAAACAGCAGAAGAGAGCAACACAAAAACAAATGTGAAGAAGGTGGATATTGAATGAGAATTATCATTTATACAGGAAAAGGTGGCGTAGGAAAAACCAGTATGGCGGCAGCAGCGGCATGCCAGATTGCTACGGAAGGGAAAAAGGTTCTTGTCATGAGTACAGATCAGGCACATAGTCTGGGTGATTCCTTTGCGATGGAAATAAAAAAGGAGCCGGTTAAGATAACAGACAATCTTTTTGCCATGGAAATTGATACCGTATACGAAAGCGAAAAAAGCTGGGGAAATCTGAAGGAATATATGAAAAGACTTCTGACCATGCAGAGCGAAAGCGGCATCGAGGTCGAAGAATTACTGGTTTTTCCGGGACTGGAAGAGCTTTTTTCGATGTTTAAAATATTAGAGTTCAGCGAAAGCGGGGAGTATGACACGATGATTGTGGATTGTGCACCAACCGGAGAAACACTTTCCCTTTTAAAATACCCGGAAAGACTTTCTGACTTTATCAACAAGGTATTGCCGATGAAACAGAAAGCGGCTAAGACAGCAGGGCCACTTGTGGAGAAAGCCATGAAAATTCCAATGCCAAAGGATGACGTTTTCCAAGACATCCAATATGTTATGGAGAAAATGGAAAAGCTGCAGAAGCTGATGTTAAACAAAGAGATTGTCAGTCTGCGCGTTGTTACCACACCGGAGCGTATTGTCATTCAGGAGGCTAAACGAAACTTCACCTGTCTGTATTTGTACAATTACAATGTGGATGCCGTTATTGTGAACCGGATTTACCCAAAGGCGGCAATGGAAGGGTATTTCAGCAAATGGATACAGATGCAGGAAGAAGCACTTAGCGAAATCAGAGAAAGCTTTGGTGTGGTACCTTGTTTCTATGTAGAATTGCAGAAACAGGAGCTTCGTACATTGGAAATCTTGAAAAAGGTTGGCAGTGAAATCTACGGAGAAAGTGACCCCAATGCCATTTTATTCCGGGAAGAAATTTATAAAATCGATGCAAAACAGGGAACAATAAAGATTTATCTTCCTTTTGCCAATAAAGAAGAATTGCAGCTTAAACAGGCAGACAGGGAGTTGATTATCGGAGTCAAAAATGAAACACGCCGTTTTCCGGTGCCAAAGGAATTTGCAGACAAAGAAATAACCCAGGCGAAATTTGAAGAGGGGTATCTGAGAATTTGGTTTGGGTAAGTTGTTTGTGGTGGTTCATAAAAATGATAGAATGCTAGCGTAAAATTTTATTCGGATTAAATGAGAAGAGAACACCACTTTGTGATAAAGTATTAGGTGACCAAACCAAAATACGAAAACAAAGAAAGGTGTTCTCTATGGTTAACAGTATAAGATATTTTGAAGAAGAATGCATCAACAGATTTGAAAAAC